>NZ_JAVRFI010000004.1:0-447620 GCF_031845785.1 Streptomyces hesseae
CGGCAAGCAGACCCGCCTCGTGACCGTCGGCATCGGCGGCAACGACATCGGCTTCGGGACCATCATCGGCAGCTGCGCCGTGCTGTCCGCGACCAGCCCCCACCGGCCCGCGGTGCCGTGACGGCCGCACCCGCACCCACCGTGAGACCGGACCGGCGGCCCCGCCCGGCAGGGGCAAGTGCCCTGTCGGCGGCCGCGCTCCGCGAGTAGGCTCCGGGGCCCGTTCGTCCGTCACGGAGGCACCCATGGCCCTCGCCAGACCGAACCCCCGCCGGAGCCTGCCCGTTCTCGCGGCCACCGCCGCGCTCGTCGCCGGGGCGCTGGCGGCGCCCGCCGCGCCCGCCGCGGCCGCCGCGCCCGCCGCGCCCGCCGGGCCCACCGGCGAGGCCACCCGCACCCCCGCCAAGTCCCCCGTGGCCGTCGGCTACGGCGGCGCCGTGGCCAGCGTCGACGCCGACGCCTCCGCCGCGGGCGTCGAGGTGCTGCGCAAGGGCGGCAACGCGGTGGACGCGGCGGTGGCCACCGCCGCCGCCCTCGGCGTCACCGAGCCCTACTCCGCCGGCATCGGCGGAGGCGGCTATTTCGTCTACTACGACGCCAAGTCCCGCAAGGTCTCCACCATCGACGGCCGCGAGCGCGCCCCCCTCAGCGCGACCAAGGACCTCTTCATCGAGAAGGGCGGCCCGCTGCCCTTCGCCGACGCCGTCACCAGCGGCCTGAGCGTCGGCACTCCCGGCACCCCCGCCACCTGGGACACGGCCCTGCGCTCCTGGGGCAGCCGTAGCCTCGGCCAGGTCCTGGCGCCCGCCCGGCGGCTGGCCCGCGACGGCTTCACCGTCGACGAGACCTTCCACAACCAGACCGCCGCCAACTACGACCGTTTCAAGGACTTCCCCGCCACCGCCAAGATCTTCCTGCCCGGCGGCAAGCCCCCGGCCGTCGGCTCGACGCTGCGCAACCCCGACCTCGCCCGCACCTACGGCCTGCTGTCCGACCAGGGCGTGGCCGCCCTCTACCGGGGCGCGCTGGGCCGCGACCTGGTCCGGACCGTGCGCAAGCCGCCCGTCGACCCGGCCTCCGGACGCGTCGCCCGGCCCGGCGATCTGACGGAGCGGGACCTCCGCGCGTACGGCGCGCGCAAGCAGGACCCCACCCGCACCTCCTACCGGGGCCTGGACGTCTACAGCATCGCCCCCTCCTCCTCCGGCGGGACGACCGTCGGCGAGGCCCTCAACATCCTGGAGAACTCCGAGCTGAAGCGGCTGGACCAGCAGACCTATCTCCACCGCTACATCGAGGCCAGCCGGATCGCCTTCGCCGACCGCAACCGCTGGGTCGGCGACCCCGCCTTCGAGTCCGTGCCCGTCCAGGGCCTGCTCTCCCAGCGCTTCGCCGACTCGCGCGCCTGCCTGATCAAGGACGACGCTGTGCTCACCAGCCCGCTGGCGCCCGGCGACCCGCGCCGCCCGGGCTCGCGCTGCGCGACGGGAGGCCGGGCCGCCCCGACCCCGTACGAGGGGGAGAACACCTCCCATCTGACGGTCGCCGACAAGTGGGGCAACGTCGTCGCGTACACCCTCACGCTGGAGCAGACCGGCGGCAGCGGTATCACCGTGCCGGGGCGCGGATTCCTGCTGAACAACGAGCTGACCGACTTCTCCTTCACCCCCGTCAGCCCGGGCGTCCACGACCCCAACCTGCCCGGTCCGGGCAAGCGCCCGCGCTCGTCCCTGTCGCCCACGATCGTCCTGGAGCACGGCAGGCCCGCCTTCGCCCTCGGCTCGCCCGGCGGCGCCACCATCATCACGACCGTCCTCCAGACGCTCCTCAACCACGTGGACCGCGGCATGCCGCTCGGCGACGCCATCGCCGCGCCCCGCGCCAGCCAGCGCAACGCGGCGGCCACCGAGCTGGAGCCGGGGCTGTGGAACAGCCCGCTGCGCGGCCGGCTGGAGGCCAAGGGCCATGTGTTCAAGCTCAATCCGGAGATCGGCGCCGCCACCGGCGTCCAGCGGCTGCCCGACGGGCGCTGGCTGGCCGCGGCCGAGAAGAGCCGGCGCGGGGGCGGCTCGGCGATGGTGGTGAGGCCCGAGGGGAAGCCGCCGGTGCGCTGACGGCTCCTGCGCGCGCGGGGGCCGCGCGTTTCCGCGCCGGATAGGGGCGGATTGGGGCGGCCGCCGCCGGGCCACGATCACTGATGTCATGAGTGGGCGACGGCGGTTGACACGGGTCCTGGCGGTACTGATCGGCGCGTTCGCGGTGTGGCTGTCGGCAGCCGGCACCGCGGACGCGGCCCCGGTGGAACGAACACCGGCGAAAGAGGCCCCGACCTGCCGGGTCGGCGCCTATCTCAGCGACCTCTACGACCTCGACCCCGCCAAGAACGCCTTCTCGGCGCGGCTGACGGTCTGGAGCGTCTGCCCGAAGCGCGAGCTGGACCCGCTGCCCGACGTGGCGTTCACCAACTCCAGCGACGCCGAGAAGAGCGAGCCCTCGGTGACTCAGGAAGCCGGCATGTTCCGGGACCTGGTGCGGATCCAGGGCGTCTTCCGGCAGGACTGGGACCTGCGCGCGTTCCCCTACGACCGCCACCGGATCACGATCAACATCACGTCCCGCACCACGATCGACAAGTTCCGCTTCACCCCCGACAACGAGGACTCGGGTGCCAACGAGGGGCTCGCCCCCGACGGCTGGAAGCTCACCGGATTCCATCTGACCGCGGTCGAGCAGCACTTCCCGACGAACTTCGGCGACACCACGCTCCCCCGGGGCAAGGGCAGCACCCGCAGCAGGCTGGTCGTCGAGATGGACCTGGCGCGCGACGACCCCACGGCCTTCTGGCGGCTGACCGGGCCGCTCTACCTCATGGTGCTCCTCGCCACCGCCGCCTTCCTGCTGCCCACGCACGGCGATGAGCTGGGCATGGCCGAGCGGCTGGACTCGATGCAGAGCCGGCTGGCCCTGTTGGGCGGGGGCCTCTTTGTAGTAATGCTGAACCTTCAGCAGGTGAGCACGGTCGTCACGAGCACGGTCGGGCTGACGCTCATCGACGGGCTGCATCTGCTGACGCTCGTCTATGTGCTGCTGGCGGTGCTGGCCACCGTGCTGTCCTGGCGCTGGACGGTACGGGGCGGCTGTCCGGCGCGGGCGGAGCGGGTCCACCACCGCTACGCCTGGATCGGGCTCGCCGCGTACGCGCTCGTCGCCGCCGCGCTGGTGGTGTACGCCGCCGGTCTGGTGTAGGCCGGCGACCGGTGCGGGTCAGCGACCCAGCAGCGCGAGGATGTTGTCCGTGGTGTCCGTCTCGGCCAGGCGCGGGAGGACCCTCTCGACGGAGAAGCGGTGCACCTCGGGGTCCGGGTCGGTGACGGCGTCCGTCGCGACGGTCACGTGGTAGCCGTGCTCGTGGGCCGCGCGGGCGGTGGACTCCACGCCCGCGCCCGTCGCGATGCCCGCGAGCACGACCTGGGTGACGCCCCTGCGGCGCAGCTGGAGGTCCAGGTCGGTGGCGTGGAAGGCGCCCCAGGTGTGCTTGGTGACCACGATGTCGGTGTCCTGGCGGCCGAGCTCCGGCACCAGCTCGGCGAAGTCGGCCGGGGGCCGGCCGGAGCGCAGCGGGGCCTCGGAGCGCCCGGGCGCTGCGCCGACGACACGTACCAGGACGACCGGCAGCCCGCGCTCGCGGAAGGCGGCGGCGAGGCGGGCCCCGCGCTCGACGACGGCGTCGGCCGGGGGAGCGGGGTGGGTGGTGGGCAGGGCGACGATGCCCTTCTGGAGGTCGACGAGGACGAGGGCGGCCCTCGGGTCGAGCGTGGTGGCTGTCATACGGCCACCCTAAGAGAAAGACAGGTAAACTTGCAAGGATGCCTTTCTGAAATGCGTGGACGCGGGACATGCGCGATGGTCTTGCCACGGGGAGTGACGGGACCTACGGTCGCATGCACACGCGGATCTTTCGCGTGCGCAGCCTGTTCGAAGTCCCGGCTGAGGAGCAGCTCATGGCCAACGTTGTCCGTGCGGCACTGGTCCAGGCGACCTGGACCGGCGATACCGAGTCGATGATCGCCAAGCATGAGGAGCACGCCCGCGCCGCCGCCGCGCAGGGCGCCAAGGTGATCGGTTTTCAGGAAGTCTTCAACGCCCCCTACTTCTGCCAGGTGCAGGAGAGCGAGCACTACCGCTGGGCCGAGCCCGTCCCGGACGGCCCGACCGTCCGCCGGATGAGCGACCTCGCCCGCGAGACCGGCATGGTGATCGTCGTGCCGGTCTTCGAGGCCGAGGGGGCCGGCTTCTTCTACAACACCGCCGCCGTCATCGACGCCGACGGCACCTATCTCGGCAAGTACCGCAAGCACCACATCCCCCAGCTCAAGGGGTTCTGGGAGAAGTACTACTTCCGGCCCGGCAATCTCGGCTGGCCCGTCTTCGACACGGCCGTCGGCCGGATCGGCGTCTACATCTGCTACGACCGGCACTTCCCCGAGGGCTGGCGCGCCCTGGGCCTCGCGGGCGCGCAGCTCGTCTACAACCCCTCGGCCACCTCACGGGGCCTCTCCTCCCACCTGTGGCGGCTCGAACAGCCCGCGGCCGCCGTCGCCAACGAGTACTTCGTCGCCGCGATCAACCGGGTGGGTCAGGAGGAGTACGGGGACAACGACTTCTACGGCACCTCCTACTTCGTCGACCCGCGCGGCCAGTTCGTCGGCGACCCGGCCAGCGACACCAAGGAGGAACTGCTCGTCCGCGACCTCGACTTCGACGTGATCGACGAGGTGCGCCGGCAGTGGGCGTTCTACCGGGACCGCCGCCCCGACGCCTACGACGGGCTGGTGCGGCCATGAGCCCCGCCGCCCCGCTCCACGACCGGCACCGGGCCGTGATGCCCTCCTGGCTCGCCCTCTACTACAGCGAGCCGCTGGAGCTCACCCACGGCGAGGGCCGGCACGTCTGGGACGCCTCCGGAAAGCGGTACCTCGACTTCTTCGGCGGCATCCTCACCACGATGACCGCCCACGCCCTCCCCGAGGTCACCAAGGCCGTCAGCGAGCAGGCAGGCCGCATCCTCCACACCTCCACCCTCTACCTCGACCGGCACATGGTCGAGCTCGCCGAGCGCGTCGCGAGCCTGTCGGGCATCCCCGACGCCCGGGTCTTCTTCACCACCTCCGGCACCGAGGCCAACGACGCCGCGCTCCTGCTGGCCACCACGTACCGCGGGTCCAACCAGATCCTGGCGATGCGCAACAGCTACCACGGCCGTTCCTTCTCCACCGTCGGCATCACCGGGAACACCAGCTGGTCGCCCACCAGCCTCTCGCCCCTCCAGACGCTCTACGTCCACGGCGGCGTCCGCGGCCGGGGGCCGTACGCCCACCTGAGCGACGGGCAGTTCATCGAGGCGTGCGTGGCGGACCTGGAGGACGTGCTGGGCCAGGCGCACGGCACCGTCGCCGCGCTGATCGCCGAGCCCGTCCAGGGCGTCGGCGGCTTCACCGCGCCGCCCGACGGGCTCTACGCCGCCTTCCGCGAGGTCCTGAAACGGCACGGCATCCTGTGGATCACCGACGAGGTGCAGACCGGCTGGGGCCGCACCGGCGACCACTTCTGGGGCTGGCAGGCCCACGCCGCGAGCGGCCCGCCCGACCTGCTCACCTTCGCCAAGGGCATCGGTAACGGCATGTCCATCGGCGGCGTCGTCGCCCGCGCCGACGTCATGAACTGCCTCGGCGCCAACTCCATCTCCACCTTCGGCGGCAGCCCCGTCACCATGGCTGCCGGCCTCGCCAACCTCACCTATCTGATCGAGCACGACCTCCAGGGCAACGCCCGCCGCGTCGGCGGCCTCCTCCTGGAGCGGCTGCGCGCCATCGGCGCGGGCCTGCCGATCGTCCACGAGGTGCGCGGCCGAGGGCTGATGGCCGGCGTCGAGCTCGTCGGCCGCGACGGCTCACCGTCCCCGGACGCCGCCGCCCGCACCCTCGAACACGCCCGGGAGCGGGGCCTGCTGATCGGCAAGGGCGGCCGCGAGGGCAACACCCTGCGCATCGCCCCGCCCATGACGCTCACCGTCGCGGAGGCCGAGGAGGGCGCCGCCATCCTCGAAGAGGCGCTGAGCCGTGCCCAGCAGGACCTCGCCGCCGAGGAGGGCCCATGACCACCACGCTCATCAGCGGCGGACTCGTCATCACCGCCGCCGACGAGATCACCGCGGACGTCCTGATCGAGGACGGCAAGGTCGCCGCGCTGGCCGCCCCGGACAGTACGTACGCCGGGCGCTGGAGCGCCGACCGCGTCATCGACGCCACGGGGAAGTACGTCATCCCCGGCGGCGTCGACGCCCACACCCACTTCGAGCTCCCCTTCGGCGGCACCGCCGCCTCGGACACCTTCGAGACCGGCACCCGCGCCGCCGCCTGGGGCGGTACGACGACGGTCGTCGACTTCGCCGTCCAGTCGCGCGGGCAGTCCCTGCGCGCCGGACTGGACACCTGGCACGCCAAGGCCGACGGCCGGTGCGCCGTCGACTACGCCTTCCACATGATCCTCTCCGATGTGCACGAGAGCTCGCTCAAGGAGATGGACCTGCTGGTGGGGGAGGGCGTGACGTCCTTCAAGCTGTTCATGGCCTACCCGGGCGTCTTCTACAGCGACGACGGGCAGATCCTGCGCGCGATGCAGCGGGCCGCCGGCAACGGCGGGCTGATCATGATGCACGCCGAGAACGGCATCGCCATCGACGTCCTCGTCGAACAGGCCCTGGCGGCGGGGAGGACCGACCCCCGCTACCACGGAGAGGTCCGCAGGACCCTCCTGGAGGCCGAGGCCACCCACCGCGCCATCCAGCTCGCCCGGGTCGCCGGCAGCCCCCTCTACGTCGTGCACGTCTCGGCCGAGGAGGCCGTCGCCGAGCTGGCGCAGGCCCGCGACAAGGGCCTCCCGGTCTTCGGCGAGACCTGCCCGCAATACCTCTTCCTCTCCACCGACAACCTCGCCGAACCGGGCTTCGAGGGCGCCAAGTACGTCTGCTCCACGCCCCTGCGGCCGCGCGAGCACCAGGCCGCGCTCTGGCGCGGGCTGCGCACCGACGACCTCCAGGTCGTCTCCACCGACCACTGCCCCTTCTGCTTCTCCGGCCAGAAGGAACTGGGCCGGGGCGACTTCTCGAAGATCCCCAACGGGCTGCCCGGCGTGGAGAACCGCATGGACCTCCTCCACCAGGCCGTCGTCGACGGCCATATCTCCCGCCGCCGCTGGATCGAGATCGCCTGCGCCGCGCCCGCCCGGATGTTCGGCCTCGCCCCGCACAAGGGCACCATCGCCCCCGGCGGCGACGCCGACATCGTCATCTACGACCCCCACGCGCGGCAGACGCTCTCCGCGTCCACCCACCACATGAACGTCGACTACTCGGCCTACGAGGGCAAACAGATCACCGGGCAGGTGGAGACGGTCCTCTCGCGCGGCGAAACCGTCATCGAAAAAAGGAAGTTCACCGGACGGGCGGGCCACGGACGCTACGTCCCCCGCACCACCTGCCAGTACCTCAGCTAAGGAGCACCCCGCACGTGGACTTCGGCCTCGTCCTCCAGACCGACCCGCCCGCCACCGCCGTCGTGGACCTGATGAGACGCGCCGAGGGCGCGGGCTTCCGCTACGGCTGGACGTTCGACTCCGCCGTACTGTGGCAGGAGCCCTTCGTCATCTACAGCCGCATCCTGGAACACACCGAGCGCCTGGTCGTCGGCCCCATGGTCACCAACCCCTCCACCCGCACCCCCGAGGTGACCGCCTCCACCTTCGCCACCCTCAACGACATGTACGGCAACCGCACCGTCTGCGGCATCGGCCGGGGCGACTCCGCGATGCGGGTGGCCGGGCGCAAGCCCAACACCCTCGCCACGCTCGGCGAGGCGATGCGCGTCATCCGCGACCTGGCGGAGGGCCGCGAGGCCGACGTCGGCGACGGGAAGACACTGCGGATCCCCTGGATCCGCGACGGCCGGCTGCCCGTGTGGATGGCCGCCTACGGCCCCAAGGCCCTGGCCCTGGCGGGCCGCGAGGCCGACGGCTTCATCCTCCAGCTCGCCGACCCCTTCCTCACCGAATGGATGATCAAGGCCGTACGCGACGCGGCCGCCGACGCGGGCCGCGACCCGTCCTCCGTCACCATCTGCGTCGCCGCCCCCGCCTACGTCGGCGACGACCTCGCCCACGCCCGCGACCAGTGCCGCTGGTTCGGCGGCATGGTCGGCAACCACGTCGCCGACCTCGTCACCCGCTACGGCACCCACTCCGGCGCCGTCCCCGACGCCCTCACCGACTACATCGAGCGCCGCTCCGGCTACGACTACAGCCACCACGGCCGGGCCGGGAACCCCTCGACGGACTTCGTCCCCGACGAGATCGTCGACCGGTTCTGTGTGCTGGGGCCGGTGGCAGCGCATCGCGAACGCCTGGAACACCTGAGGGAGCTGGGTGTGGACCAGTTCGCGGTGTATGCGATGCATGACGCGAAGGAGGCGACGATCGAGGCGTACGGGGAGCATGTGATCCCCGCGCTGGGGTGAATCGTTCACCGTTTCCCAGGGGGCTCAGCCCCCCGGGAAACGGAAGCCCGCCGCAGGCGCTACGGCACGCGCGCCGTCCACTCCTCCGAGGAGAATTTCGTCGCGGCCAGCTCCTCCGCCCGAGCCATCTCCTCCGGAGTGACCGCACCGTCGACGAGCCCGTACCGCCCCCGGAACGAGGCCACCATCCGCTCGATGACGGCCTCCCGGGGCAACCCCGTCTGCCGCCGCAGCGGATCCACCCGCTTCTTCGCGGACTTCGTCCCCTTGTCGGAGAGCTTCTCCTTGCCGATGCGCAGCACATCGAGCATCTTGTCCGCGTCGATGTCGTACGCCATCGTCACGTGGTGCAGCACCGCGCCGTCGCCCGAGACGACCCGCTTCTGCGCGGCTCCCGCGATCTTGCCCGCCTCGGTGGCGATGTCGTTGAGGGGCTGGTACCAGGCCTTGATGCCCATGTCGCCGAGGGCGCCCAGCACCCAGTCGTCCAGGTAGGCGTAGCTGTCCGCGAAGGACAGGCCCTGCACCAGCGCGTCCGGCACGCACAGCGAGTAGGTGATGGTGCTCTGCGGCTCCACGAACATGGCCCCGCCACCGCTGATCCGCCGCACCACCGTCATCCCATGACGCTCCGCCCCCTCCGGGTCCACCTCGTTGCGCAGCGACTGGAAGCTGCCGATGACCACGGCCGGGGACGCCCACTCCCACACCCGCAGCGTGGGCGGCCGCCGGCCGGCCGCGACCTCGGCGGTCAGCACCTCGTCCAGCGCCATGTGGAGGGCCGGGGACTGGGGGCCGTCGTGGATGAGCTGCCAGTCGTAGTGGTGCCAGTCGGTGGCCTGCGCCAGCGCCCGCCGCACCGCCACGCCCACGGCCTCGGAGGAGAAGCCGAACATCACCGTGCCCTCGGGCAGCGCCGCGTCGATGCGGGCGGCGAGCTCCGGGGCGGGGGTGTCGGCCGGCGCGCCCTCCAGGGCGCGGTTGATGTCGAGCAGCGCCTCGTCGGGCTCCAGGAAGAAGTCCCCGGCCACCCGGACGTCACGCAGCGAGCCGTCCTCGACCTCCAGGTCCACGACGACGAGTTTTCCGCCCGGAACCTTGTATTCGCCGTGCACGGCCGCGTCCTCCCGCTCGTTCCCTCCGGTCGGCCACCCGGCCGACGGCGGAATCAACCGTAACCCTTGCGTGCCCGTCCACCGTCTGCCTTGCTGGGGGCTGTGACCCCGACGTTTCCCTCGTTCACCACCCGCCCCACCCTCCAGGGCACCTTCGGCATGGTGTCCTCCACCCACTGGCTGGCCTCCCAGTCCGCGATGGCGGTCATGGAGAGCGGCGGCAACGCCTTCGACGCCGCTGTGGCCGCCGGGTTCGTGCTGCACGTCGTCGAGCCGCACCTCAACGGCCCGGCCGGGGAGGTGCCCGCGCTGCTCGCCCCCGCCGGGGGACCGGTGCGGGTGCTGTGCGGCCAGGGCCCGGCACCCGCCGGGGCGAGCGTGGCGCACTACACCTCGCTCGGCCTGGAGCTCGTCCCCGGCACCGGCCCCCTGTCGGCGGCCGTGCCCGGCGCCTTCGACGCCTGGATGCTGCTGTTGCGCGACTACGGCACCAAGCCCCTGCGCGACGTGCTCGCGTACGCTATCGGCTACGCCGAGCACGGCCACGCGCCCGTCGAACGGGTCGGGGCGACCGTGGCCACCGTCAGGGAGCTGTTCGAGACCGAGCCGGAGTGGGCGTCCTCCGCCGCCCTCTATCTGCCCGGCGGCAGACCCCCGGCCCCCGGCGTCCTCTTCCGCAACCCCGCCCTCGCCGCCACCTGGCGCCGCCTCCTGGCCGAGGCGGCCGGGCCCGGCCGCGGGACACAGATCGACGCCGCCCGCCGGGTGTGGCGCGAGGGCTTCATCGCCGAGGCCCTCGTCCGCACCGCCGCCCGCCCCACCCTGGACACGTCCGGGGAACGCCACGCGGGCACCCTCACCGGCGACGACCTCGCCCGCCACCACGCCTCCTACGAGGACCCCGTCACCCACGACTGGCAGGGCTGGACCGTCTGCAAGGCCGGCCCCTGGTCCCAGGGCCCCGTCCTCCTCCAGCAACTGGCCCTGCTGCCCGAGCGGCCGCCCGCGTACGGAACGCCCGACTACGTCCACACCCTCATCGAGGGAAGCAAGCTCGCCATGGCCGACCGCGAGGCCTGGTACGGCGACGCCACCGGCGACATACCGCTCGACGCGCTGCTGTCGGACGCGTACAACGCCGAGCGACGGAAGCTGATCGGCGCCACCGCCTCGTACGAGCTGCGCCCCGGCAGCCCCGGGGGACGCGCCCCGCGCCTGGCCCGGGTCCCCGTCCCCGGGGGCCCGGCGGCCGTCGCGGGCGGCGGAGAGCCCACCGTCGCCGCCGACGGCGCCACCTCCGGGGACACCTGCCACCTCGACGTCGTCGACCGCTGGGGCAACATGATCTCCGCAACGCCCAGCGGCGGCTGGCTCCAGTCCAACCCCGTCGTGCCCGAACTCGGCTTCCCCCTCGGCACCCGGCTCCAGATGACCTGGCTGGAGGAGGGCCTGCCCAACAGCCTCACCCCCGGCCGCCGGCCGCGCACGACCCTCACCCCGTCCCTGGCCCTGCGCGGCGGGGAGCCCGTCCTGGCCTTCGGCACCCCTGGCGGCGACCAGCAGGACCAGTGGCAGCTCCACTTCTTCCTCGCCGTCGCGCTGCGCCCCGAGGTGCGCGGCGGCCCGGACCTCCAGGGCGCGATCGACGCCCCCAACTGGCACCAGGAGGGCTTCCCCGGTTCCTTCCACCCGCGTACGGCCCGCCCCGGCGCCGTCACCGTCGAATCGCGGCTCGGTGGGGAGACGATCGACGAGCTGCGCCGCCGGGGGCACGCGGTGACCGTCGGCGGGCCGTGGTCGGAGGGGCGGCTGTGCGCGGTGGCACGCGACCCGGAGACGGGCGTGCTGTCGGCGGCGGCCAATCCGCGCGGGATGCAGGGGTACGCGGTGGGACGGTGAGAGGCCTGTGAGGCGGCGGGGCAGTCGGCCGGGTGTCCAGGCGTTCACCGGAACGTCATTGTGAGGCCATCGCCACACCACCGGTGGTCGACCCCACGTGGTTCGATATTCGTATGGTTCAGACGATCGAAAAGTCCCTCGCCGCATTCCTCGAGGGCGACCTCAGCGAGGTCGAGGAGGCGGTCCGCAAGGCGGCCGCGACCGAGATCCTGCCGCGCTTCCGGCAGCTCGCCGCGGACGAGATCGTGGAGAAGAACGGCCCGCACGACCTCGTCACCGTCGCCGACCGGCTCGCCGAGGAACAGCTCACCCACGCCCTCACCGCCCTGCTGCCCGGCTCGGTGGTGGTCGGCGAGGAGGCCGTGCACGCCGACCCGTCCGTGCTCGGCGCCCTCGGCGGGGACGCCCCCGTGTGGATCGTCGACCCGGTCGACGGCACCCGCCAGTTCGTCCACGGCGACCCCGGCTTCGCCACCCTCGTCTGCCTCGCCCACCGCGGCGAGCTGCTGGCCTCCTGGACGTACGCCCCCGCGCTCGACGAGCTGGCCGTCGCCCGGCGCGGCGGGGGAGCGGTGCTCAACGGCGTACCGCTGCGCTGCGGTTCCCCGGAGCCCGGCCGCGACCTGACCGTCGCGATCTCGCACTACGACTTCACCACCGACGAGGAGAAGCGCGTCCTCGGGACGCTGCTCACCGACGGCGTCGTCCCCCGCCCCTGCGGCTCGGCGGGGCTGGAGTACCTGGCCGTGGCCCGGGGCACCCTGGACGCGCTGGCTTTCTCTTGGGAGAACTCCTGGGATCACGCGGCCGGTCTGCTGCTGGTCGCCGAGGCGGGCGGGGCGAGCGCCACCGTCGCGGACGAGCCCTTCCGGATCACCGGTGGCAACGCCCTTCCCTTCAGTGCCGCGCGGGACGAGAAGACGCTGCGGCATATCCTGGGGCTGCTGGCGTCCGCCGGCTGACAGAACCGTGCTGATGGGTACGACTTGAGGGGAGCCCCGGTGGCCACCATGCTCGACGCCGTCGTCGTGGGGGCGGGGCCCAACGGGCTGACCGCCGCTGTGGAACTCGCCCGGCGCGGTCTCGCCGTCGAGGTCTTCGAGGCCGCCGACGCCATCGGGGGCGGCACCCGCACCGAGGAGCTGACCCTGCCGGGCTTCCGGCACGACCCGTGCTCCGCCGTCCACCCCCTCGCGGTCCGCTCGCCCGCCTTCGCCGGCATGCCACTGGACCTCCACGGCCTGGAGTGGATCCACCCCGAGCTGCCGCTCGCGCACCCCTTCCCCGACGGGACGGCCGCCGTGCTCTCCCGGAGGGTAGGCGAGACCGCCGCCTCGTTCGGCCCGCGCGACGCGGGCCGCTACCGCCGGCTCGTCGCGCCCTTCCACGGCCGCTGGGACACCGTGGCCGCCGACTTTCTGCGCACCCAGTGGGACGGGCTGCCCCGCGACCCGGTCACCTACGCCCGCTTCGGGCTGGTCGCGGCGCAGTCCGCCGGACTGCTGGCCAGGACCCGCTTTCACGACGAGAAGGCCCGCGGCCTGTTCGCGGGGCTCGCCGCCCACGGCATCGCCCCGCTCAGCGGCTTCGGCACCGGCGGCATGGCCCTGCTCTTCGCGCTCGCCGCCCACGAGTGCGGCTGGCCCGTACCGCGCGGCGGCTCGCAGTCCATCGCCGACGCCCTCGGCTCGTACCTGCGCGAGCTGGGCGGCGTCATCCACACCGGCTTCGAGGTCAAGCACCTCGACGACCTGCCGCCCGCCCGGGCGTTCGTCTTCGACACCTCGCCGACCGCGCTCGCCCGGATCGCGGGACTCGGCGACGCCTACCGGAACTTCCGCTACGGGCCCAGCGTCTTCAAGATCGACTACGCGCTGGACGCGCCCGTGCCCTGGACGGCCGAGGCCGCCCGCCGGGCCGGTACCGTCCATGTCGGCCCCACCTTCGGGGAGATCGGGGAGGCGCTGCGGGCCGCCGTCGAGGGCGACGACCCGGCCGTCCCCTTCCTGATCACCGCCCAGCCCAGCATCGTCGACCCCACCCGCGCCCCCGAGGGCAAACACACCTTCTGGGTCTACGGGCATGTGCCCAACGGCTGGGAGGGCGACGCCACCGAGGTGATTGAACGTCAGATCGAACGCTTCGCCCCCGGTTTCCGCGATCGCGTCCTCGCCCGCGCCACGGCCGGGCCGCCCGAGCTCGCGGCGCGCAACGCCAACTACGTCGGCGGCGACATCGCCACGGGCTCGGTCGCGGGCCTGCGACTGCTGCTGCGCCCCAGGCTCGCCCGCGTCCCCTACGCCACCGCGCACCCGGCCGTCTTCCTGTGCTCCTCGGCCACCCCGCCGGGCCCGGGCGTGCACGGCATGTCCGGCCACCACGCGGCCCGGGCGGTCTGGCGCAGCGTCTTCGCGTGAGCGGGCTCTTCGAGTGAGGGGGCTCTTCGCGTAAGAGGGACGGCCGGGCGCCCGCTACGCCGCCTGACCCAGGTCGGCCAGCACCCCGGCGCGCAGCGCCGCGGGCTCCACGCCGAGGCGCCGGAAGTAGTCCGCCGTCGTCTCGTCGTCGCAGCCGAGCACGCCCAGCAGGACGTGTTCGAGGCCGATGTGATTGCTCTTCAGGGTCCGTGCCTCGCGCAGGGAGCCCTCCAGTGCCCTCTTGGCGCGGGACGCGAAGGGGATGTGGCCGACGGGCCCGGTGGGGTTGCGGCCCAGCCCGAACAGCCGCCGTCCCTCCGGTTCGGGTGCCGGCGGCGGCGCGTCCAGCGCGCCGGGCCCGAACGCCCGCTCCGCCTGGCCGCGCACCGCGTCGAGGTCGATGCCGAAGGCGCGCAGCGCCTCCGCGTCGTCCTCGTCGAAGTGGCCGTCCGAGGCCGCCGGCGCCGACTCCGGGTCGAAGGCGGTACGGCAGCCCTCGGTGGTGACGCCGAAGCGGCCCAGGGTGGTGCCGACCGGCGCCCCCGCGAGGCCGGTGATCGCCATCAGCAGATGTTCCGTGCCGATCCGCGTGTGCCCCAGCGCGCGCGCCTCTTCCTGGGCCTCGACGACCGCGATCCGCGCGTCCTTGGTGAATCGGTTGAACATGCCTGTCTACCTCCTGGCGTGCTTCTTGTGGACCGCCTGCCTGCTGACCCCGAGGGCGCCGCCGATCTCCTCCCAGGACCAGCCCTGCCGGCGGGCGCTGTCGATCTGAAGGGCCTCCAGCCGCTCTACCAGCCGCCGCAGCGCGGCGACGGCGCGCAGCCCCACCCGGGGGTCCGGGCTCATCGCGGCTTCGGTGGTGCCCACCGCGTCATTGGATTCCGTCGCTTCGGTTCCGGCCATGCTGTCAACTTAGGATGACAAGAAGCCTCTGTCAACCGTCATTGACAAGCTGGGGTCGGTGCCCGGCGACCTTGATGTCGGATTTCCGCCAGCACCGGGCCCTCCGGCGATCGACCCTTGAGGCATGCACACCGACTTCGACCGCTGCGTACGGGCCGTCCAGTCCAAGGACGCGCGCTTCGACGGCTGGTTCTTCACCGCCGTGCTCACCACACGCATCTACTGCCGTCCCAGCTGCCCCGTCGTTCCGCCGAAGGAACGGAACATGTCCTTCTACCCCAGCGCGGCCGCCGCCCAGCAGGCCGGCTTCCGGGCCTGCAAACGCTGCCGTCCCGACGCCGTCCCCGGATCGCCGCAGTGGAACGAACGCGCCGACCTCGTCGCCCGCGCCATGCGCCTCATCGCCGACGGCACGGTCGACCGCGAAGGCGTCGGCGGCCTCGCCGCCCGCCTCGGCTACAGCACCCGCCAGATCGAACGCCGGCTGTTCGCCGAGCTCGGCGCCGGGCCCCTCGCCCTCGCCAGGGCCCAGCGCGCCCAGACCGCCCGCGTCCTGATGGAGACCAGCGACCTGCCCATGGCCGACGTCGCCTTCGCCGCCGGTTTCTCCGCCCTGCGCACCTTCAACGAGACCGTCCGCGAGGTCTTCGCGCTCACCCCCACCGACCTGCGCGCCCGCGCAGCGCGCGGCAGGGGCCCGGCCACCCCCGGCACCCTGGCGCTGCGGCTGCCCTTCCGGGCGCCCCTGTGCCCCGACAACCTCTTCGGGCTGCTCGCCGCCACCGCCGTCCCCGGCGTGGAGGAGTGGCGCGACGGCGCTTACCACCGCACCCTGCGCCTCCCCTACGGGCAGGGCACGGTCGCGCTCGCCCCCGGGCCCGGCCATATCGACTGCCGGCTCGCCCTCACCGACCTGCGCGACCTGGCGGGCGCCATCAGCCGCTGCCGCGGGCTGCTCGACCTCGACGCCGACCCCGAGGCCGTCGACGAACGGCTGCGCGCCGACCCCGCGCTCGCGCCCCTCGTCACCGCCGCCCCCGGACGCCGTGTCCCGCGCACGGTGGACGCCGACGAGCTCGCCGTACGGGCCGTGCTGGGCCAGCAGGTGTCGACCGCCGCCGCCCGCACTCTCGCCGCACGGCTCGTCGCCGCGCACGGCGAACCCGTGACCCCGCCCGAGGGCGGCCCCGGCGCCGGCCTCACCCATCTCTTCCCGTCCGCCGAGGCGCTCGCCGCCCTCGACCCCGCCGCCCTGGCCATGCCCGCGGGCCGCCGGGCCACCCTCGTCCGTACCGTCCAGGCGCTCGCCGGCGGCGAACTCGCCCTCGGCGCCGGCAGCGACCGGGAGCACGCCCGCGCGCGGCTCGCCGAGCTGCCGGGCATCGGGCCCTGGACGGCGGAGATCATCGCGATGCGCGCCCTCGGCGACCCCGACGCCTTCCCCGCCACCGACCTCGGGGTGCGGCGCGCGGCCGCCCGGACCGGACTGCCCGCGACCCCGGCCGCCCTGACCCGGCACGCCGCGGCCTGGCGGCCGTGGCGCGCGTACGCCGTGCAGTACCTGTGGTCGGCCGACGACCACGCCGCCACCCGCATGCCCGCCTGACGCCCGCTCCGTTAGGAGACCTCCCATGACCCGCGTCCGCACCCACGTCCACACCGTCGTCGACAGCCCCTACGGCCCCCTCACGCTCGTCGCCACCGACGGCGTCCTGTCCGGCCTCTATATGACCGACCAGCGCCACCGCCCTCCCCAGGAGACCTTCGGCGACCGCGCGACCGAACCCCTCGACCCCGACGGGCCGTTCCCCGAGGCGATCCGCCAACTCACCGACTACTTCGCGGGCCGGCGCACCGGATTCGACCTCCCGCTGCGCCTGGAGGGCACCCCCTTCCAGCGCCGCGTCTGGGAGGAGCTGCGGCGGATCCCGTACGGGCGGACCGTCTCCTACGGCGAGCTCGCCGAACGCCTCGGCGCCCCGGGCTCCGCCAGGGCCGTCGGCCTCGCCAATGGCAAGAACCCCGTGGGCATCATCGTCCCCTGCCATCGCGTCGTCGGCGCCGGCGGCGACCTGACCGGCTACGGCGGCGGCCTGGAGCGCAAACGGCGGCTGCTGGCGCACGAGAGCGGTCCGGAGCGGCTGTTCTGAGCGGTCTTGTCGAAGTCCGGCGCGGTACCGCGCCCAGTAAGGGGCGCGGGGAACCGCGCGACCAGCCCCCACCGGCCCGCGGTGACCGGATCGCAATTCCAGCGGAACGCTCAGCCGTTCCCGCCTTCGAGCCGCTCCAGCAGCGCGGGAAACGCGCTCCCGATCGGCTCGCGCACGATCTCGTCGGCGCGGTCGTCGTACGGCGTGGGCTCGGCGTTGACGATGATCAGCCGGGCGCCGTGGTCGGCCGCCAGACCGGCGAGGGAGGCGGCGGGGTTCACCGTGAGGCTCGTACCGACCGCGATGAACACCTCGCAGGCCTTGGCGACGGCCACCGCCTCACCCAGGACCGTCGGGTCCAGGCCCTCGCCGAACATGACCGTCGCCGACTTCAGGATCCCGCCGCACGTCTCGCACGCCGGGTCCGGGTCCCCGGCCGCCACCCGCTCCAGCGCCTCCGCCATGCCGGAACGCGCGTGGCACCGGGTGCACTCCACCGTCCGTGCCGTGCCGTGGAGTTCGAGGACCTTGCGCTCCGGCATGCCCGCCAGCTGGTGCAGCCCGTCGACGTTCTGCGTGATGACGCGCACGGGGGTGCCGGACCGCTCCAGACGGGCGACGGCCTCGTGCGCGGCGTTCGGCCGGGCGCGCAGCGTCGGCGCGTCCCGGCGCATCCGCCAGGACCGGCGGCGGATCTCGGGGTCCGCCATGTAGTACGCGTACGTGACGAGCTTCTCGGCCTCCGGGTCCCGCCGCCACAGGCCGTTGGGGCCCCGGTAGTCGGGGATACCGGAGTCGGTGGAGATCCCGGCGCCGCTGAGGATCGCCACGAGAGGTCGTCTGTCCGTCATGCCGCGAGCGTACGTGCGCCCCTGCGCGGCGGCACGCGTATTTCCCGGCGTCATTCCCGGCGCCGGCTTTCCCGTCGCGTCAGGACGGACCGCTTCCGCCGCCGCGCCCGTCCTCGTCCCGGTCCCGCGTGCTGTCCGCGAGCCGGCGCAGCCGGGGGTGGCGCACCGGCCCGTGCTCGGTGACGGCCTCGCCGACCATCGTGCGCAGGGCGTCCCGGAGCCCGTGGAGGGCGTGGTGCCGCGCGGGTCCGGCGCCCGGGTCCGTGCGCAGTTCGGACACCAGCGACCAGCACACGGCCAGCATCACCAGCACGAAGGGCAGCGCGACCAGGATCGTCGCCGACTGGAGGGACTTCAGCCCGCCCGCCACCAGCAGCACCGCCGCCACCGCGGCCATCAGCACGCCCCACACCACCACCAGCCAGGTGCGCGGATGGAGGGCGCCCCGGCTGGAGAGCGAGCCCATCACCAGCGACGCGGAGTCCGCGCTGGTGATGAAGTACGTCATGACCAGCGCCATCGCGATCCACGAGGTGAGCGTGGCCAGCGGCAGGGTGTCCAGGAGGGCGAACAGGGAGGACTCGGCGCCCTCCTTGACCGTGCCCGCCATGTCCGCGGCCCCGGTCAGGTCCAGGCGCAGCGCGCTGCCGCCCATTACGCAGAACCACACCACCGTCGCCCCGCTGGGCACCAGCAGCACCCCGATGAGGAACTCCCGTACCGTCCGGCCGTGGGAGATCCGGGCGATGAACGTGCCGACGAACGGCGCCCACGACAGCCACCACGCCCAGTAGAAGATCGTCCACGCGCCCAGCCACTGGGAGTCGGTGAAGGCGCCGGTACGGGTGGCGAGCGTGAGCAGGTCGTTGAGATAGCCGCCCGCGGCGGCCGGGATGGTGTTGAGGACGAAGACGGTCGGCCCGAGGAGGAAGACGAAGAGCATCAGGACGGCGGCCAGCGCGATGTTGAGCGTGCTGAGCCATTTGACGCCCTTGTGGAGCCCGGAGAAGGCGGAGAGCACGAAGGCCGCCGACAGCGCCGCGATGATGACGAGTTCGAGGCCCGTGGTGTCCTTCACCCCGGCCGTGATGTTCAGCCCCTTGGACACCTGGAGGGCGCCCAGGCCCAGGCTGGTCGCCGTGCCGAAGACCGTGGCGAAGACCGCGAGGAGGTCGATGACCCGCCCCGGCCAGCCGTCCGCCCGCTCCTGGCCGAGCAGGGGGACGAACACCGAACTGAGCCGGTTCCCCCGGCCCTTGCGGAATCCCGCGTAGGCGAGCGCGAGCCCGGCCGTGCCGTAGATGGCCCACGGGTGGAGCGTCCAGTGGAAGAACGAGTACTCCAGGGCCGTACGGGCGGCGGCGGGGGAGCCCGCCGTCACCCCGCTGCCCGGGGGCGGGGAGACGAAGTGCTGGAGCGGCTCGCCGACGCCGTAGAACATCAGCCCGATGCCCATGCCGGCGCTGAACATCATGGCGATCCACGCCAGATTGCCGAACTCCGGCGTCGAGTCGTCCGCGCCCAGCCGGATCCGGCCGTACCGGCTGAAGGCGATCACCACACACAGCACGAGGAAGACGTCGGCCGCGATCACGAACAACCAGGCGAAATTGGACAGCACCCAGCCCAGGGCCGAGGACGAGACCCGGTCGAAGGACTTCCCGGCCAGCGCGGCCCAGGCCACGACCGCCAGGACCGCGGCCATGCCGATGGCGACGAGGGGCGGGTCCGGGGCCTCCGCGCGCTCCGTGTGCTCGGTGCTCATGACGCCCCACTATGGCCGGGAATGGCCCGATCGGTCGTGCGGGCGCGCCGCCCGGGGCGGGGGTAGTGCGGCAGTTCCCCCATGAGCGTGTGCGACGCGCGTGAGCCCCTTGGCTCCTCCACGGTCCGTGCGGGGCGCACGTGCCGCCCGGCTTGCGTCCGTGCGCCCTGCGGCTACGCCCTGGCTCCCTGTTCGTGCGATGTCAGGATGAAAAGAGAAATAAGCCATCGCCCATCGAGCTGGGGGAGCCGTCATGCTGCCCGAAACGCGTTCCTGGTCCTCGTGCCGGCACGACCTCGTGGGCAAGGTACCCCGGCATTTGGCGGTCATTCTCGACGGCAACCGCCGCTGGGCGGAGCGACACGGCCTGCCCCTGGCGGACGCCTACCAGGCGGGAGCCGGCCGGGTGCGCGAGCTGCTCTGCTGGTGCGACGAACTGGGGATTCCCTATGTCACGGTGTGGGCGCTGTCCCAGGACAATCTGTACCGGGAGCCCAAGGTCGTCGACCACATCGTGGAGGCGATCACGGCGGGGCTGCGACGGATCGCAGCGGAGGGCCGCTGGTCGATCAGGATCATCGGTTCGCTCGAGCACCTTCCGCACCAGGAGCAGGCGGCCGCCCTCCGGGCCGTGGAGCGGGATTCCGCCATCGCGACGGGGGCCCGGCTCGTAGTGGCGGTCGTATACGACGGACGGCGGGAAATCGTCGCCGCGGTTCGTGAGCTGATCTGTGCCTATGTCGATGGCTCGCTCGCCGGGGAGCTCACTGAGCAGCGGCTGGAGAGCTTTCTGAGCACGGCGGGACACCCCGATGTCGACTTGTTGATCCGGACCTCGGGGGAGAGTCGACTGTCCGGATTTATGCTCTGGCAGACGGCTTATGCCGAGTTCTACTTCACACCGACGTATTGGCCGGATTTCGACCGGCGCCATTTCGGTTACGCACTGACGGCCTACGCTGAACGGGACAGGAGGCGCGGGCTGTGACGATGCCACTCACCGGCTGGCGGCTGCCGGCTCTGCACTATCCCTTCCCGCCCGAGATCCACCCCGAGGCCGCCGCCGGTGAGGCGCATCTGCTGGACTGGGCGCGGCGCGAGGGGCTGATCACGGACGAGCGGGAGTTCGCGGCCTTCGCGCGGGCCCGCTTCGGGGAACTGGTGGCCAGGGAGTTTCCCGGTGCCACCCGGGAAGGGCTCGAGCTCGCCTGCGAGATCTACGCCTGGCAGTTCGTCTTCGACGACCGTTACTGTGACCGGCCCGGCGCCGACTGGGACACCGCCCACCTGGGGCTGGCCGCGCTGCGCGTGTTGACTGCAGTCGAGGAGAGCCTCGCCGCCGGCCACGCGGCCGCCCCCGGGCACACCGCCGATCCGTGCGCCCGGGCGCTCGTCGGCATCTGCCGTCGGCTCGCGACGATGGGAAGCCGGGTGCAGCTCGAGCGGTTCCTCGCCGCCGAGCGGATGTACCTGCTGGGAGCGCTGGCCCAGTCCGCGACCGTCACGACCGGCAGGACGCCGCCGGTCGACGAGTACATCACCATGCGTTACTACATGTGCGGCACCCCGGTGGCCTTGGCGGTGCTCGACGCCGCCTACGGCTTCGAACTGCCCGAGGAGGAGTACCGGGACCCCGACGTCCAGCGACTGTGCCGGATCACCGCACACGTCACGGGCTGGGCCAACGACGTTCTCTCCTATGGCCGGGAGGCCACGGGACCCGACGAGGTCGCGCTCAACCTCCCCACTGTCCTCGCCTCCGCCCGCGCGCTGACCGCCCAGGAGGCGCTGGAAGCGTCCGCGCGGATGCACAACGAGGAGATCGCCGCCTACCTCCGTCTGGAAGCCCGCGTGTCGGCCCGCGCCGACCACCGGCTCCGCTGCTATCTGAGCGGACTGCGGTCGATGATGCGGGGCTTCTACGACTGGGGGCTGGCCACCGACCGCTATCGCGTAGGCACGCACTTTTCCGGCGCCATCCGTCCGCTGGAGGTCCGCCCGTGACACGTCCCTCCGACATCCCGACCGTGCCCGGTCTGCCCGTCGTCGGCAGTGCTCTCGACCTCGCCCTCCGCCCGCACGCCTTCCTGTCCACCCTGTCCCGCTACGGTGACTTGTCAGCCGTGCGCCTCGGGCCAACGCGCGCGTTCTTCGTCAGCCACCCCGACCTCGTGCACCAGATGCTGGTCACCGACGCGGACCGGTTCGTTCGGGGACGGCTCTTCCAGAAGATCAAACCACTGCTCGGCGAGGGCCTGGTGATGTCGGAGGGAGCCGTCCACCGTCGCCAGCGCCGCATGGTGTGCCCCGCCTTCCGGCACAGCAGGCTCGGCGGCTACGCCGAGGTGATCCAGGACGTCGCCGAGCGACGCCTCTCCTCCTGGACCCCGGGCCGTCCGGTCGACCTCGTGCGCGAACTACAGGAGCTCGGCTTCGACGTCGCATCGAACCTGCTCTTCTCGGACGGCATAGACCCGCAGGTGATGGCGGTGATACGGCGTTCCTTTCCCACCGTCCTGGCCTCGGTCATGCGTCGCACCCTGGCCCCGACCGATCTGCTCGAGAAGGTACCCACCCGCGCCAACCGCGCCTTCGCCACCGCCTCCCGAGAGCTGCACGAGGCCGTCGACACGGTCGTCGCCCGCTACCGTGAGCGCGGCGCGGGCGGCGACGACCTGTTCTCCGCCCTGCTGGCGGCCCGCGACGAGAGCACCGGCCGGCCCATGACCGACCGGCAGCTCCACGACGAGGTCGTCTCCGTCCTGACTGCGGGCGGGGAGACCACCGGCACCGCGCTCACCTGGTGCGCCTACTTCGTCAGCCACCGCCCAGAGGTGGGCGAACGCCTGCGCCACGAAGCCGACACCGTCCTCCACGGCAAGCCCGCTCGCTACGAGCACCTCGCGGACCTCTCCTACACCCAGCGCGTAGCGACCGAGACCGTGCGCCTGTACCCGCCGGTCTGGATGCTCACCCGGCAAGCCGTGACCGACACTCGCCTCGGCGGCCACACTGTCCCGGCCGACAGCACCCTCTTCCACTCTTCCTACGCCATACAGCGCGACCCGCGCTTCTTCACCCGCCCCCACGACTTCGACCCCGACCGCTGGCTGCCTGAGCGGGTCGGGCCGGATCAACGGCACGCCTACATGCCCTTCGGCCGGGGCATCCACGGCTGCGTCGGCGAGCGGGTCGGGTGGATGGAACTCGTCATCGTCCTGAGCACCATCGCCCGGTTGTGGAGGCTCGCGCCGGTGCCCGGCGCCCCGGTCCGTCCGGTCTTCCGCACCAACGTCCTGCCGCGACGTCTCCTCGTCATACCCGAACCCCGGTAGGGTCGCCGCGGCGCGACGACCCGTACGGCCTCCGGGCCGGGGAAGCGAGGACGGCACGGTGGCGGAACCGACACGCGTACTGATCGCCGCGGACAAGTTCAAGGGATCGCTGACCGCCGTGGAGGTGGCCCGGCACGTGGCCGCCGGGCTGCGGCGGGTGGTGCCGGGGGTGGTGCCCGTGGCGCTGCCGGTCGCGGACGGCGGTGACGGGACCGTCGCCGCCGCCCTGGCGGCCGGCTTCGGGCGCCGTGAGGCGACGGTGACCGGGCCCCTGGGGCGGCCGGTGGGGGCCGCGTACGCGCTGAGCGGCGACGGCGGCACGGCGGTGGTCGAGATGGCCGAGGCGTCCGGGCTGCGGCTGCTGCCGCCCGGACGCCTCGCGCCGCTCACCGCGACCACGTACGGCACGGGCGAGCTGCTGCGGGCCGCGCTCGACGCGGGGGCGCGCGACATCGTGCTCGGGGTCGGCGGGAGCGCCACCACCGACGGCGGGGCGGGCATGCTCGCCGCGCTCGGGGCGCGCTTCCTGGACGCGGCCGGGCGCCCCCTCGGCCCCGGGGGCGGCGCCCTCGCCGCGCTCGACCGCGCCGACCTGTCCGGGCTGGACCCCCGCCTGTCCGGGACCCGGATCGTGCTGGCGAGCGACGTCGACAACCCGCTCACGGGCCCGCGCGGGGCGGCGGCGGTGTACGGGCCCCAGAAAGGGGCGAGCGCGGCGGACGTCGCCGCGCTGGACGCGGGCCTCGCCCGCTACGCGCGGCTGCTGGACGGCGGCCGCCTCGCGGACGCCCCGGGCGCCGGGGCGGCCGGCGGCCTCGGCTACGGCGCCCTGGCCGGGCTGGGGGCGGCCTTCCGGCCCGGTATCGAGGTGATGCTCGACGTGCTGGGGTTCCGCGCGGCGGTGGCGGAAGCGGACCTCGTCATCACCGGGGAGGGCTCGCTCGACGAGCAGACGCTGCACGGGAAGGCGCCGGTGGGGGTGGCGCGGGCGGCGTCCGGGACGCCTGTGGTGGCCGTCTGCGGGAGGCTCACGCTGGATGCCGCCGCCCTCGCCGGCGTGGGCATCGAGCGGGCGTATGCCCTCACCGAGCTGGAGCCCGACCTGGAGCGGTGCGTGGCCCACGCCGGGCCCCTGCTGGAGCGCCTCGCGGCCCGTATCGCGCACGACTACCTGTGACACCAGCTCCCTGATGTACGTCGAGGGGCCCCGAGCTGTGAAAGCTCGGGGCCCCTCGACGTACATCAGGGAGGTACTCCTACTGCGGCTGCGCCGCCTCCCGGGCTTCGCGCCGGTTGTCGCGGAAGGTGTTCACCCTGCGCGCCGTCGCGAAGAGCGGGATCACCGCGCCCAGGACCACCTGGAGCGCGCAGCCCGTCTGGAGGAGGAGCTCACCGCCGGGCGCGTCGAACGCCCACGCGGCCAGCAGGCCCATGCTGAGCACGATCCAGCTGAGCATGGCCACCGCCAGCGGCCCGCGCGGCTTGGGGTACTCGACCCGGCTGACCATCAGCCACGCCACGCCCATGATCGCGAGCAGCGTCGGGACGAAGGGCAGCTCCAGCAGCACGATCGAGACCACCGTGAGCGCCCCGAAGGGGCTCGGCATGCCCTGGAAGATGCCGTCCCGCATCGGCACGCACGAGAAGCGCGCCAGTCGCAGGACGACGGCGAGCAGCACCACGATCGCGGCGACCGCCGAGACGCGCTGGTGGGCGTCGTCGGCGACCATGCCCCAGACGACCACGAAATACGCGGGCGCCAGGCCGAAGCTGATCAGGTCGGACAGGTTGTCCAGCTCCGCGCCCATCGCCGAGCTGCGCAGCTTGCGCGCCACGAGCCCGTCGAAGAGATCGAAGACCGACGCGAGCAGCATCAGTATCACGGCCGTGGCCGCGCTGTGGCGGGCCATTCCGCCGTCCTCGTTCCCCGTGAGGTGGGGGATGAGGACGCCGGTGGTGGTGAAGTAGACCGCCATGAAGCCGCAGATCGCGTTGCCCAGGGTGAGGGTGTCCGCTATCGACAGCCGGGTGGACAGCGGCATGGGGTCCGTGTCCTCGGTCTCCGCCTCGGGAACCCAGGCGGCCTGGGTGTCCGGATCAATCACGGTCAAGACGTGTCACCCCTGCCGTGGTGGCCTGGCCGACCTCGACCGCGATCTCGACGCCCTCGGGGAGGTAGATGTCGACACGCGAACCGAAGCGGATCAGGCCGATCCGATCGCCTTGCTCCACCTTGGTGTCCGCCCCCACGTAGGGGACGATGCGGCGGGCTACGGCACCGGCGATCTGGACCATCTCGATGTCACCGAGCTCCGTGTCGAAGTGCCAGACGACACGCTCGTTGTTCTCGCTCTCCTTGTTGAAGGCCGGCACGAATCCACCCGGGATGTGCTCGACCGACGTCACCGTGCCGGCCAGCGGCGCGCGGTTGACGTGGACGTTGAGCGGGCTCATGAAGATCGCGACGCGGGTTCGTCCGTCCTTCCAGGGCATGATGCTCTGCACCACGCCGTCGGCCGGGGAGATCACCCGGCCCTGGCCGATCTCACGATCGGGGTCGCGGAAGAACCACAGCATGCCGGCCGCGAGAGCGGTGGTGGGTACGGCCAGCGCAGCCCAGCGTCCGGAGCGGCGGGCCTTGGTGAGACTGACCGCCGCCGTGGCGACGGTCGGCAGGAGCCACGGCGATGCTCCGCGCGCGAGGCGAACACCGCGGAGGCTGTCGCGAGGTGCAGAGGAAGAGCTGTGGGGCATGGGTGACCTTCGTAGCGGAGGGTGCCGCATAACGATCGGGGGACGGCGGCTTTCCGGGGATGCTATCGGTTGCGGGCGGCAACTGGCTAAGCGCCAAGGCCAGTCGATGGCCGAACCACGACTACAGGGTGTGATCTTCTTCTCTGCACCATCACCGCCATCTCACCGTAAATGGGACTTAATCCCCGGTCAACCCCCGTCTCAGCCCTGAATCCGGTACTCCTCCAGGAGCCGGCGCCCGATGATCATTTTCTGGATCTCGGCCGTGCCTTCGCCTATCAGGAGCATCGGGGCCTCGCGGTAGAGCCGCTCGATCTCGTACTCCTTGGAGAAGCCGTAGCCGCCGTGGATGCGGAACGCGTCCTCGACGACCTCCTTGCAGTACTCGGAGGCCAGATACTTCGCCATACCGGCCTCGAGGTCGTTGCGCTGCCCCGAATCCTTCTTCCGGGCCGCGTTGACCATCATCGCATGGGCCGCTTCGACCTTTGTCCCCATTTCGGCAAGCTTGAACTGAATTGCCTGATGCTGTGCGATGGGTTTTCCAAAGGTGTGACGTTGCTGTGCGTAGGAGACACCCAATTCGAACGCACGCTGTGCGACGCCGCAACCACGGGCCGCCACATTGACCCGGCCGACCTCGACGCCGTCCATCATCTGGTAGAAGCCGCGGCCGGTGGCGCCGCCCAGCACCCGGTCCGCCGGGACGTGCAGCCCGTCCATGATCAGCTCGGTGGTGTCGACCCCCTTGTAGCCCATCTTCTCGATCTTGCCGGGGATGGTCAGCCCCGGCTTGACCTGGCCGAAACCGGGCTCCTTCTCGATCAGGAAGGTGGTCATCGACTTATGCGGGGCCGTGCCCTCGGGCCGCCCCTCGTCCGTGCGGACCAGCACGGCCACCAGCGTCGACGAGCCGCCGTTGGTCAGCCACATCTTCTGGCCGGTCAGGACGTAGTCGTCGCCGTCGCGCACCGCCTTGGACGTGATCGCCGACACATCCGAGCCCAGGCCCGGCTCCGACATCGAGAACGCGCCCCGCACCTCGCCCGTCGCCATGCGCGGCAGGAAGTGGTCCTTCTGTTCCTGAGTGCCGTGCTGCTTGAGCATGTAGGCGACGATGAAATGCGTATTGATGATTCCCGACACACTCATCCAGCCCCGGGCGATCTCCTCGACGCACAGGGCGTATGTGAGAAGGGACTCACCCAGCCCCCCGTACTCCTCCGGGATCATCAGCCCGAAAAGCCCGAGTTCCTTGAGGCCCTCCACGATGCGGGTGGGGTACTCGTCGCGGTGCTCCAGCTCGGTCGCGACCGGAATGATCTCTTTGTCGACGAATTCCCGGACCGTGGCGAGAATCTCCCGCTGGACGTCCGTCAGTCCTTCGGTGCGCGCCAGACGGCCCATCTCACTTCTCCCGGATGATCGGCTCGGGGCGGCCGGGCTGCTCCCCGCCGCGCTTGTCGGTGTACTCGGCGGTGGGCACCATCACCTTGCGCCGGAAGACGCAGACGACGGTGCCGTCCTGCTTGTAGCCGATCGTCTCCACATGGACGATCCCGCGGTCGCTCTTCGACTTCGACGGGGTCTTGTCGAGCACCCTGGTCTCGCCGTAGAGGGTGTCGCCGTGGAAGGTCGGCGCGATGTGCCGGAGCGACTCGATCTCCAGATTGGCGATCGCCTTGCCCGAGACATCGGGCACCGACATGCCCAGCAGCAGGGAGTAGACGTAATTGCCCACCACCACGTTCTTCCCGAAGTCCGTGGTCTCCCCGGCGTAATGGGCGTCCAGGTGCAGCGGGTGGTGGTTCATGGTCAGCAGGCAGAAGAGGTGGTCGTCGTATTCCGTGACCGTTTTCCCGGGCCAGTGCTTGTAGACGTCACCGACCGTGAATTCCTCATAGGTGCGGCCGAACTGCATCGCTCATGCCTCCGGGATCTCGAACACCGAGGTACGGACCATCCCGGCGGCGCGGCCCTTGCCGGCGACGACGAGCGCCATCTTCCGGCTCGCCTCGTCGATCATCTCGTCGCCGAGCATCGCCGAGCCCTTCTTGCCGCCCGCCTCGGATGTGCACCAGTCGTAGGCGTCCAGGATCAGCTCGGCGTGGTCGTAGTCCTCCTGGGAGGGGGAGAAGACCTCGTTGGCGGCGTCGACCTGGCCGGGGTGGAGCACCCACTTGCCGTCGAAGCCCAGGGCGGCCGCGCGGCCGGCCACCTCACGGAAGCCGTCCACGTTCTTGATCTGGAGGTAGGGGCCGTCGATCGCCTGGAGGTCGTTGGCGCGGGCCGCCATCAGGATGCGCATCAGGATGTAGTGGTAGGCGTCCGCCGGGTAGCCGGGCGGCTGCTCGCCGACCACGAGCGACTTCATGTTGATGGACGCCATGAAGTCCGCCGGCCCGAAGACGATCGTCTCCAGGCGGGGCGAGGCGGCCGCGATCGCGTCCACGTTCACCAGGCCCTTGGCGTTCTCGATCTGCGCCTCGATACCGATGCGCCCGGTCTCGAAGCCCATGGTCTTCTCGATCTGGGTGAGCAGCAGGTCCAGGGCCACGATCTGCTGGGCGTCCTGCACCTTGGGCAGCATGATGCAGTCCAGGTTGGGCCCCGCCCCCTCGACGACCGTGATCACATCGCGGTACGTCCAGTGGGTGGTCCAGTCGTTGACCCGCACGACCCGGGTCTTGCCCGTCCAGTCGCCCTTGTTCAGCGCGTCGACGACCGTGTGCCGGGCGCCCTCCTTGGCCAGCGGGGCGCAGGCGTCCTCCAGGTCCAGGAAGACCTGGTCGACGGGGAGGCCCTGGGCCTTCTCCAGGAAGCGCGGGTTGCTGCCGGGGACGGCGAGGCAGGAGCGACGCGGGCGGAGACGGTTGCCGGGGGCGGGGGTGGTGCCGGTCATGCGGTGACCTCCAGTGGGTCGAGGCTGTTCGCTCTGCGGATCTCGTCGACGATACGGCCGATGATCTCCGTGATGCCGAAGTCCTTGGGGGTGAAGACGGCCGCGACTCCGGCCGCCTTGAGGGCGGTGGCGTCCGCGGACGGGATGATGCCACCGACGATCACGGGTATGTCGTCCGACCCCGCCTCGCGCAGCCGGGCCAGCACGTCGGGGACGAGCTCGGCGTGCGAGCCGGAGAGGATCGACAGGCCCACGCAGTGGACGTCCTCGGCGACGGCCGCCGAGACGATCTGTTCCGGGGTGAGCCGGATGCCCTGGTAGACCACCTCGAAGCCCGCGTCGCGGGCCCGTACGGCGATCTGCTCGGCGCCGTTGGAGTGGCCGTCCAGGCCGGGCTTGCCGACCAGCAGCCGCAGCTTGCCGGCGCCCAGTTCGCCGGCCGTGCGGGCGGCCTTCTCGCGGACGGCCGCGAGCGGGGTGCCCGCCTCGGCGGCCACGGCCAGCGGGGCGCCGCCGACGCCCGTCGGGGCGCGGAACTCGCCGAAGACGTCCCGCAGGGCCCAGGACCACTCGCCGGTGGTGACGCCCGCCCGGACGCACTCCAGGGTGGCGGCCATCAGGTTCTCCGTGCCGGCCGCGGCCTTCTTCAGCGCCGAGAGGGACTCCTGGGCGCGGACCTCGTCGCGGTCGTCGCGCCAGGTGTGGAGGGCGGCGACCACACGGGCCTCGTTGGCCGGGTCGACGGTCATGATGGCGGTGTCGAGATCGGCGGTGAGGGGGCTGGGCTCGGTCGCCTCGTAGCAGTTGACCCCGACGATCTTCTCCTCGCCGGACTCGATCCGGGCCCGTCGCTCGGCGTGCGAGGAGACCAGCTGCGCCTTGAGGTAGCCGGACTCCACGGCGGCCATCGCCCCGCCCATCGCCTGGATCCGCTCGATCTCGGCCAGGCACTCGGTGACGAGCCCGTCGACCTTGGCCTCGATCACATGCGAGCCGGCGAAGATGTCCTCGTACTCCAGCAGGTCGCTCTCGTGGGCGAGGACCTGCTGGATGCGCAGCGACCACTGCTGGTCCCAGGGGCGGGGCAGGCCCAGCGCCTCGTTCCAGGCGGGCAGCTGCACGGCGCGGGCGCGGGCGTCCTTGGAGAGGGTGACGGCGAGCATCTCCAGCACGATGCGCTGGACGTTGTTCTCCGGCTGGGCCTCGGTCAGCCCCAGGGAGTTGACCTGGACGCCGTAGCGGAAGCGGCGCTGTTTGGGGTTCTCGATGCCGTAGCGCTCCCGGGTGACACGGTCCCAGATGCGGCCGAAGGCCCGCATCTTGCACATCTCCTCGACGAAGCGGACGCCCGCGTTGACGAAGAAGGAGATACGGGCGACGACGTCGCCGAAGCGCTCGGCCGGCACCTGGCCGGAGTCCCGGACCGCGTCCAGGACGGCGATGGCCGTGGACATCGCGTAGGCGATCTCCTGGACCGGGGTGGCCCCCGCCTCCTGGAGGTGGTAGCTGCAGATGTTGATCGGGTTCCACTTGGGGATGCGGCCCACCGTGTAGGCGATCATGTCGGTGGTGAGCCGCAGGGAGGGCCCGGGCGGGAAGACGTGCGTCCCGCGTGAGAGGTACTCCTTGACGATGTCGTTCTGCGTCGTCCCCTGGAGCTCGGCGATGTCGGCGCCCTGCTCCTCCGCGACCACCTGGTACAGGGCCAGCAGCCACATGGCGGTGGCGTTGATGGTCATGGAGGTGTTCATCCGCTCCAGCGGAATGTCCTTCAGCAGCCGCCGCATGTCGCCGAGATGGGCGATGGGGACCCCGACCCGTCCCACCTCGCCGCGGGCGAGGACGTGGTCGGGGTCGTAGCCGGTCTGCGTCGGGAGGTCGAACGCGACCGAGAGGCCGGTCTGGCCCTTGGCGAGGTTGCGCCGGTAGAGCTCGTTGGACGCCTCGGCCGTGGAGTGCCCGGCGTACGTCCGCATCAGCCACGGACGATCCTTCAGACGATCGGTCATGTAACGCAGCCGTCTCTTCTAGACGTTACGGAAGAGGTTGATCGCGTCCAGATGCCGCTCGCGCAGCTCGTGGTCGCGCACGCCCATGCCCTCCTCCGGGGCGAGGCACAGCACGCCGACCTTGCCCTGGTGGAGGTTGCGGTGGACGTCGTACGCCGCCTGGCCGGTCTCGGCCAGGGTGTAGGTCTTCGACAGGGTCGGGTGGATCTTGCCCTTGGCGATCAGGCGGTTGGCCTCCCACGCCTCGCGGTAGTTGGCGAAGTGCGAGCCGACGATCCGCTTCAGCGACATCCACAGATAGCGGTTGTCGTACTGGTGGTTGAAGCCGGAGGTGGAGGCGCAGGTGACGATGGTGCCGCCCTTGCGCGTGACGTAGACCGACGCGCCGAAGGTCTCGCGGCCGGGGTGCTCGAAGACGATGTCCACGTCCTCGCCGCCGGTGAGCTCGCGGATGCGCTTGCCGAACCGCTTCCACTCGCGCGGGTCCTGCTCGTGCTCGTTCTTCCAGAAGCGGTAGCCCTCGGCGCTGCGGTCGATGACCGCCTCGGCGCCCATCCGCCGGCAGATCTCCGCCTTCTGCTCGCTGGAGACGACACAGATGGGGTTGGCCCCGCCCGCGAGCGCGAACTGGGTGGCGTACGAGCCGAGTCCGCCGCTCGCGCCCCAGATCAGGACGTTGTCGCCCTGCTTCATTCCGGCGCCGTTGCGGGAGACCAGCTGACGGTAGGCGGTGGAGTTGACCAGCCCGGGGGCCGCCGCCTCCTCCCAGCTCAGGTGCTGCGGCTTGGGCATCAGCTGGTTGGACTTCACCAGGGCGATCTCGGCCAGGCCGCCGAAGTTGGTCTCGAAGCCCCAGATGCGCTGCTCCGGGTCGAGCATGGTGTCGTTGTGCCCGTCGGCGGACTCCAGCTCCACGGAGAGGCAGTGGGCGACGACCTCGTCGCCGGGCCGCCAGGCGTTGACGCCGGGCCCGGTGCGCAGCACGACGCCGGCGAGGTCGGAGCCGATGACGTGGTACGGCAGGTCGTGGCGCTTGCCGAGGGGGGAGAGCTTTCCGTAGCGCTCCAGGAAGGCGAAGGTGGAGACGGGCTCGAAGATCGAGGTCCACACCGAGTTGTAGTTCACTGAGCTGGCCATGACGGCCACCAGGGCCTCGCCGGGCCCGAGTTCGGGAACGGGGACCGTATCGAGGTGGAGCGACTTGCGGGGGTCCTTCTCCCGGGTGGGGAGCCCGGCGAACATGTCCGCCTCGTCCTTGTGCACGGTCATCGCGCGGTACGACTCGGGCAGGGGGAGCGCGGCGAAGTCCTCGGCGCGGCTGTCGGGCGCGAGGATCGCGTCCAGGATCTGGTTCACGGTTTGCCTCCGGCGAAGCACGTCGTGGAAACGGGCTTGAGGGAACGTCGGGGGTGGAGCGCTGCGGGTGGAGCGAGGGGGCGGTGCCGTCGGTCCGGCGGGTGGTGCTCCCGCGCGGGTGGCGCGGAGGAAAGCGATGCCTGGTGACGCAGGCGTCCGGGCGCGCAGCACGAAAGGGTCTGCGGGGACAGCCGGCACACGACGGTGGTCTTCGCGCCGGCCGCCCGGACACCGACAACGTATGGCACCGCGTGCCACTCGACAAGACACTGCGTGCCAACAATTTCTCTCAGATGTCATCCGGAGGGCACGGATGAGCAACAATGGCCACCCCAAAGGGGTGGCCATTGTGGTGAGTTGTCTGGTTTTTCCTATGTCTTCTTGAGCGCCTTCTCGATCGCGCGCATGACCTCGTCCAGCGGCGCGTCCGTCCGGGCCACCGTCACCAGCACCTCGCCCTCGGTCCGCGCCGAGGCGGCCGGGGTCTCCTCCTGGGCGGGCCGGCCGGCGCCGATGCCCGTGCCGAACGTCTCCCGCACGATGGCGAAGGCGTGGTCGAGCTGGACCTCCAGATCGCCCTGGGCGCCCCCGCGCAGCCAGCGGCGCAGTACGTGGTTGTGCGCGGTGACCACCGCCGAGGCGGCGACCTCCGCCAGCAGCGGGTCGTCGTCCCCGGCGTGGTGCGCCGCCTCGTCGAAGTGGCCCAGCAGATAGCGGGTGAACAGCCGCTCGTAGCGGGCCACCGAGGCGATCTCGCGCTCGCGCAGCGCGGGCACCTCACGGGTCAGCCGGTAGCGCTCGACGGAGACGGCGGGGGAGGCCGCGTACATCCGCATCACTTCCTTGATCCCCCGGCAGACGGTGTCCAGCGGGTTCTCATGCGGTGGTGCGGCGTCCAGCACGCCGGCGGCCCGGACGAGCGTGTCGTCGTGATCGGGGAAGATCGCCTCTTCCTTGGAGCGGAAATGGCGGAAGAACGTACGCCGGGCCACCCCGGCCGTGGCCGCGATCTCGTCGACGGTCGTCCCCTCGTAGCCCTTGGACGCGAACAACTCCATCGCAGCCGTGGCCAGTTTGCGGCGCATGGTGAGCCGCTGGGCGGCGGCGCGGCGGGCGCCGGCGCTCCCGGGGCCGGTCTCTCGGGGGGCCTTGGCGGCCTTCGGGCCCGGGGCTCCTCCTGACTCGATGGTGGCCCCGCGCGGTACGCGGGCGGACTTGGCGGGCTGGGACATGTGGGGAACGTAACACGCGTCCGTATGGGCGTGGCGGGACGGACCCTTCCGGGGTTCGAGCAGTCCGCCCCACCCCGCCCCCTCACCGGGCACCGGCCGGTCAGGCCTTCGCGTACTCGCGGAAGCCGCGGCCGGTCTTGCGACCCAGGCAGCCCGCCGCCACCAGGTGCTCCAGCAGCGGCGCCGGCGCCAGCCCCGGATCCCGGAACTCGCGGTGCAGCACCTTCTCGATGGCCAGGGAGACGTCCAGGCCCACGACGTCGAGGAGTTCGAACGGGCCCATCGGATAGCCGCCGCCCAGCCGCATCGCCGCGTCGATCTCGTCCAGCGAGGCGTAGTGCTCCTGGACCATCTTGACCGCGTTGTTCAGATACGGGAACAGCAGGGCGTTGACGATGAAGCCGGCCCGGTCCCCGCAGTCCACCGGGTGCTTGCGGACCCGGGCGCACACCGCGCGGACGGTGGCGTGGACGTCGTCGGCGGTCAGCACCGTCCGCACCACCTCGACCAGCTTCATCGCCGGCGCCGGGTTGAAGAAGTGCATCCCGACGACGTCCTGCGGGCGTGAGGTGGCCCGGGCGCAGGCGACGACCGGCAGCGAGGAGGTGGTGGTGGCCAGCACCGCGCCCGGCTTCACGACCTTGTCCAGCGCGCCGAACAGCTCCCGTTTGACGTCCAGGTCCTCCGCCACCGCCTCCACGGCCAGGTCCACCTCGGCCAGCGCGTCCAGCGAGCCCGCCGGGGTCACGGCCGCGAGCGCGGCCTCCCGCTCCCCGGCCGTCATCCGCCCCTTCGTCACCGCGCGCGCCAGCGACTTCGCGATCCGCCCCTTGGCCGCCTCCGCCTTCTCGGGCGTCCGCGCCACCAGCACCACCGGCAGGCCCGCCTTGGCGAAGACCTCGGCGATGCCGCTCGCCATCGTCCCCGAGCCCACCACACCGACGCGGTCCACCGCGCGCCCCCCGGCCCGGGCGGCCGGCGGGGGCGGGGTCAGGGCGTCCGGCACGATCGCCGAGGAGCCCGGGGCCTCGTAGGTATAGAAGCCGCGCCCCGCCTTGCGGCCGGTCAGCCCGGCCGCCGCCAGCTGCCCCAGGACCGGCGCGGGCGCGTGCAGCCGGTCCTGCGAGGCGGCGTACATCGCCTCCAGGACCGTACGGGCCGTGTCCACGCCGATCAGGTCCAGCAGCGCGAGCGGCCCCATCGGCAGCCCGCAGCCCAGCCGCATCGCCGCGTCGATGTCCTCGCGGGTGGCGTAGCGCGCCTCGTACATCGCGGCGGCCTGGTTGAGATAGCCGAACAGCAGCCCGTCGGCGACGAATCCGGGCCGGTCGCCCACCGCGACCGGCTCCTTGCCCAGTTCATGGGCCAGATCGGTGACGGCGGCCACGGCCGCGGGGTCGGTGAGCACCGAGGAGACGATCTCCACCAGTCTCATCGCCGGCGCCGGGTTGAAGAAGTGGAGGCCCAGGACCCGCTCCGGGCGGGCCGAGTCGGCGGCCAGCCGGGTCACCGACAGGGCGTTGGTGCCGGTCGCCAGGATCGTGGTGGGGCGCACGACGGCGTCGAGGGCGGTGAACACCTCGTGCTTGAGGTCGTAGTCCTCCGGCACGACCTCGATCACCAGATCGGCGTCGGCGGCCGCGGCCAGGTCGGTGGCGGTCCGGAAGCGGCCCAGCGCGGCCCGGCGCTCGGCCTCGGTGATCCGGCCGCGCTCCACGGCACGGGCGGTGGCGGCCTCCAGCGCCGCGCCGGCCCGCAGGGCGGCCGCGTCACTGACGTCGACACCGACGACCTCGCGGCCGGCCAGCGTGAGCACTTCGGCGATGCCGGTACCCATCGTGCCGAGCCCGATCACGGCGACGGTCCTGAGAGACTTCGGGCGGGGGTCCGGACTGAGGGAGGACGGCTCAGAGGTGGACGTACGGTCCATCGCGAGACTCCAGAGGGTGTTCCCCTGCGCGAGGGGAGCGGACGGCGGTCGGCGGCCGCGCGCGGGGCGGCGGCCAGGGGGTTCCGCGAACGGACGGAGGGAGGTCCGCGGAAGGGAGTTGTACGACCGGCGGGGCCCTGTCCCTGGACCGCGCCGTACTCGGGAAAACCGAACCGACGTCAACGCTGTGGCGGCCGCGTCACCAGGCGCCAGAGCGGGGGGTACTGCTCTTGCCGGGAGATTAACTCACGGGTAACCAAGAGCGCCAGGGGTCGTACGCGCGACTTACGATGTGGCCCAGGCCACTCGGGGAGGAGAGCGGGACATGGACGAAGAGCTCCGCGCGCTGCTGCGCAGGGTCCGGGCCGAACTGGTCTCCCCGGCCGAGTTCACGGCCTACGAACGGCTGCTCGCGCTCGTGAAGGCGGACGACGCCGCCGCGCGCGACGAACTCGCCGAGGTCCTGGTGGCCCCCGAACGCCCCCTGTGGGCCCGGGAGATCGCCGCCTTCGCCCTGGGCGTCAAGGGCGACCGCCGCGCCTTCGAGACGCTCGTCCTCCTCCTCAACTACCGCGAGCCCGTGCGCTGCGCCACCGCCGCCCACGCCCTCGCCCGGCTGCGCGACCCCCGCACCGCCCGCGCCGCCGCCGCCCTCGTCACCAACCCCCTGCGCACCGCCTACGCCCTCCACCCCGTCCGGCTGCTCACCGAGCTGCGCGCCCCCGAGTCCGTACCCGCGCTGCTCACCACCCTGGAGCGGCTGCTGGCGGCCCGCGACCACTGCTGGCCGATCGCCCGCGCCTGCGTCGAGGGCCTGGGCGCCCTCGGCGACCGCCGGGCCGAGGCCACGCTCGTCGCCGCCCGCGAACACGAACGACTGCGCCCGGCCGCCGTCGCCGCCCTGTCCCGGCTGGCCGGGCGCGGCGGCGGGGCTCAGGGGGCGCGGACCGGGTCCAGTACGTAGCGGACCTCCGGCACGGCCGTCCCGGCGTAGTCGTCCGACCGTTCGGCGCCGTCGGGCCGGCAGCCGGCGCGCTCGTAGAAACGACGGGCGCGCGCGTTGTCCTTCGCGACCCACAGGACCACGCGCGCCTCCGAGCACCCCGCGCGCGCCCGCATTCCCTCCAGCGCCGCGCCCCACAGGGCCCGGCCGACGCCGGTGCCGATCAGGCCGGGGCGGATGTAGAGCGCGTACAACTCGCCCGAGGCGGGTGGCTGGTCGGCGTCGCGGCAATGCCCGAAGCAGACCCAGCCGACGACGGCCCCCGCAGTCTCGGCCACCGCGTTCACCGCCGGATCACTCCCCGAGGCCAGCCGTTCGCGGTGCGCCGCCGCGTTCGCCACCGGGTCCATCGCGTCCAGATACGCCCGCGGGACGATCCCCGCGTACGCCGCCCGCCAGCCGCTCACCCGGATCTCCGCCACCGCGTCCGTGTCGGCGGCGGTCATCGTCCGTATGGTCACCATGTGCGGAGGTTAGTGCGGGCCGCCGTCGGACGGCCCCGGATTTTGGTGGTCGCGCCGATGGTGATTGGCTTTGCGCGCACCCGCGGTAAGCGGCAAGACAGCACTTCTTTCAACGTCCCGGAGGACTAGTCATGGGTCAGGTCGAGGCCACGACGGAGCGGATCATCGCGGCAGGCGCGGAGGACGTGTTCGACGCCCTCGCCGACTACAGCGGCACGCGCGCCAAGCTGCTGCCCGAGCACTTCAGCGAATACGAGGTGCGCGAGGGCGGCGACGGCAAGGGCACGCTCGTGCACTGGAAGCTCCAGGCCACCAGCAAGCGGGTGCGCGACTGCCTCCTGGAGGTCGACGAGCCCACCGACGGACAGCTCGTGGAGAAGGACCGCAACTCCTCCATGGTCACCACCTGGACCGTCACCCCCGCCGGCGAGGGCAGCTCCAAGGTCGTCGTCACCACCACCTGGCAGGGCGCCGGCGGCATCGGCGGCTTCTTCGAGCGCGCCTTCGCCCCCAAGGGCCTCGGCCGTATCTACGACGCCGTGCTCGCCCGCCTCGCCGCCGAGGTGGAGGGCGGGACCAGCGCGGGCTGAGCGCGGGCCGGACGGGACCGCCCGGACCGGTCCGGTCCGGGCTCACCGGTTCGAGTGGTTTTCCCGGCCCGGCCACGCTGTGCCCAAACCGCCTCCGACCGGCAGAAAGTGCCGTGCCGGACGCTCCCCGACAAATCGTCGCGCTTGCTGGCCGTTGTCGCGTAATGCGAGAAATGGGCGGCAACGCAGGCGCGACGAGGGGAGTAGTTACGTGGGCGGGACGACCTTCGAGGCCACCTTGGAGAAGAGCGACAGGACGCTCACCCTGCCCCCCTCGCCACCCGCTGCGGCCGATCCACTCCCCGAGCCCGGACGGGCCCGGGTGCGCCTCGTCTTCGCCGGCCTGATGCTCACGCTGCTGCTCGCGGCGCTGGACCAGACCGTCGTCGCCACCGCCCTGCCGAGGATCGCCGGAGAGCTCCATGGCCTCGACCGGATGTCCTGGGCGGTCACGGCCTATCTGCTGACCTCCACGATCGCCCTCCCGCTCCACGGCAAGCTGGGCGACCTCCGGGGCCGCAAGACCGTCTTCCTCTTCGCGATCGCCCTCTTCGTAACCGGCTCCGCCCTCGCCGGCTGGTCGCACACCATGGACCAGCTCATCGCCTTCCGCGCGATCCAGGGCGTGGGCGCCGGAGGGTTGTTGATCGGCGTCCAGGCCATCGTCGCCGACCTCGTCCCGCCCCGGGAGCGCGGCCGCCACATGGGCGTCATCAGCGCCGCCTACGGACTCGCCTCGGTCGCCGGCCCGCTGCTCGGCGGCTTCCTCACCGACCGGACCTCCTGGCGCTGGTGCTTCTACGTCAACGTCCCCTTCGGGCTGATCACCCTCGCCGTCGTCGCTGGCGCCCTCCGGCTGCCCCGGCCCGTGCGCCGGGCCCGCTTCGACGTCCTGGGGGCGCTGCTGCTGACGGCCTGCTCGACCTGCGCCGTGCTGCTCACCACCTGGGGCGGCACCACCTACGCCTGGTCCTCCCGGACCGTCCTCGGCCTGGCCGCCGGCGCGCTCGGCACCGCCCTGCTCTTCGTCATGGTCGAGCACTTCGCCGCCGAACCCATCATCCCTCCGCATCTCTTCCGGGACCCGGTCTTCGTCGTCACCGCGCTCGTCGGCGCGGTCACCGGGGTGGCCCTCTTCGGCGCGGCCGGTTATCTGCCCACGTTCCTCCAGATGGTCGACGGCGTGGGGGCCACCGAGTCCGGGCTGCTGATGCTGCCCATGATGGGCGGCATCGTCGTCGCCTCGCTCGTCGCAGGCCACCTCATCAGCCGAACGGGCCACTACAAGCTCCTGCCCATCCTCGGCGGCGCGCTCTCCGCCGAGGGCATGTACCTGCTCTCCCACCTGGACGTCCAGACCGGCCGGCTGGTCTACAGCCTCTGGATGGCCATCCTCGGCGTCGGCATCGGCCTCGCCCTGCCCGTCCTCGTCCTGGCCGTGCAGAACTCCACGCACCCCGCCGACCTCGGCACCGCCACCAGTGCCCACAACTACTTCCGGCAGATCGGCGGCTCGCTCGGCGCGGCCGTCTTCGGCACCCTCTTCGCCCGCCGCCTCGAGCACGCGCTCGCCGCCGAACTGCCGCCCCGCACCGGGCTCCCGGCCCCGGACGCCCTCACCCCCCAGCTGGTGCACGCCCTGCCCGCCCCGCTGCGCGACGGCTATATCCGGGCCTACGCCGACGCCATGCCGCGGATCTTCCTCTACCTCGTACCGGTGCTCATCGTGGGCTTTTTGCTCGCCTTCCTGCTGAAAGAGAAACCACTGGTGTCCCACAACGCAGCCGAAGCCGCCATTCCCTCCGCGCGCACCGTCCTCCCCCCGACCGAGCCCCCGCACTTCGTCGCGGGCATCCCCGTGACCGGCGCCGTCCAGCACCACGACGGCACCACCGTGCCGCGCGCCGCGCTCACCCTCATCGACATCCAGGGCCGCCAGATCGGCCGGGGTGCCAGCGGGGAGGACGGCCGGTACGCGCTGAGCACACCCGGCACCGGCAGCTACGTACTGATCGCCGCCGCCGGCGGCCACCAGCCGCAGGCCGTCACCGTCACCGTCGGGGAGCGGCCCGTCGAGCTCGACGTCGTCCTCGGCGGCGCCGGACGGCTGGCTGGCACCGTCTCCACCGCCGACGGCACACCGGTGCGCGAGGCGCTCGTCACCCTGACCAATGTCCACGGCGAGGTCGTCGCCTCCACCCGCACCGGACCCGACGGCGGCTACGTCATCGACGAACTCGTCGCCGGCGAGTACACCCTCGCGTGCAGCGCCCCCGCCTTCCGGCCCGCGGCCCTGCCCGTGAGCGTCCAGTCCGCCCGGGAGACCCGCCAGGACATCGAACTCGCGGGCGGCGCCGTCCTGCGCGGCACCGTACGGGCCAGCGGCGGCCGGCCCGTCGAGGACGCCCGCGTCACCCTGCTGGACGCCGCGGGCAACGTCGTGGACTCCGCCATCACCGGCGCCGACGGCACCTTCCGCTTCGTGGACCTCTCCGCGGGCGAGTACACGGTCGTCGCCGCCGGCTACCCGCCCGTCGCCACCGTCCTCCAGGTCGCGGGCGGCGGCCGCACCGAACGGGACCTCCAGCTGGGGCACGCCGACTGACCGCACCGGGCCGGGTCGGACCGTACAGACACTGGAAACGACGGATTGAGCACACCGGTTCAGGGGAAGGCGCGCCCCCGGCGGGGGTGAACACGCCCCGGCGCACGGCCTCTTCACCGAATACCGTCCGCTCGGCCCCTCCGGGGCCTACGGTGGAGGATGGTGGCGAAGATCTGGCGTACGTGTACGAAGGAGCAACCGCCCATGGAGCCTGGCACGCCGGAGTCCGCCCCCGCGTGGCGACGGCCCGTCCCTGGGCGGATCCCGCTCGCGGTGGCCGTGGTCGGCGCCGAGGGGCTGGTGACCCACTGGAGCTCGGGAGCGAGCCGGTTGTTCGGACACGGCAAGGAGGAGGCCCTGGGCCGCCCCGCCGGGGACCTCATGCCCATATGCGGCGCGTTCTCCGGACTGCCCGGCCACCCCAGCGCCGGCCGGGCCCGCTGCGACGCCCCCGGGCGCGGCCGGATCGACGTGCTCTGGTGGGCCTACCCCCTGGTCGGCTGCGGCACCGCACGGCTCCTCGTGCTCGCCGCCGAGGACGAGCCGGGCGGGGCGGGCCCCGGCCGAGTGGAGGACGGCCGCGTGGGGCGCGGTCGCGCCGGCCGTGAACTGACCGCGCCAGGATTCGCCCCGCACACCGCCTTCCCCGACTCCGAGGAGCTCGCCCGGCGCCTCCCCGACATCCTGCCCGCCATGGGGCCCGCCACGAGCGGACGCATCGTCTCCCAAGTACTGGAACTGGGCTACCCGGTCCTGGAGTTCAACCGGTTCCATCAGGTGCCCGTCACCCCGGACTGGGGCGTGCCCCGGCGCGCCGAGCGCCGGTCCGGGCAGGCCCGGGCGGCGCGGGCGGCCACGGCGGGGGAGCCGGGCAGAGCCACGGCCGGAGCACCCGCCACCGGCTCCTCCTCCTTACTCGACCTCGAATACGCGGCCGTGCGCGAGCGCCTGGAGTTCCTCAACGAGGTCAGCGGCAGCATCGGCACCTCCCTGGACCTCGAGCGCACCATCCGCGAGGTCACCAGCGCGGCCGTACCGCGCTTCGCGGACTTCGCCGGGACGCACCTGCGCGCAGCCGTCCTCGCGGGCGAGGGCTTCCCCGACGGGCCGCCCGACGTCACCACCGTCTGGCACCGCGTCTGGGTCGAGCACAACGACGAGCCGGGCCGCTGGGACGACACCGTCCCCGTCGGCGAGGCCATCGCCTTCCCCGAGCACACCCCGTTCTTCCGGTGCATGGTCACCGGCGAGCCCGTGCTCATCCCCCGGATCGGAGAGGAGCTCGGCGACCGGATCTCCGCCCAGTTCGAGAAGCGGGACCTGCGGCCCCTCATCAATGAGCGCTCCCTGCTCGTGGTGCCCCTCAAGGCCCGGAACGTCGTGCTCGGCTTCATGGTGCTCCTGCGCCGCGCCGACCGCTCGCCCTTCGACGACATGGACCGCACCACCGGCGCCGAACTCGCCGCCCGCGCCGGGCTCGTCCTCGACAACGCCCGGATGTACACCCACCAGGAGAACGTCGCCGACACCCTCCAGGACAGCATGCTGCCGCAGCTCACCCCGCGCATGCCGGGCTGCGACACCGCCACCCGCTATCTGCCCGGCACCCGCCTGGGCCGGGTCGGCGGCGACTGGTTCGACAGCATCAAGCTCCCCGGCTCCCGCACCGCCCTCGTCGTCGGCGACGTCATGGGCCACGGCCTCCACTCCGCCGCCATGATGGGACAACTGCGCACCGCCGTGCAGACCATGGCGGCCCTCGACCTGCCGCCCGGGCAGCTGCTGCGCCGCCTCGACGACCTCGCCCAGCGGCTCGGCGAGCACTATCTGGCCACCTGTCTGTACGCGGTCTACGACCCCATCCGCTCCGAGCTGACCATAGGCAACGCCGGGCACATCCCGCCGGTGCTCGTCCGGGCCGAGGACGGGCGCAGCCGGCTGCTGGAGCTGCCCACCGGAGCGCCCATAGGCGTGGGCGGGGTGCCCTTCGAGACGGCTACGGTCCGGGTGGCCCCCGGGGACCGGCTGGTGCTGTGCACCGACGGTCTGGTGGAGGTGCGCGGGCAGGACATCGGCGCGGGCCTGGCCGCGCTCTGCGAGTCCGCCGCCCATCCCGCCGCGTCCATGGACGACGCCTGCGACACCATCATCCGCGCCCTCAACACCCATGGCGGCCGCGACGACGACGTGGCCCTGCTCATGGCCCGTCTCAACGGCATCCCGCCCGCCCACGTGGCCGAGTGGGAGCTGGCGCCCGAGCCCCACGAGGTGCCCCGCGCCCGGCGGCTGGTCCGTGAACAGCTCGTCGCCTGGGGGCTGGACGAGGCGGTGGCGACGGCGGAGACCCTGGCCGGCGAGGTCGTCGGCAACGCCGTCCGGCACGCCCGCACCGGCCGGGTGGGGCTGCGCCTGGTGCGGACGGACGTGCTGCTGTGCGAGGTCACGGACGACGACCACACGCTCCCGGCCCTGCTGAGCATCGGAGAGGAGGACGAATACGGGCGTGGGCTGCGGGTAGTGAGTGCACTGGCGCGCGAATGGGGCGCCAGTCACTCGGGACGGGGGAAGACGGTGTGGTTCGAGCAACCGCTGGTGCGCCCATGAGCGTGACGGAACGTTATTTGAACGCGTGGGAGGGCTACTGGGGCGCCTCCTCCGGAGCACCGGGCGAGGCGATCTGGGACTCCGAGCCGGAGACCGCCGCCGAGGCGCATCCGGCGCTGCTCGCGCTCCCCGGGGAACTCCCGCTGCCCGTCGTCGACCTGGGCTGCGGCAACGGCACCCGGACCCGCTGGCTGGCCGGGCACTTCCCGCGCGCGATCGGCGTCGACCTGTCGTGGGCGGCGGTGGAGCACGCCCGCCGCGCGGACCCGGAGGGGCTCGCCGCGTACGAGCGGCTGGACCTGGTGGACACGGCGGCGGTCCGGGCGCTCCACGAGCGGCTGGGCGACAGCCATGTGTATCTGCGGGCGGTCATCCACCAGAGCGACCCCGAGGACCGGCCGGCCGTCGCGGCGGCGGTCGCGGAGCTCGTCGGCGCGCGGGGCCGGGCCTTCGTGGTGGAGCTCGAACCGGCCGCCAAGGACGTCATCGCGGAGGCGGCCGGGGCCTCCGGCGGTACGGCGGAGAAGTTCCGGCGCGTCTTCGAGCACGACCTGCGGCCGGCCGCCGCGTCCGGCGGCGAGGTGGCCGGGCTGCTGCGCGGGGCGGGGCTCGCGATCCGTGCCGAGGGGGCGACGGAGCTGGCCATGACCGGCTTCCACGCGGACGGCAGACGGATCCTGCTGCCGGCCCACTGGTTCGTGGTGGGCCGCGCCGGCGCACCGGCCGAGGGAGACGGCTGAGCAGCCTGGGCCGCCTGTGCCGGTACGCGGGACCGGAGTTATCCACAGGCCTGGCCGGGGTGTTCACGGACGCGTAACGTGACGAGGCATGAAGATCCTGATCTCGGTGGGCACGGCGGGGACCACCGGCGTCCGGGTGAACGGGGCGCGGGCGGGCGAGGGCCTGCCGGATTCACCGGTCGGCGGCGCATACGGTGTGCTGATAGTGCCGGTGGCCGGTGACGATCGTCATGGACGAGGCAATCCGCCGCTCCAGGGCGTCACGGCCGTCGGGCCGGTCGCGGTGGAGGAGCGGTAATGGCTGCTGAGGAGACGCGCGGGGGCGACGGGGAGCCGGGGCCGGGGGCCGAGCCGCCGGGCGAGAGAATCGACGGGCGGGCACTGGCCGAGGTGGTGCGCTTCACCTCGGACCTCATCCGCATCGACACCACCAACCGGGGCGGCGGCGACTGCCGGGAGCGGCCGGCCGCCGAGTACGTCGCCCAGCGGCTGGCCGAAGTGGGCATCGAGCCGGTGCTGCTGGAGAAGGATCCCGGCCGCACCAATGTGGTCGCGCGTGTGCCCGGCCGCGACCCGGGCGCGGAGGCCCTGCTGGTCCACGGCCATCTGGACGTGGTCCCGGCGGAGCCCGCCGACTGGACCGTGCACCCCTTCTCGGGGGAGATCCGGGACGGCGTGGTGTGGGGCCGGGGCGCCATAGACATGAAGAACATGGACGCGATGGTCCTGGCCGTCGTCCGCGCCTGGGCCCGGGCCGGGGTGCGCCCGCCGCGTGACATCGTGCTGGCCTTCACCGCCGACGAGGAGGACAGCGGCGTGCCCGGCGCGGGCTTCCTCGCCGATGAGCACGCCGTGCTCTTCGAGGGCTGTACGACCGGGATCAGCGAGTCCGGCGGGTACACCTTCCACGCCGACGGGGGGCTGCGGCTGTATCCGGTGGGCGCGGGGGAGCGCGGCTCCGCCTGGCTGAAACTGACCGCGCGGGGCACCGCCGGGCACGGCTCGAAGATCAACCGGCGGAACGCCGTCGTCAATCTGTCCGCGGCGATCACCCGGATCGGGGAGTACCGCTGGCCGGTGCGGCTCACACCGACGGTCCGGGCCGCGCTGCGGGAGATCGCGGCCGTGCACGGCATCAGTGTCGACATGGACGCCCCCGGCTTCGACCTGGACGAGCTGCTGGGCAAGCTCGGCAAGGCGGCCGCGCTGGTGGCCGCGACGGTCCGCAACAGCGCCAACCCGACCATGCTGGACGCCGGTTACAAGATCAACGTCATCCCGGGGATCGCCATCGGCTTCGTCGACGGGCGTACCGTGCCGGGCGGCGACGAGGAGTTCCGCGCCACCATGGACCGCCTCACCGGGCCGGACGTGGAGTGGGAGCTCCACCACGGAGAGGTCTCCTTGCAAGCGCCGGTGGACGCCCCGGTGTTCGAGAGGATGCGCACGGCGATCGAGACGTTCGACCCGGAGGGGCATGTGGTCCCCTTCTGTATGTCGGGCGGCACGGACGCCAAACAGTTCTCCCGGCTGGGCATCGTCGGCTATGGCTTCTCACCGGTCCGGCTGCCGGTCGGCTTCGACTACCAGGCGATGTTCCACGGCGTGGACGAGCGGGTGCCCGTCGAGGCGCTGCACTTCGGCGTCCGGGTGCTCGACCAGTTTTTGATGAGTACGGCTTGATGAGCAGTTTTCTTGAGGAGGCGTAGCAATCATGGTGTCCACGGCGCCCTACGGAGCCTGGCGGTCCCCGATCGACGCCGCGCTCGCCGCGGCGCACGACGGCCGGCCGGAGTTCGTGGGCACGGTCGGTGACGAAGTGTGGTGGGTGACCTCCTGCCCGGCGGAGGGCGGCCGGTCGACCCTGGTGCGCCGGCGTACCGGCGGCGAGGAGGGCTCGGCCCTGGCCGCGCCGTGGAACGTCCGCAGCCGGGTGATGGAGTACGGCGGCCGCCCCTGGGCGGCCGTGCCCCGGGAGACCGGGGGGCCGTTGGTGGTCTTCGTCCACTTCGCCGATCAGCGGCTGTACGTGTGGGAGCCGGACGGCCCGGCGGGTGCGGAGCCCCGGCCGCTGACCCCGCTGTCATCGGTGGGCGGCGGGCTGCGCTGGGCGGATCCGGTGCTGCTGCCGGAGCGCGGCGAAGTGTGGTGCGTGCTGGAGGAGTTCACCGGGGAGGGGCCGGACCGGCTGCGGCGGCTGATGGCCGCCGTGCCGCTGGACGGCTCGGCCGCCGGGGACCGCGCGGCGGTGCGCGAGCTCACCGGTGACGACAGCCGTTTCGTCACCGGGCCCCGGCTCTCCCCGGACGGCCGGCGGGCGGCGTGGCTGGCCTGGGACCATCCCCGGATGCCCTGGGAGGGCACGGAGCTGAAGGTCGCCGAGGTCACGGAGGCCGCGGGCGGCGCCCTGCTGACGGGCGCGCGGACGGTGCTGGGCGGCGCGGCGGAGGCCGTCGCCCAGGTGGAGTGGGCGTATGACGGGTCGCTGCTGGCGATGACCGACCGTACGGGGTGGTGGAATCCGTACCGGGTGGATCCGGAGACGGGGGAGGGCGTCAATCTCTGCCCGCGCGAGGAGGAGTTCGCGGGGGCGCTGTGGCGGGCCGGGCTGAGCTGGTTCGTCCCGCTGGCCGGGGGGCTGGTGGCCGTCGTTCACGGCCGGGGCGCCCAGCGGCTGGGGATCCTCGACCCCGAGACCGGCGAGCTGGTGGACGCCGCCGGGCCGTGGACGGAGTGGGCCGCGACCCTGGCGGCCGACGGCTCGCGGGTCGTGGGGGTCGCCGCCAGTCCGCGCAGCGGCTACGAGGTGGTGGAGCTCGACATCCGTACGGGCAGGGCCCGCGCGATCGGCGCCCGGCACCGGGACGTCGTGGACCCGGCCTACTACCCGGAGCCCCTCATCCGTACCTTCACCGGGCCCGACGGGCGGGACGTCCACGCCCATGTCTATCCGCCGCACAGCCCCGACCACACGGCCCCCGCCGATCAGGCGCCGCCGTATGTGGTGTGGGCGCACGGCGGGCCCACCGGGCGGGCGCCGCTGGTGCTCGACCTGGAGATCGCCTACTTCACCTCGCGGGGCATAGGCGTCGTCCAGGTCAACTACGGCGGGTCCACCGGCTACGGGCGGGCCTACCGAGACCGGATCAAGGAGCGGTGGGGCGTGGTGGACGTGGAGGACTGCGCCGCCGTCGCGGAGGCGCTGGCCGAGGAGGGCGGCGCCGACCGGGCCCGGCTGGCGATACGCGGCGGCAGCGCGGGCGGCTGGACGACGGCCGCCTCGCTGGTGGCCACGGACCTCTACGCCTGCGGGGCCATCTGCTTCCCGGTGCTGGATCTGCCGGCCATGGCGGCGGGCGGCACCCATGACCTGGAGTCGCACTATCCCGAGTATCTGGTCGGCCCGCTCGCCGAGGTCCCCGAGCGCTACCGGGAGCGCTCGCCGATATCCCGGGCGGACCGGCTCACCGCGGCCTTCCTGCTGATCCAGGGCAAGGAGGACCCGGTCTGCCCGCCCGTGCAGGGCGAGCGGTTCCTGGCGGCGGTCGAGGGCCGGGGCGTGCCGCACGCGTACCTCGCGTTCGAAGGCGAGGGCCACGGCCTCCGCGAGCAGCGCAACATCGTGCGCGCGCTGGAGGCGGAACTCTCCCTCTACGCCCAGACCTTCGGGATGGAGGTGCCGGGCATACCCGTCCTGGAGCTCGTCAAGTGACGGGCCGCCCGGGGTGAGCCACGCCGCCACGCCGCTACCCCGTTACGCCGCCCGGACCGGCCGGGCGGCGGCGGGCCGGCGCGGCGCGGGGACCACGACGGGGGAGCCGTCGCCGGGGGCGGCGAGGATGTCGGACTCGACCCCGTACAGCTCGCGGACGAGGGCGGCGTCCACGACCTCACGGGAGGGGCCCTGGGCGACGACGCGCCCGTCCCGCATGGCCACGATCACATCGGCGTAGCGGGCGGCGCTCGCCAGGTCGTGGAGGACCATCATGACCGTGCGGCCCGCCGCGGCGACCTCGCGGACGAGTTCCAGGACGTCGACGGCGTGCCCCAGGTCGAGGGCGCTCGTCGGCTCGTCCAGCAGGACGACGGGCGTCTCCTGGGCGAGGACCATGGCCAGCCAGCACCGCTGGCGCTGGCCGCCGGAGAGCTGGTCGAGCCGGCGCCCGGCGAGGGCGGTGGTGCCGGTGGCCTCCAGCGCCTCCTCGACGGCCCGCTCGTCCTCGCGCGACCACTGGCGGAAGAGGCCCTGGTGGGGGTGGCGGCCGTAGCGGACGAGCCCGGCGACGGTCACGGCCTCGGGCGCCTGCGGCGACTGGGGGAGCAGCGCGATGCGGTGCGCCGCCTTGCGGGGGTTGAGCCCCCAGATGTCGGCATCGCCGATCCGGACCGTGCCGGAGTCCGGCTGGTGGAGCCGGGCGATGGAGCGCAACAGGGTGGACTTGCCGCAGCCATTGGGCCCCACGACGGCGACGACCTGCCCCTCGGGGACGGTCAGGTCCACGCCGTGCACGACCGGGTGGCCGGGGTATCCGGCGGTGAGCTGTTCGACGACGAGTCGCATGAGGTTAGCCTAACCTAATGGCTGGCATCCGTTTCCCCGGGGTTTTTCCATGCCCTCTTGGATTTTGACGGGGTGCCCGATTATCCGGTCGCACGCCAATTCCCCCCAGGTGGGGATGTTGTGTAAGGTAAGCCTTACCTTAATTCGAGTGGAATGGGGGAAACCGCTGTGGAGCAGTCCGCACTGGCCGGCCGGATCGCGCTGGTCACCGGCGCCGGGCAGGGCATAGGCGAGGCCGTGACCCGTGCCCTGGTCGCCCAGGGAGCGCGGGTCGCGGCCGTCGACGCGACGCGGGACGGCATCAAGGCGCTCGAGGTGGAATACGGCACCGAAAAGGTGACCCACTACACCGCCGACGTCTCCGACAGCCGGGCCGTCGAGGCCGTCTTCGAGGAAGTGGAGCGCACCGCCGGGCCGCTCGACATCCTTGTCAATGTCGCGGGAGTGCTGCGCACTTCGCCCGTCGTCGAGATCACCGACGAGGACTGGCAGCGCACCTTCGACGTCAACTCCACCGGTGTCTTCAACACCTCCCGCGCCGCCGCCCGCCGGATGAGCGAGCGCCGCTCCGGGTGCATCGTCACCGTCGGCTCCAACGCCGCCGGAGTGCCGCGCACCAGCATGGCCGCGTACGCCGCCTCCAAGGCCGCCGCCACCATGTTCACCAAGTGCCTCGGGCTGGAGCTGGCCCGCAGCGGGGTCCGCTGCAACGTCGTCTCGCCCGGTTCCACGGACACCGCGATGCAGCGCTCCCTGTGGGTCGACGACGAGCCGCCCGCCGGCGTCATCGACGGCGACCCCGGGTCGTACCGCGTCGGCATCCCCCTCGGCCGGATCGCCGATCCCTCCGACATCGCCGACGCCGTCCTCTTCCTGGTCTCCGACCGCGCCCGGCACATCACGATGCACGACCTCTACGTGGACGGCGGCGCGACGCTGCGCGCGTAGCGCTTTGCGCCCACCGGGCCGCACCCGTCTGCCCCCGCCGCGCACCCACCCGGCCGCTGCCACCCAAAAACGCGGCGGCGACCACCCCCTCACAACCCCACACCCGGTGCGACCCACCGGGGGAACGGAGCAGCAGGTGACCACGGTTCACCCCGTCGCCGACCGGCCGACCGAGCGCGGGCCCGATGCCAGCCCGGACGGGCGGCCCGCGGACCCGGCGGCCACCGTCGGCGCCGCCACCTCGCTGCTCGACGCCTACGAACCCGGCCGCGCCCGGTTCTTCGCCTCGCCCACCCGCACCCTGCTCGCCCACGGCACCCGCGCCGAGGTCCCGCACGGCCCGGCACCGCTGCACCGGCGGGTCACCGAGACCCTCGAGGCCGAACTCCGCGCGGGCAACCCCGCGCCCGTCGTCGTCGGGGCCGTGCCCTTCGACCACACCGCCCCCGCCGCGCTCGCCGTGCCGGAGGCCCTCCGCTGGGCGCCGCCGCTCGCCGAGGACCCGCTCGTCGCCCTGCCCGCCGCCGCCCCCGCCGCGGCCGACTGGGACATCCGGCCCGTCCCCGCGCCCGAGGCATACGGCAGAGCGGTCGCCGAGGCCGTACGGCGCATGAAGCGCGGCGACTTCAGCAAGGTCGTCCTCGCCCGCACCCTCGAACTGCGCTCCTCGCGCGACCTCGACCTGCCCGCGCTGCTCCAGCGCCTCGCCCGTCGCGACCCCTCCGGATACACCTTCGCCGTCCCCTCCGGCCCCGGCCGCACCCTGCTCGGCGCCAGCCCCGAACTCCTCGTCTCCCGGCGCGGCGGCCGCCTCGTGGCCAACCCGCTCGCCGGCTCCACCCCCCGCAGCGCCGACCTCGCCGAGGACGTGCGCCGCGCGGCCGCGCTGCTGGAGTCGGAGAAGGACCTCCACGAGCACGCCGTCGTCGTCGACGCCGTCCGCGAGGCCCTCGCCCCCTACTGCCGCACCCTCGACGTGCCCACGCGCCCCACCCTGGTGCGCACCGCCGCCATGTGGCACCTGTCCACCACCGTCGTCGGCGAGCCGGCCGACCCCTCCGTCTCCGCCCTGGAGCTGGCCTGCGCCCTCCACCCGACGCCCGCCGTGTGCGGCACCCCCACCGACACCGCCCGCCGGGTCATCGGGGAGCTCGAGCCGTTCGACCGGGGCGCCTACACCGGCATGGTGGGATGGGGCGACGCGAGCGGTGACGGCGAATGGGTCGTCACCATCCGTTGCGCCGAGGCCGAGGAGCGCACGCTGCGCCTGTTCGCGGGCGCGGGTGTCGTCGAGCAGTCCTCGCCGGAGGCGGAGACCGCCGAGACCGGCGCCAAGTTCCAGACGTTCCTTCAGGCAGTGGGGGTTGACCAGTGAGCCCGGTGAATCCGGAGAATCCGGTGACGGACATCAACGACGCGCCCGGCTATCCGGCCGGGTTCGCCGAGCGCTACCGGGCCAAGGGCTACTGGCGTGGCGAAACGTTCGGCCAGATGCTGCGCGAGCGCGCCGAAAAGCACCCGGACCGGGTCGCGATCGTCGACCCGGCCGGCGAGGGACGCCGCTGGACGTACGGCGAACTCGACCTGCGCGCCGACCGGCTGGCCGCCGGCCTGCTCGCCCGGGGCATCGGCAAGGGCGACCGCGTGGTCCTCCAGCTGCCGAACGTCGCCGAGTTCTTCGAGGTCGTCTTCGCCCTCTTCCGCATCGGCGCCCTGCCCGTCTTCGCCCTCCCGGCGCACCGCGAGACCGAGATCCGCCACTTCTGCGCCTTCACCGAGGCGGCCGCCTACGTCATCGCCGACGTCGCCGAGGGCTACGACTACCGCGGGCTCGCCACCAAGGTGCGGGCCGAAGTCCCCACCCTGAAGCACGTATTCGTCGTCGGCGACCCCGGCGAGCACACCGCCCTCGCCGACGTCCCGGCCGAGCCGGTCGCCGTCGACGACGCGCCCCGGCCCCACGAGCTGGCGTTCCTCCAGCTCTCCGGCGGCTCCACCGGCGTGCCCAAGCTCATCCCGCGCACCCACGACGACTACATCTACTCGCTGTGGGGCTCCAACGAGATCTGCGGCGTCGACGAGCACAGCGTCTTCCTCTGCGCGCTGCCCGCCGCCCACAACTTCCCCCTCAGCTCGCCCGGCACCCTCGGCGCCCTGTACGCCGGCGCCCGGGTCGTCCTCGCCCCGCGTCCCAGCCCCGACGTGGCCTTCCCGCTCATCGAGGCCGAGGGCGTCACCCTCACCGGCCTCGTCCCGCCGCTGGCCCTGGTGTGGACCGAGGCGGCCGCCGGCACCCCGCACGACCTCTCCAGCCTGGAGGTGCTGCTCGTCGGCGGCGCCAAGTTCAGCGAGGAGGCCGCCCGGCGCGTCGGCCCCGCCCTCGGCTGCACCCTCCAGCAAGTCTTCGGCATGGCGGAGGGCCTGGTGAACTACACCCGGCTCGACGACCCCGAGGAGACCATCGTCACCACCCAGGGCCGCCCCATCTCGCCCGACGACGAGATCCGCGTCGTGGACGACGAGGACAACGACCTGCCCGTGGGCGCCACCGGACACCTCCTCACCCGTGGCCCGTACACCATCCGCGGCTACTGGCGGGCCCCCGAGCATAACGCCACCGCCTTCACGGCCGACGGCTTCTACCGCACCGGCGACGTCGTACGGCTCACGGAGACGGGCCACCTCGTCGTCGAGGGCCGGGCCAAGGACCAGATCAACCGGGGCGGCGAGAAGGTCGCGGCCGAGGAGATCGAGAACCACATCCTCGCCCACCCGTCCGTCCACGACGCCGCCGTCGTCTCCATGCCCGACGACTACCTCGGCGAGCGCACCTGCGCCTACGTCGTGCTGCGCGAGGACGCCGAGCCGGTGAAGTCCCTCGCCATCAAGAAGTTCGTGCGCGAGCGCGGGCTCGCCGCCTTCAAGGTGCCCGACCGCGTCGAGTTCGTCGACGCATTCCCGCAGACCGGCATCGGCAAGGTCTCCAAGAAGGACCTGCGCGCCGCCATCGCCGCACGGCTGCGCGACACGGCCGCCGCCCGCGGCTGAGCACCGGCCGCCCCGCACGCATCCCGGAACCACGAAAGGCCCCCACCACCATGGCGCTCCCCGCCATCGCCCCCTATCCCATGCCCACCGCCGCGGACCTCCCCGCGAACAAGGTCGGCTGGACGGTCGACCCCAGCCGCGCCGTGCTGCTCGTGCACGACCTCCAGAACTACTTCCTCGACGCCTTCGAGACCGGCGCCTCGCCCGTCACCGAGTTGCTCGCCAACATCGCGCGGCTGAAGAAGGACTGCGCCCGCCTCGGCGTTCCCGTCGTCTACTCCGCCCAGCCCGGCGGCCAGACCGCCGCCGAGCGCGGCCTCCAGCAGGACTTCTGGGGCCCGGGCCTGCCCGACGACGAGCGCGCCAAGGCCATCGCGGAGGCCGTCGCCCCCGACGCGGGCGACACCGTGCTCACCAAGTGGAAGTACAGCGCCTTCGTCCGCACCGACCTCGCCGAGCGGATGGCGGAGCAGGGCCGCGACCAGCTGATCGTCGTCGGCGTCTACGCCCACATCGGTGTCATGATGAGCGCGTGCGACGCCTGGATGCGTGACATCCAGCCCTTCCTCGTCGCCGACGCCGTCGCCGACTTCTCCGCCGGCGACCACGCCATGGCACTGCGCTGGGCGGCCGCCAAGTGCGCGGTCGTCACCACCACCGACCGCGTCTTCGAAGGACAGTGAGCACCGTGGCCCTGACCCTGGAACAGATCCGAGCCGACGTCGCCGATGTGCTGGGCGAGGACCCGGCCGACATCCCCGACGACGAGAACCTCGTGGACTACGGGCTCGACTCCGTCCGCATCATGACCCTCGTCGAGCGCTGGCGGCGCGACCACGGCACCGAGGTCACCTTCGTCGACCTCGCGGAGAAGCCGGCCATCGAGGAGTGGGCACCCCTGCTGGGGGCCCTGGCATGACCATCACCGCACTCGAGCGGCCCGTCAGCGGCAACGGCCCCGACCGGCGCGTCGCGCCGGAAGGGCTGCCGCTGACGGCCGCTCAGTCGGCCATGTGGCACGCCCAGTCCCTCGATCCGGGCAGCCCCGCGCTCAACACCGCCGAGTACCTGGACATCCACGGCGACGTGGACCCGGAGCTGTTCGCCGAGGCCCTCTACCGCGTCGCCCGCGAGGCGGACACCCTGGGCGTACGGATCGCGGACACGCCCGCCGGGCCCCGGCAGCTGCCCGTCGACGTCCCGCCGCCCGGCCACGGCTTCCCCCTGCACACCGCCGACCTCCGCGCCGAACGCGACCCCATGGGCGCCGCCCACGCCTGGATGCGCGCCGGCCTGGCCGTCCCCTTCGACCTCGCGCGCGGCCCCCTGTTCGCCCACGGCCTGCTGCGCGTCGGCGAGCGGCGCTGGCTGTGGTCCCAGCGCGTCCACCACGCCGTCCTCGACGGCTACGGCCACTCCCTCCTCGCCCGCCGCACCGCCGACGTCTACACCGCCCTCGCCGCTGGCACGGACCCGGGCCCCGGCCCCTTCGGACGGCTCGCCGCGCTCGTCGAGGAGGACGCCGCCTACCGGGGCTCCGCCGCCCACGACCGCGACCGCGAGCACTGGCTCCGCGACGCCGCCGACGACGGCCCCACTCTCGCGGGACGCACCGCGCCCCCCTCCCTCCCCCATAGCCTGAACGGCATGGGAGGTGCCCCCATCTTCCTGCGCAGCACCGCCCACCTGGGCACCGAGGAGACCGCCCGGCTGCGCGAACTCGCCGCGTCCGTCCGCGCCACCTGGCCCGACGTCCTCTTCGCCGCCCAGGCCCTCTACCTCTCCCGGGCCACCGGCAGCGAGCGCGTCACCCTCGGACTGCCCATGATGGGCCGCATGGGATCCGTCGCCCTGCGCATCCCCGGCATGGTCATGAACGTCCTGCCGCTGCGCTTCACCGTCACCCCCGACACCACCTTCGCCGAGCTCGCCCACCAGGCCGACCTCGGCATCCGCGCCGCCCGCCGCCATCAGCGCCACCGCCCCGCCGAACCGGTCCGCGCCCCCCAGGTCAATGTGATGCCCTTCGACTACGGGCTCACCTTCGCCGGCGCCCCCTCCACCGCCCACAACCTGTCCGGCGGCCCCGTCGAGGACCTGACCGTCAGCGTCTACGACCGCGCCGACGGCACCGGCCTGCGCGTCGACCACGACGCCAACCCGGCGCTGTACGACGCGCGGGAACTCGCCGCCCACCAACGCCGCTTCGTCGACCTCCTCGCCCGCCTCGCCGACGGCGACCCGCACCGGCCGCTCGCCGGGCTCGGCATCGCCACGGACGAGGAGCGCGCCCGCGTGCTGACGGAGTTCAACGACACGGCCGTCGCCCTGCCGCCGACCACCCTCATCGGCCCCGTCGAGGCCCGCGCCGCCCGTACGCCCGGCGCCCCCGCCCTCGTCCAGGGCGCCCTGACCCTGACGTACGGCGAGCTCAGCGCCCGGGCCTGCCGGCTCGCCCGGCACCTCGCCGGCCTCGGCGTACGGCCCGGGGCCCGGGCCGCCGTAGCGCTGGATACCGGCGTCCGTGAGGCCGAGGCGGTGCTCGCCGTCCTCAAGGCGGGCGGCGCGCTCACCGCGCCCGACGACCCCGCCGCCGTGTGCGTCGTGACCGACTCGCGTCACGCGTCGCCCGGCACGGACGCGGTCCTCGTCGCCCTGGACGACCCCGAGGTGACGGCCGCCGTCGCGGCCCACCCGCCCGTCGACCCCGGCCGCGCGCTCACCCCGCAGCACCCGGCCCGCGTCACCGGCGGAACCGTCGTCCCGCACGCCACGATCGACGGCCGGCTGCGCTGGCTGAGCGACCGATGCGGGCTGACGTCCGACGACCGCGTGCTGCGCCACGCCCCGGCCGGCTCGGAGGCCTCGGTGCTGGAGCTTCTCTGGCCGCTGCGGGAAGGGGCCACCGTGGTCCTGCCCGGGGCGGGGGAGACCCTCGCCCGTACGATCCGCGAACAGGGCGTCACGACGATCCGCTGCGACAGCTCGTTCCTCGGCTCGCTCCTCGTGGACCTTGGGGCGTGCGCCGGTTCGCTGCGGCGGGTCGTCTGCGAGGGCGACGCGCCTTCCCGCGCGGCCGTCGACGCCTTCCACCGGGCCCTCCCGGGCGTGGCGCTGCACCTGGTGTACGGGACGGGGGAGGCGGCCGGCGCCGCCCACCACCGCTGCGAGCCGGGCGAGTCCGGGCCCGTCCCCCTCGGGCGGCCCGCGTGGAACACCCGCCTGTACGTGCTCGACGCGGCCCTCCAGCCGTGCCCGCCCGGTGTCACCGGCGAGCTGTACGTGGCCGCCGGCCGGCCGGCCGACGGCCACGGCGAACGCCTCGTCGGCGACCCCTTCGGCCCGCCCGGCGGCCGGATGTACCGCACGGGCCACCCGGCCCGCTGGACGGCGGACGGCCACCTGGAGCGCCCCGCCACCACGACTCCGGCCTCGGCGGATGCCGCCGCCGAGGCCGGTCCGACCGCTCCCGCGAAGGCGCCGTGATCCGCCCCCGGGAGCTCGGCCGCGACCCGCTGCCCGGGCCCTGGCGCCCGGGCGGCGGGCCGGACGTCTGGCTGCTGAGGATCGCCGACGGCTCGTCATGGCCCGTCGACGAGCTCGACGAGGAGGAACGGACCCGGGCAGCCGGCTTCCTGCGCCCCCTGCACCGCGAGCGGTTCGTCGCCTCGCACGTGGGATTGCGCCGCCTCCTGGGGGCCTACCTGGGCCTCCCGCCGGAGCGGGTCGCCCTGACACGCGAACCGTGCCCCGGCTGCGGCGGCCCGCACGGCCGCCCGGCCGTCGCGGGCGCGTCGGCGCCGTCGTTGCACTTCAACCTGTCCCACGCGGGGGAGCTGGCCCTCTTCGCCTTCGCGGACACACCGGTCGGCGCGGACGTCGAGGAGGAGCAGCCCGCGGCGGTCGTCGCCGACGTCTCCCGGATGCTCCACCCGTCGGAGACGGCCGAACTCGACGCCCTCCCGGAGCCGGAACGCCCCGCGGCGTTCGCCCGCTGCTGGACGCGGAAGGAGGCGTACCTCAAGGGGACGGGGACGGGGCTGGCGGAGAGCCCGGCGGTCACGTATGTGGGCACGGGGGCTGTGCCGGCGGCGCCGCCGGGATGGACGCTGACCGACGTCGAGGCGGGCGCGGGCCACGCGGCCGCCATCGCGGTGGCGGAGGGGTGAGGAGGCCCCGGTCCCGCCCTTTCACCGTTTCTCAGGGGGCTGCCGCCCCCTGACACCCCCGCCGCGGGCTGCATCGCAGCCCGTCCCCCTGGGCAGCATTCGCACATGACCACCACCCTCCGCACGTCGACGCCCCGACTGACAACCCCCCGGCTGACACTGCGCCGTTGGCGCGAGGACGACGTCGAGCCCATGGCGGCCATCAACGCCGACCCGGAGGTGATGCGCTGGATCGGCGACGGCTCGGTCCGCGACCGGGCGGAGACCGTGGCCAGGATCGCCGCGTGGGAGCGGGAGTGGGAGGAATACGGCGTGGGGCTGTTCGCCGTGGAGGATCGGGAGAGCGGCCGGTTCGTCGGCTTCGCGGGGCTGTCGGTGCCCACGTTCCTGCCGGAGATCCTGCCTGCCGTGGAGATCGGCTGGCGGTTCGGGAAGGACTTCTGGGGACGCGGGCTCGCCACGGAGGCGGCGCGCGCCGTGCTGGACTTCGCGCTGCGCGACCGCGGCCTGGCCCGCTTGGTGAGCGTGCACGCCGTCGGCAATGACGCCTCCGAGGGCGTCATGCGCAAGCTCGGCATGCGCGTCGAGCGCCGGACCACCCATCCGGCCCATGGCGGGCCCCTGTGCGTGCACGTCCTGGAGGCGCGCTCCTAGCGTCCAGGGGGCGGCCGTGTCACGCGTTCGGCCGCCCCGCACGTGCCCCGGCCCGGCGGAGCGGCCAGCGTGGACGGCGGCGGCAACACGCCGTCCGTCCGGTCCGCGTCGTCCCGTCCGCGCCGAAGGAGGCCCCTCGTGGCCGTCGACCCGCCCGTATCCGCCCACGCCGCAGGCCGGCTCCACGCGGCGGGGCTGGGCCTCCAGGGGCAGGTGCCGGGCATCCTCATGGCGGCCGAGGGCGAACGGATCGGCGCGATCGCCGCCGGGGACTACCACAGCCTGGCGGTCACCGACGACGGCCGGCTGCTCGTCTCCGGGCTCGACGACCACGCCCAGGTGACCGGGATCTTCGCGGCGGCGCGCGGCGAGCTGGTCGGCGCCGTGGCCGCGGGCGGCTTCCACAGCCTGGCGGTGACCCGCGACGGCCGGCTGCTGGCCGCCGGGAAGGACCAGAACGGCCAGGTCACCGGCGCCCGTGACGCGGCCCGGGGCAAGAAGGTCACCGCTGTCGACGGCGGCGCGGTGCACAGCCTCGCCGTGACCGAGGACGGCGAGCTCCTGGCCGCCGGGCACGACGGCGAGGGACAGGTGTCCGGCGTCCTCACGGCGGCCCGGGGCCACCGGGTCACCGCCGTGGCCGCGGGCGACTTCCACAGCCTCGCCGTGACCGAGGACGGCCGGATCCTGGCCGCCGGCCGGGACGACGACCGGCAGGTCTCCGGGATCCTGGCGGCCGCGGACGGCCGGAAGGTCGTCGCCGTGTCCGCCGCCGCCCTCCAGAGCCTGGCCGTCACCGACGACGGCCTGCTGCTCGCCGCCGGCCGGGACGGGCACCACCAGGTGTCGGGCATCCTGCGCCTCGCCCAGGGCCGCAGGATCACGGCCGCCGCCGCCGGCCATCTGCACAGCCTGGCGCTGACCCGGGACGGCGAGCTCCTCGGCGCGGGCAAGGACGGCGACGGGCAGGTGTCGGGGATCCTGGAGGCCGTCGGGCACGACCACACCGTGCGGATCGCCGCGGGCGGCTACCACAGCCTCGCCGTCGTCGCCCCCGACGGGCCCCGCGGCCGGGTGATCCGGGCGGAGTTCCACGCCGCCGACACCACCTGGCAGGACGTGACCCTGTGGCTCCTGCGCCGCGAGGACAACCTCGACGTGGCCCTGACGTCGCATCAGCCCGCCCAGGACTTCGGCATCCGGGAGGGCGTGCCCGTGACGCTGGAGATCCGGCGGGGCGGGGACGAGGTCCTGGGCGACGGCACCGTCTGGTTCAGCTACGACGAGACCACCCGTACCGTCGGCATCGACACCCGGGCCAGCCGCTTCCCCTCCCGTCTGACCTGCACCGGGCACGGCGCCAACCACTTCACCTTCGCCTTCGCCGGGACCGGCATCGCGTGAGCGGCATACCCGTCACGTCAGCCCCGTGACGCTCCGGTCCCACCCGGCAAGCATCCGCGAGGCTCCCACCGGCAGGTCCCACAGATCCTCCCGGGCCCGGCCCGTCTCCTCCCACGCCGCCCGCACCCGCCGCAGCGGCTCCAGCGGCGGCTCGGCGGACAGCAGGAACGTCGCCCAGTGCATCGGCGCCAGCACCCGCGCCCCCAGGTCGGCGCAGGCGCGCACCGCCTCCTCCGGGTCGGTGTGCACCGGGCCCAGCATCCAGCGCGGGTCGTAGGCGCCGATGGGCAGCAGCGCGACATCGATGTCCGGATAGCGCTCGCCGATCCGCGCGAACCAGTAGCCGTAGCCCGTGTCCCCGGCGAAGTACACCCGGCGGCCGTCCGGCGCGGTCAGTACCCAGCCGCCCCACAGCGACCGGCAGGTGTCGGTGAGGGTGCGTTTGCTCCAGTGGTGGGCCGGCACGAAGTCGAAGCGCACCGGGCCAGCCGGGCCGGGCAGCTCGACCGCCTCCCACCAGTCGAGTTCGGTGACCCGGGTGAACCGGCGACGGCGCGCCCAGCCCGCCAGACCCGCGGGCAGCAGCAAATGTGTGTCGCGGGGGAGCCGCTTGAGGGTGCGCGCGTCGAGGTGGTCGTAGTGGTTGTGGCTGATGACGACGGCGTCGATCCTCGGCAGGGCCTCCCACGGTACCCCCACCGGCGTCACCCGGGGCGGCGTGCCGAGGATCCGGCGGGACCAGACCGGGTCGGTCAGCACCGTGAGCCCGCCGACGCGCACCACCCAGCTGGCGTGCCCGGCCCAGGTGACGGCGAGCGCGGTGGCGTCGGCGGCCGGCAGCGGACCCGGATCGACCGGCAGCAGCGGGACCTCGCGCAGCGCCTCGGCGCTCGGCCTCAGTCGGCCCTCACGGGCCAGCCGGGCCATGGCACGCACTCCGGGCAGCGGCGCGGTGAGACGGTCGGCGAACGACCGGGGCCAGGAACGGATCTCGCCGAGAGGACGCGGCTCCGCGAGAGGGCGCTCGGTCTGTTCGGTCATCTGGGGCTCCATTCATGGGGAACCGGAACCTGGCGGTACGGGCGCGGGGCTCGCGCCGTCGCACGCCCCACCGACTGACGGTAGATCAGTCGGCGGCGAGTTCACTGAACGCCGATCCAAAAGTGGACAACGCCTCCGCGACATCCGGATCCGTCAGCGGATCCCGGGCGCCCAGGGCGCGGCGCCGCCGGTCGTCGTCGGCCCCGAGGAACGGGGGAGTGGCGATCCGCACCCGCAACGCGTCCGGGTCGTCCCCGAACCGGTGGCCGCCGGGCACCGGATGACCGAGCATCGCGCTCAGCCGGTCCTCCAGCTCCACGGAGTCGGTGATGCCCCGCGCCGCGAGGGCCGACCTCAGCTCCCCCAGGTCCGCGTACAGGTGCGGGCCCGTCTGCGGGGGCCGGCAGAGCACCCCGGCGGCGTCGAGCCGTACCCGCGCCGCCTCGCCCAGCAGCCCGTACAGCCGCGCGGCGGCGGCGGACCGGGCCCGTACGGGCTCCGGCTCGGTCAGCGCCCAGCCCACCGCCGCCGCGACCGGCGGCGGCAGTTCGGCCCGTACCGCCGTCAGCAGCGAGACGGCACGGGCGTACAGGGCCGGGCCCGATCCGCCGGCCGGGAAGCGGGCGATCGCCGCCGGCCAGCCGGAGGGGGCGAGCGGGCCCGCGAGGTCGGTGAGGACGACGACCCGGTCCGGGTACATCTCGGCGGGCCCCACGAACACGGTCCCGTGCGGGTCATGGAGGGTGTCGCGCCATGTCTCGTCGCTGACGACCGTCAGCTCCTCGGCCGCCGCCGCCTCGCACACCTCGTGGAGGATCTCCGGCGGGGCGACCGTGCCGGTGGTGTCGTCGGCCACCGACAGCACCAGGAAACGCGGCCGCCCGCCCTCGGCACGGATCCTGCGCACCGTCTCCAACAGCGCGTAGGGGTCGGGCACGCCACCGCACTCGGCCGGCACCGGCACGTGGTACGCCAGCCGCCCGGCGAGCCGCGCCAGCGGGCTGTACGAGGCCGAGCACGGCCGGGTCAGCAGCACCTCGCCGCCCGCCGAGGCGAACAGCGCCAGCAGCAACGGCTGGGCGCCCGGCGCCGCGAGGACCCGCCCGGGCTCGGTCGGCATGCCGCGCCGCGCCCAGTACCCGCAGGCGGCCTCCCGCAGCGCCCGTCCGCCGCCGACCGGTTCGGGGCCCGTCAGCCCAGCCGCCCCCGCCAGCCGCTCGGCGAGCTCCGGAAGCACGGGCAGCCCGCGCTCCGGCGGCGGGAGGGCGGGCGGTACCTGCTGCATCCTCACACCTTCGCAGATCACCGGGTGCGTGACGGCCCGACACGGGCGGCGGGGCGAACAAACCCCCTGGTCCCGGATCGTAAGACAGCCTTCTCACCATGCGAGAGAACGGCCTACGGTGGAAACACCACTTCACGACGTCGCGAAGGGAACGGGCCGCCATGCCGGAACGACAGAACGTCTACATCCACGGACACCACGAGTCCGTACTGCGCTCCCACGGCCGCCGCAAGGCCGCCGACTCCGCCGCCTACCTGCTGCCTTCACTCCGATCGCACCACCGGATCCTGGACATAGGCTGCGGCCCCGGCAGCATCACCGCCGACCTGGCCACCCTGGCGCACCGGGGCCGGGTCACCGGCCTCGACGCCGCCCCCGGCATCCTGGAGACCGCCCGCGCCGTCGCCCTCGAACGAGGCGTGTCCAACGTGGACTTCACCGTCGGCGACATCCGCGCCCTGGACTTCCCCGACGGCTCCTTCGACGTCGTCCACGCCCACCAGGTGCTCCAGTACCTCGAAGACCCGGTGGCCGCCCTCCGCGAGATGCGCCGCGTGTGCCGCCCCGGCGGGATCGTCGCCGTCCGCGACGTCGTCTACACGGCGATGACCTGGTACCCGCGCGTCCCCGGCCTGGAGGACTGGCAGCGCCTGTACGTGAGCGTCGCCCGCGCCGGCGGCGGCGAACCCGACGCCGGCAGCCGGCTGGTGTCCTGGGCCCGGCGGGCCGGACTGACCGACGTCACCGCCACGGCGGGCGCCTGGTGCTACACGGGCGCCGAGCAACGCGCCTGGTGGAGCGGCCTGTGGGCCGACCGCACCCTTTCCGACCCGTACGCCCGCCACGCCGTCGAGGGCGGCCACACGGACCGGGCGGGCCTCGCGGCGATCGCGGAGGCCTGGCACGAGTGGGGGCGTCACGAGGACGCGTGGTTCTCGGTGCTCCACGGCGAACTGCTCTGCCGGGTCAACTAGCCTGTTTTTCATGAACATTCTGGGGACTTCGCTAAGGGTGTGCGTAAGCGATCTGGAAGCGGCGATCGCGGTGTACGAACGGCTGACCGGCGCCGAGGCACAGCGCTTCCGGCGCGGCGGGGTCTCGGTCGCGGCCGTCGGCTGCTTCTTCCTGATGAGCGGACCGGAGGCCGAACTCTCCGTCCTGCGCAACATCACGGCCACGCTGGCCGTCACGGACGTCGACGAGGCCCTCGCCGATCTGCTCGCGGTGGGCGCGCAGATCATCGCGGGCCCCGTGCGGACGCCCATCGGCAGCAACCTGGTGGCCCGTCACCCGGACGGATCGGTATTCGAGTACGTCGACCGCCGGGCGGGTTGAGCACAACGCCGGACGGGCTGACAAAGTCAGCCCGTCCGGCGCTTGAGGACCGGGGGCGTGGGCTAGGGGAAAGTCTCTCCCTCACCGAGGTCCTCGACCTCGACCCCGGCATCGCGGATCGCCCTGGCCCCCGCCGTATCCCCCCGCGCCTCAAGAATCCGCGCCTCCAGCAACCGGAACCGCCCCCGCGCCCGCGCGGCGGGATGCACCCCGGCCAGCACCGCCGCCGCGTCCTCCGCCCGTCCGGCCGCCAGCAGCGCCTCGATCGCCTCCCGCGCGAGCGCCGTCCGCGCGGCCCGGGACGCACCCGCCTCGTCGGCCTCCGCCACCGCCCGCGCGTAGCGGTCGGCGGCCCGCTCCGGATGCCCGCACTCCACGTCCGCCGCCGCGAGCGCGCGCCGCGCCGGCCAGCCCATGCCCTGCCGGAGCGCGTGCTCCCAGCTGCGGACGGCCTGCGAGCGGTCGCCGGCCTGCCACTGGGCGACGCCCAGGTGGTACGAGGCGTGCGGGCCCGGCCCGGTGGTCTCCAGCAGCTCCCGCCAGGCGGGGGAGACCAGGGAGGGGCCGGGCTCCGGCCCCTCCTCGCCCAGCGTGCCGGTGCGCAGCAACGCCCGCCAGGGCCGCTGCTGGGCACCGGCCGCGTCCCCGAGCACGGGGAACGGCGTCCCCGGCAGCTCCAGCCGCCCCCGCTCGACCTCGAGTGCGCCCCAGCCGGAGCCGGTGGCCAGCGTCTCCTTGGGCTCGTGGTCGGCGTACGGGCGCCACGCCTCGTACGCGGCGTCCACCGCGGCGCGCGGCAGCGCCGCCTCCAGCCGGGCGGCGGTCTCGGCCCGCGCCGCCGCCCAGTCGGTGCCGTGGACGGCGGCGGGGTCGGCCGCCAGCGGCCCGTACGCCTCCAGCCAGGCGAACTCCCCGCCCGCCTCCAGGGGGACGTGTTCCAGCTGGGTCGGCGCGAGGCCCGCCTGGATCTCGGCGTAGCCGCCCGTGCCGGGCTCGGTGAGCCACTCCTGCCAGCGCCGCCCGGCCTCGTCCGCGCCCCACAGGAAGAGCTTGCGGCCGGTCAGGGCGTCGGTCGAGGTCTGGACGAGCCCTTGGCCGTCCCCGTCGAGCGCGGCGATCCAGCGGCGTTCGCCGTCGGGGAGGTCGTAGAAGTAGTCGGCGTGACGGGTGCCGTCCGCCGGGTACGTCCGGTCGGCGCCGTCCCAGTGGGGGACGGGCACCCGGCGCAGGGAGGCGCGGTCGTAGCCGAAGTGCCAGGCCCGCTCGGCGGGGGTGAGGACCCGGGTGCGCGGGCCCTCGGGCACGGCGGTGTTGGACCACCAGTAGACGGGCGCGGCGCGGTGGTGCGGATTGCGGACGCGCACACCGGCGTAGAGGAAGTCGGAGCCGTCCGGCAGCCACAGGTCGACCTGGAAGGGCAGGTCGCGCAGCCGCTCCCACTCCCACAGCCGGAGCATGTCGCCGCCGTCGGGCGCGGGCACGCGGGCCGCGTGGAGCGGGGCGACGGAGAGGGTGCCGTGGCCGGTCGCGCCGATGTTCCATTCGATGCCGCCGGAGAACCAGGCGCCGTTCAGGGCGAAGCCGGCGGGCTGGAGGACGGGGTTGGAGTAGAGCAGCGAGCGGCCCGTCGGCTTGTGGACGAGGGAGTGCACCCGGCCGCCGAGCCCCGGCAGGACCGTGGCGCGCAGCCGGTCGTTCTCGATGACGATCGCGTCGAGGTCGGTGGGGATCCGGGTGCGGGTGTAGTCGTCGCGGCGGCGTACGGGCAGCAGGGAGCGCAGCGGCGCGTGGCGCATCCGCCGGGCCATGGCGGGCGGCAGGCCCGCCATGGCGGCGCGGTCCAGGCGGTGGACGTCGCCGCGGGTGCCCAGCTGCGGCAGCGGGTTCTCCGGGCCGGGGGAGGCCGCGGGCAGGGTCAGCACGGCTCGGCGGATGGTGGTGGCCACGCGTCGGTCTCCCTTTCGCTTCGAGGGTTGGCTTCGGGGGTTCGCTCCGGGGGTTCTCTCACAGCCACACGGGGGCGTCGGCGCCCCAGCGGCCGGGCCGCCGGGCCCAGTCGCGCGGGGAGCCCGTGAACTCCACGGGCGACAGCGCGTACCGCAGCCGCCCGAGCGGGCCCTCTCCCTCGGCCAGCCAGGGCGCGGGGTCGTGGCCGTCGCCGCCGGGCTCGGGTACGCCGTCGTCGTGGGGCACGTCGCGGGTCAGCCAGGCCGCCGTCTGCGCGAGGGCGAAGCGGGCCAGGCGGGTGCCGCCGGTCTCGCGCTGCTCGGTGACGGCGCGCAGCAGGGCGGCGGCCAGCAGATAGCCGGTGCCGTGGTCGAGGGCCTGGGCGGGGAGCGCGCCGGGGCCGCCGTCGGGGCCCGTCTCGGTGGCGGCGATGCCGCAGGCGGCCTGGACCAGGCTGTCGAAGCCGCGCCGCTCGCCCCACGGCCCGTAGCTGCCCCAGGCGCTCAGCTGGCCGACGACCAGGCCCGGCCGCCGTTCGGCGAGGGCCTGCGGGGACAGGCCGTGCCGGTCGAGCGCCCCGGGCCGGTAGCCGGTCACGATGATGTCGGCGGTGGCCAGCAGCTCTTCGAAGACCGCGCGGTCGGCGGGGCGGGCCAGGTCCAGGACGGTGGAGCGCTTGCCCGCGCCCGTGTCGTCGTGGAGCTCCTGGCTCTCCGGCAGGGAGGGGGAGTCGATACGGAGGACGTCCGCGCCGAGCAGGGCGAGGGTGCGGGTGGCGACCGGGCCCGCGAGGACCCGGGTGAGGTCGAGGACGCGCAGCCCCTCGGCGGGCAGCGCCCCGGAGGGCGCCCCCAGCTCGCGGACGGGGCTCTCGCCGATCCGCTCCAGGGAGAGCAGCGGGCGCCGGGCGACCGCCGCGCCCTGCGGGTGGACGGCCCACTCGTGGGGGGTGCGCACGGCGACGGCCAGTCCGCCGGCCGCGTACACCAGCTCCTCCACCCGCGCGGCCTCCCGGCCCGCCAGCTCGGCGGCGACCCGCTCGACGAGGGGCGCGGCGTCGGCGTCCGGCCCCGGGTCGGGCAGCCCGAGGGCGGCGAGGAGGCGGGCGCGGTGGTGGGGGTAGTTCGCGTGGGTGCGCACCCAGCCGTCGGCGGTGCGCCAGAAGCGGGAGAGCGGGGCGAAGGAGGCCGGGGCGCGGCCGTCGCGGCGTATGTGGCGCTCGCTGGCGAACGCCGTCTCGACGGCGCCGTCGTCGACGCGTACGCGCGGCGGCGGCCCGCCGCGCCGGGCGGCGAGCAGTTCGGCGGCGGCCAGCGCGCAGACGGCCACCGTGGCCCGGGCCGTCTCCCGGACCGGGAGACGGGCGGGGAGGGCCGTCTCCGGGCCGCCGTACTCCACGGCGGCCATGAGCGCGGGATCCCCGCCGAGCAACGTCCAGACGTGGTCCGCCGCTTCGGGCGATCGCTTGATCATCCCCCGAGTCTGGCACTGGGTGCCAGGTCTGGGAAGAGGCCCTTTCAGGCGTCCTGCCCAGAGGTGTCCCCTCCTATGGGCGTCCTATGGGTGTCCTATGGGCGGCACAACCCGTTCGGGTGACATCCGGCGCGGGCCCGGCGCGGCGGTCCCCGGGATCTAGGCTGGGGCGCACCAACGGTGATCGGTGGGCGACGCCCGGTGAGTGAGCGTGATCGAGCGTGAGTGAGCGCACATCCCCGTCCGGGCCGGATCCGTCGGGGCGGACCTGTCAGTGGTGTCACGGTTCCGGGTACGGGACGCGGGCGCTGGCGTACTGCCCGGGCCCCGACCCCTTCGTCGGTCCGGCCGACACCGTCCACCGCGCGGGGCAGTGCGCCCACTGCCGGGGGTCCGGGACGTACGACTCCGCGCTGGACCCGACCCTCGACCGTACCGGGGAGGCCGCCGAGGGGCCCGCCCCGGAGGAGGGCGGCTGACCGTCCCCGGAGGGTGCCCGGCAAGGCCGCGCCCCCGCTCGCGGAACGCGAACCGCCCGTTCCGCTTGATCGCGCGACGGTGGACGAATCACGGTGCGCGGCGGTGATCACAACACCTTTTGCGGCCGCCGGGCGCACCTCGCGGGACAAAAAACTTCAATTTTGCGCCATCTCACAGTGCGGTCAATATGTGCTGTCGCACATACCTGTGCTCTTGCACAGTCATGCGAAGTCGCCACAGAATCAGCGACCTGCCCGCAGTACGAGAGGCGCACCCTTCCATGCAAGAAACCGACGGCACTCCCGCACGCCGCTTCGGCCTCCCCACGGCCATCTGCCTGGTCATGGGCAACATCATTGGCGGGGGCATCTTTCTGCTGCCCGCCTCGGTCGCCCCGTTCGGCACCGTCAGCCTGCTGGCCTTCGGTGTGCTCACGATCGGAGCGATCGCCCTCGCCCTCGTCTTCGGGCGGCTCGCCGAGCGCCATCCGCACACCGGCGGACCGTATGTCTATGCGCGCGCGGCGTTCGGCGACTTCGCCGGGTTCCTGTCCGCCTGGTCGTACTGGACGATGACCTGGGTCAGCAACGCGGCCCTCGCCGTCGCCGGCGTCGGCTACTTCCATGTGCTCACCGGTGGCTCGTCCTCGAAGAGCACGGACCTGGTGATCGCCCTGCTGATGCTGTGGCTCCCGGCGCTGGCGAACCTCGCCGGCACCCGCTGGGTGGGCGCGGTGCAGGTGGTCTCCACGGTGCTGAAGTTCATCCCGCTGTTCTTCGTCGCCGTCGCCGGCCTCTTCTTCTTCGACCCGAAGAACCTCGGCTCCTTCAGCGAGGGCGGTGGCAGCTGGGCCAGCGGCCTGTCCGCCTCGGCGGCGATCCTGCTCTACAGCTACATCGGTGTGGAGTCCGCCGCGATGAGCGCGGGCGAGGTCCGCGACCCGGAGCGCAACGTGGGCCGCGCCAGCGTGTTCGGCACCATCGGTGCCGCCGTGGTCTACCTGCTCGGCACGGTGGCGGTCTTCGGCACGGTCGCGCACGACAAGCTCGCCAAGTCCACGGCGCCGTTCTCCGACGCGGTCGACGCGATGTTCGGCGGTGAGTGGGGCGGCACACTGATCGCCTTCGCCGCCGTCGTCTCCATCGTGGGCGCGCTCAACGGCTGGACGCTCATGAGCGCCCAGATGCCCTACGCGGCCGCCAAGGACGGGCTGTTCCCGGCGATGTTCGGGAAGAAGAAGCGCGGCGTGCCGACGGCGGGCGTGCTCGCCGCGGCGGTGCTCGCCTCGCTGCTGACGATCATCAACTACGTCTCCGGCTCGGGCGGCGTCTTCGAGATCCTGGTCCTCATCACCACCTTCTCGGCGACCGTCCCCTACCTCCTGGCCACCGCCGCGCAGGTGTACTTCCTGCTCAAGGGCGAGCGCGACAAGGTCCACGCGGGCCGGTTCACGCGGGACATGGTCTTCGCGCTCGGCGGGTTCGGCTTCTCCTTCTGGCTGGTGGCCGGTGCCGGTTACGCGGCGGTCTACCAGGGCGGGCTGTTCCTCCTGGCCGGCATCCTCGTCTACGCCTGGATGGCGGCCCGCCGCCCGGCGGCGGCCGAGGCCGAGGCCGACGGCGCGGGCGAGCCCGTGGCGGCGGAGAAGTCCGCCGAGCCGGAGCCTGAGCTGGTCGCGTAAGCGGGACGCGGGACGCGGGATGTACGAGGAAGGGGCGGGCCCGAGGGCCCGCCCCTTCCTCTGTTCGCTCTGTCCGCTCTCAGGCCGTGACGCCGCCGTCCAGGACGAGCTCCGTGCCGACCGTGTAGCCCGCCTCGTCGGAAGCCAGGTGGAGCACCGCGGCGGCGATCTCCTCCGGGCTGCCCGCTCGGCCGGCCGGGACGTCGCGGGCCATCCGCTCGGCCTTGTCACGGGCCGACTCGCCGGGGCGCGAGGACATCGGGGTGTCGACGGGGCCGGGACTCACCGCGTTGATCCGCACCCCCTCGCCGATGTGGTCGAGGGCGGCGCTGCGGGTCAGCGCGGAGACGGCGGCCTTGCTGGTGGCGTACGCACCGAGCCCCGGGACGCGCTTGTGGGCGCCGAGGTTGGACGAGATGTTGACGATGGCGCCGCCGCCGTTGGCCCGCATGTGCGCGATCTCGTGCTTCATCGACAGCCAGACGCCCGTGACGTTGGTGGTCAGCACGGTCTGCCAGTCGTCCTCCGGGATGTCGGCGACCTTCGCGGGCGGGGTGAGCACACCGACGTTGTTCACGGCCACGTCGAGGCCGCCGTACCGCCGCACCGTCCGCTCGACCAGGGCCTCGACGTCGGCCGGGCGGGTCACGTCGGCGGTGACGGCAGTGGCCTCGCCGCCCGCCGCCTCGATGGCGGCGACGGTCTCCCGGAGCGGCTCGGCGCGCCGGCCCGCGACCACCACCCGGGCGCCCTCCCGGGCGAAGGCGAGGGCGATGGCCCGCCCGATGCCGGTCCCGCCACCCGTGACGAGGACGGCCTTGCCGGAGAAACGCGTGGTCATGTCGATGACTCCTCGGATAACAGAAACAAAGATAAAAGAACGATCGGTCTTGAATTTGGGTACAAAAGCGGGCCGGGAGGGGCGGGGAAGGGCTCCTCGCGGCGTCAGTCCAGCAGGGTCAGCGCCTGCTCGGCGGCGTCCCGCGGCAGGGCCGGCGCGGTGTCGAGCCGGCCGGTCACGCGCAGGCCCTGGAGGAGGACCAGGAGCATCCGGGCCAGCGCCACCGGGTCGCGATCCTCGGGGAGTTCGCCCTGGGCGGCGGCCCGTATCAGGGCCGAGGTCAGTGCCGTCTCCATGTGGTGCCAGGCCTCCTCGACCCGGCGCGCGGCGGCCGGGTCGCGCGGGCCCAGCTCGACGGCCGTATTGGTCACGAAGCAGCCGCGCCGCGGCGCGTCGCCGGCCGCCTCGGCCGCGAAGCGGCGCACCAGGGCGCGGACGGCCGGCAGGGCCGGGCCCGGCTGGGACAGCTCCGCCACGATGCGAGGGTTCTGCTGCTCGCCGTAGCGCTCCAGGGCCTTGAGGTAGAGGTCGTGCTTGCCGCCGAACGTCGAGTAGAGGCTCGCCCGGGCGATGCCGAGGCGCTCCACGAGGTCCGCCATCGACGTCGCCTCGTAGCCGCGCTCCCAGAACAGCTCAAGAGCCGACTGGAGGGCGGCGTCCGGATCGAATTCCTTGGTCCTGGCCACATCGCCGATCCTAGGCGTATCGAGAACGACCGGTCAAGAATCAACGGTCGGTCGAGAGTTCGCCCATGGCGGTCCTATGGGTTGTCAGTGAAATGTCACATTACTATGGTACGGCGCGCATCACCTCGTAGCTGACGCAACATCAACCCCCCTGAGGAGAACCGGTGTACGCGCTACGTACAGTGCGCAAGGGGCTGCTCGCCGCCGCCCTGGCGGCCGCTCTGGCCCTGCCGACGGCCCAGGCGGCCCAGGCCGGGCCCGCCCGTCCATCCGCCCCGCCCCCCACATCCACCCCCACGTCCGCCTCCGGGACCGCCACCGGTACGGCCCCGGTCCACGACCCCCGCGACGACGTCGACCGGCTCGCCGCGCCGCCCCGGCAGACCACCCGCACCCTCGTCCCCGGCGGCGAGCGCGGCGAACCCGGCCGGATACCCGGCGACCTCGCGCAAAGCAGACCCGACAGACCCGGCAGACCCACCGCCGCCCCGGCCCTGCGCGGCTCGACCCCCTGCACCCTCGACGGCATCACCCGGCTCGGCCCCGACCAGCTCGCCGACTTCCTCACCGACCCCGCCGTCACCGCCGACGGCTGTCTGCGCGGCCTCATCTGGAGCTGGGACGCCCGCCTCGTCCCCGTCCTCTCCCGTGCCCATGTCCAGGCCGTCGCCCGGCGCGCCGCCGAGCTCGCCCCCCGGCACACCGGCGACGACGCGAGCCACCTACTGGAGCTCTTCACCTACCTCCACGCCGCCGTCTTCCACGACTTCTCCCACGACGAGATCGACCTCACCGACCCCGCGACCGTCGACGCCATGCGCCGCGCCACGGACGCGTACGGCACCGCCGACCGCACCTTCGACCCCACCCGGCAGAACGCCGAGACCCTGCGCGAGGCGCTCACCGCCGGCAGCGCGCCCGGCCTGCGTCAGCACCAACTCGGCCTCGTCCCCAAGGTGCTGGCCACCATGGGCCCCGGCCGGCCCACCGCCGCCGACCCCGCCTGGGGCGGCGCCGCCCTCGCGGCCCTCACCGTCAACTACCTCGGCGTCTACCCCGGCAACAAGGACACCGCCTTCCATCGGGCCGTGGCCGCCGACCCCGGCTATCGCGCCGCCTTCCGCGCCTTCTCCGGCCACACCCACCTCAAGGGCACGGCCAACGCCTGGACCGTCCGCGACGCCCTGAGCGAATACGGGCGCTTCGGCCAGATCGACGGCCTGCGCCCCGCGATCACCGCCGACCTCGGCGCGCAGCTGAAGACCGCCGAGACCAACTTCGGCGACCTCAGCGCTCCCTGGGCCTCCCTCGCCACCTGGCTCAACACCTATGAGGCGTGCGCGCCCTACAATGTCTGCAAGCCCCAGATAGAGGCCCGGGTCTTCCCGCGCACCTACACCTACGACAAGGGCGGCATCGAGGTCCGCACCGCCCTCGACCAGGCCACCGTCGACCAGCTCTACTACGCGAGCAAGCAGGTCAAGGCCCAGTTCTTCCGGGTGCTCGGCACCGACGTCCCGCTGACCGGCGACCCCAACGCCACCCTGCACATCCACCTCTACGCCTCACGCGCCGACTACGAGGTGCTGCACCCCCTCCTGACCGGCATGGGCACCAAGAACGGCGGCGTCTACATCGAACAGGGCGCCACCTTCTACACCTACCAGCGCCGCGTCCCCCAGGACTCCAGCCTCACCCTCGAGGAGCTCTTCCGCCACGAGTACACCCACTACCTCAACGGCCGCTGGGCCGTCCCCGGCATGTTCGGCGAAGGCCCCTGGTACCAGGGCGACCTGACCACCGCCATGGACGAGGGCACGGCCGAGTTCTTCGACGGCGCCACCCGCGACGGGGGCATCAAGGTCCGCAAGTCCCTGGTCAAGGGCATCATCGCCGACACCGCCGGCGGCAAGCCCCGGATGACCGTCGACCGGTTCCTCCACGCCACCTACGACGGCGACGGCTTCCGCTTCTACAACTACGCGGGCACGTTCTTCGAGTTCCTGTGGCGCGAACACCCCTCCCTGCTGCGGGAGATGTACGGATACGAGCGCGCCGACGACCCCAAGGGCTTCGACGCCTGGCGCACCCGCATGGGCCGGGACACAACGATCCAGCGCGAGTACGATGCCTTCCTCGACGAGGAGATCCGCGACGTCGACCACCTCTACGTCCCCGACACCCACTACACCCCCGTGGGCTCGCTGACCCACGCCGCCGCCGACCGGGTCGGCGCGGCCTTCGCGAGCGCCACCGGGATCACCCCCGACTGCGCCGGGAACGGCGACACCACCGGCAAGCCGCGCTTCACCTGCACGGGCCGGATCACCGCCAACCTCTCGGACTCCGGCAGCCCCGACCGGGTCTTCAGCGACATGTCCGGCACCGTGGACTACTTCATCCTCGACCGCGCGGCCCCGGCCGCCAACAACCTCGCCGACATGAACTGCTCCTTCGGTTCCGTCGACATCTGGTCCGACGGCACGGCGGGCACCGCCGGCTTCACCTGCGAGGGCCCGCTGCGGTCCTGAGTCCCTTTCCGGGTCCGCCGACGCGCCCATGACCTCCGAGGTCGTCGCGGCCCCGGCCCCTCCTGGGGCAGGGTGAGGACGAACGGTCTCCCGGACCCGCGCACTCGGGTCCGGGAGACCGTTGCGTCACGGCCCGGCCACAACCCGCGCGGCTCTGCGGGAACGCCTGCGTGCCGACGGGCCGTTCACGGCGTCCTGATCGTGGGGCGGGAGGACGAAGCCGACCTCCGCGCCGCCGCCGGCCGCCGTGGTGGCGAAGACCGTTCCCGCGTCCGCCGTGACGATGTCGTGCACGATGGCCAGACCGAGGCCGGAGCCGGGCGTCGCCTGGGTGCGGGGGCCGCGGTAGAAGCGGTCGAAGACGGCGTGCTCCTCGCCGGGCGCGATGCCCGGCCCCCGGTCCCGTACGGCCAGCCTGCCCCCGCCGACGCGCACGGCGACCGGCGTGCCCTCGGGGCTGAACTTCACCGCGTTGCTCAGCAGGTTGTCGACGCACCGCTGGAGCGCGCGCGGCCGGGCGCGCACCGGCACCGGCGGGTTCGCCTCGTCCTCGACGACGAGGACGACCCGCCCGGTCCGCAGGCGGCAGCGCCGCACGCCGTCCTCCGCGACCACGGTCAGGTCGACGGCCTCGGGCTCCTCGTCCGAGTGGCGGTCGGTGGCCAGCTCGACGAGCTCGCGCACCAGGTCGTCGAGAGCCGCTGCCTCGGTGACCAGGGTGGCGAGGATCTGCTCCTCGTCCTCGGGGGCCAGCCTGCCGCGCGCCCGCTGGAGCAGCTCGGCGCTCCCGCGCACCGAGGTGAGCGGCGTCCGCAGCTCATGGCCGGCGTCCTGGACCAGCCGCTGCTGCTGGGCGCGGGAGCGGCGCAGCGCGGCGAGCATGTGCTCGAAGCTGCGCGTCAGCTGGCCGATCTCGTCCGACCCGGCGGGCGGCAGCGGGGTGGCGAGGTCTTGCGTGGTGGTGATGCGCGCGGTGGCGCCGGCCAGCCGGCGGACCGGCCGCAGGATCCGCCCCAGGACGAGCCAGCCGAGGAGCGCCGCGAAGCCGACAGCCGCCGCGGTCGTCCAGGAGATCCGCCACAGGAACTGGTCGTCGACGCGCGCGGCCCCCTCGTAGCTCTGGCCGACCATGACCGCCCCGCCTCCGGGCAGGGGCCTGGTCAGGGTGCCGTACTCGGTGCCGGAGACGACGACGTCCGCGCGGCTCGCCCCCTTCCCCGTCTGGGCCACGCGCAGCGCGTCCGGCGGGACCGGCAGGGTGTCGCGGCCGGGTGCCAGCGGCCTCACGGCCCCCTGACCGGACACGATCTGCTCGATCATGTCCGGCCGGGCGGGCGGGGTCAGGCCGGCGGCGAGGAGGCCGACGACGATGGTCGCGCGGTCGTCGAGGCCCCGCTCCAGCTCATCGGCGACCAGGGCGCTCACACCCCGGTACGACATGAACGCGGCGAGGGAGATGGCGAGCGCGGCGGCCACGGCGACGACAGCGGTGACCTTCGTACGGAGCGTGCGGAGCGCGCTGAGCATCACGCGGGCCGGATCGTGTAACCGACGTTGCGGACGGTGTGGATCAGCCGGGGCTCGCCGCCCTGTTCGGTCTTCTGGCGCAGATAGCCGATGTAGACGTCGAGGGAGCGGGACGTGGTGTCGAAATCGAAGCCCCAGATGCGCTCGTACATCCGCGACCGGCCGAGGACCGCGCCCGCGTGGGACAGCAGCAGTTCCAGCACGTCGAACTCGGTCTTCGTCAGGTCCAGTTCCCGCTCACCGCGGAACGCCCGCCGGGACGAGGGGGCCAGGGTGAGGTCCGCGACCGTCAGGGACCCGCTGTCCTCCGCCGGGTCGGTGCGCCTCAGCAGCGCGCGGATACGGGCGAAGAGCTCCTCGGTCGCGAACGGTTTGGCCAGGTAGTCGTCGGCGCCCGCGTCGAGCCCCGCCACCCGGTCGCCGACCTCATGGCGGGCCGTCAGGACCAGGACGGGCAGCCGGTCGCCGCGCCTGCGCAGCATCCGGCACAGGCCGAGGCCGTCGAGGCCTGGCATGACCACGTCCACCACCGCCAGGTCGGGCCGCTCCTGTTCGAGGAGACCGAGCGCCTCCAGGCCGTCGCAGGCCAGGAGCACCCGGTAGCCCTCGAAGCGCAGCAACTGGTCCAGGGTGCTGCGCACTCCCGGGTCGTCCTCGGCGACCAGCACCGTCCGGCGGTGCCCCGTTTCATCCGTCATGTGATCATCTTCGTCGGCGGCGGACGCGGTCACGGCACCGGCCCGTCAGTGCCCGTCACCGGCTGTCAGCCGTGGACCGGAGTGACGGCGATCGGCGGGAGGTCGCGCAGGCAGGAGGTGTCGCCCGGCTCGCCGGTGCGGATGAAGTGCGAGGAGACCCCGGTGACACAGCCGCTCGGCTCCAGCTCGGGCACGTGTCCTGTGTTGCGGACCGAGAAGAACCGGCTGTCGCGGAACTGCCCGGCGGCCTTCTTTCCGCTCGCGTCGGGCGTGTTGGCGTCGAGGTCGCCGGACAGCACGAGGACCGGGACGCCGGGCAACGCGGGCTTCGTGGGCTGTGGGTCGGGGGTGTGCTCACGCGGCCAGCCGATGCACACGTCGCCGGCGTCCGTGGTGCCCTCGGTGAAGCCCTTGGCGCTGAACGCCCCGTGCTCACCGGGGCGTACGGAGGCCAGCGCGGCGTCGTACTGGCGCCACCGCACCGACGGCGGTGCGTCCTTCGACCAGGCCTTGCGGTAGTCGTTGCAGGTGACCGCGATGTACGGCGCCTGGTCCACCGTGCTGCCCGTGCTCCCCTCCTCCTGGACCAGTTTCCGCAACGGGCCGGCGTCGCCCTTGACGAAGCGGTCGAGGGCGTGGGGCAGCTGCCCGAGCAGCGAGGGCTTCTCCGGCTCGTGGCCGACCCCGCTGCTGGCCGACTCGAAGAGCAGGTTGGCTAGCTTGTCCTCGGTGAACTGCTTCTCGTAGACGCCATGTTCGGTGGTGATCGGCACGGTGATGGGCCGGTCCCGCAGGCGCGCGGCGGTGGTGGCCAGGTCCTTCACGGCCTGCTCGCCGTCGCATGCGGCGGGGACGCCGCGCTCGCACACCCGGCGCAGGTTCGACGAGACCGCCTGGGCGCTGGGCCGCGCCAGCGGGTCCAGCGCGAGGGGGAAGGCCCCGGACAGGACGATGTCGCGTACGTGCTCGGGGTGGCGGGAGGCGTACACCGGCATCAGGTAGGTGCCGTAGGACAGCCCGTACAGGCTGAGCTTCTCCACTCCGAGGCGGTCGCGGATCGCGTCGATGTCGTCGGCGGTGGCCGCCGAGGTGTAACCGGCGGCCTTGGGGCCGAGGTTCTTCGCACACCGCTCGACCGCAGCCCGCTGCTGAGTTCGCGTGCCGAAGCGGTACTCGGCGTCCGTGACCCCGCACGGGACCGGCTCCGAGGCCCCGGTGCCGCGCGGGTCGACGAGCAGCAGGTCGTGGTCCTTCAGCAGGCCCTCCAGGCCCCCGGCGAACGCCTCGGCCTTCTCGATCGCGGTCTCGCCGGGGCCGCCCGGGTTGACGGCGACGGTGCCCTCGGCGGGACCGGGCGCGCTGTGGCGTACGACCGCGTAACTCACCCCGACCTCGCCGAGCTCCGGCTTCCCCGCGACGAGCGGGCGGTCCAGCCGGCCGCAGTCGACCCGGTGCCCGTCCACGGCCGGGCACCAGCCGGATACCGGCGCGGCCGCCCGGCCGACCTTGGTCGCGGAGGCGGTGGCGGCCGCCGTCGGCAGTACCGAGGCCAGCACCGCCGTCATGCTCACCGCCAGACCCACGCGCCGGGCCGTGCTCTTGTACGTCATCGCCCACTCCTGTCGTATCGGGTGCGGGCACAACGTTGCCGGGCGTATTTCGCTGCCACGGCAGAGCGACGGCAAAAGCGTGTAAGAACCTTTAACCCAGGTCGAAGACGTTGCGCAGGCCCAGCCGGTGGCGGAGTTCGTCCTGCCGCCGGAACGGCTCCAGCTCCGGCGCCCGGTAGAGGGGGGTGACGGAGCAGCGTTCGGCGCGGGAGCCGGTCTCCTCCAGGAGGGCGTTGACGGCGGTGCGCGCGGCGGCGTTGGCGCCCTCCATGGTGGCCAGGTCGATGTCGACGGCCACGTAGTCCCCGGCGAGGAAGAGATTGGGGATGGCGGTGCGGGCCTCGGGGCGGTCGTACCAGGTGCCGGTGGGGTGGATGAAGAGCTGTTCGTCGTTGTTCGCGCGGGTGCCGTCCAGCTCCACGGCCGGGTCCAGGAACCACGAGTGGAGCGTCGCGTCGCGCAGCACCGTGCGCCCGGTGTCGTTGAGCCCGGCCTTCATCTGGGCCCAGACCTCGCGGGCGACCTCCTCGCGGGTGCAGCGTTTGGCGGGCTTGCCGTAGAGGATGCCGGGCCGCTCCCACTCGGAGACGTCCACGGAGAGGCAGTCCGCGACCGTGCCGTCCCCGTAGTCGGCCCGGAAGTCCCGGCCGCGCCAGTACTGGGCCTGGCTGACGGAAGTGATCGACCAGGGTGTGTCGATGTGGTTGATGTGGCCGTGGATGATCGGGGTGGGTTCGGTGAGATAGAACTGGATGCCCGTCATCCAGTCCGTCTTGAGCCTGTCGCAGCGCGCCAGCCGGGGATCGGCCGCCCGGACGCTCTCGTTCCAGGTCAGCCGGGCGTGCTCGACCGGCATCGCGGAGACGAAGTGGTCCGCGGTCACCGCCTGCCGGGTGCCGCTCGCGTCCTCGACCAGGGCCTCGGTGATCCGCCCGCCCTCCAGCCGCAGGTCCCGCACGGACCAGCCGGTGTGGAACACGACGCCCAGCGAGCGCAGATGGGCGATCCACGGGTCGATCCACGCCTCGTTGGTGGGAGCGTCGAGGACCCGGTCGGGCTCGCCGTCGGCGCCCCGGCCCAGCGCGTTGTAGAGGAAGGCCTCGACGCAGGTCGCGACGGTCCGGGTACTGGCGACCTCGGCCTTGGTCGCGACGATGTTGCGGGTGATGCCGATGGCCAGCAGCTGCCGGTAGTCGGCCGACATCCGCGCGGCACCGGTGAACTCCAGCCACGGGACGCGCTCCCAGGCCTCCAGCCGGCGGCGCTCGCTGCTGGTGAACCAGACCAGCAGCCGGTTCGCGAAGTACGCGATCTCATGCGCCCGCAGCCTGGAGAACGTCTCGCAGTAGGCCGTCAGCGCGCGCAGCAGCGCGTCCGGGGTGAGGACCGGGGGAAGCGTGCCGACGGTGGCGAAGGGGATGCGGATGTCCTCGCGGCCGCCCGTGCGCGCCAGCATGACCTCGCTGGAGGGCACGAGGTTGTCGTGGCAGCCGTTCTTGTTGCCCTTGAACGGGATGCGGCGCAGGGTGTCGGGGAGATTGCGGTAGAAGCCCGGGATGAAACGGAAGCCGTGCTCGCCGGGCAGGGGCTTGCGCCCGCCTTTCGCGCTGCCGGGCACGTCCATGCTGCGCGCCTTGCCGCCGAGCGCGGACTTGCGCTCGTAGACCGTCACCTCGAAGCCGCGCTCGGCCAGTTCATGGGCGGCCGTGAGCCCGGCGACACCGCCCCCGAGGACGGCGACGCGCCGTCCCGCGCTCCCCTTGCGTATGGTTCCGGCGGCCGGCCGGGGCGCGGCGTGGGCCGTCCCGGTGAGCGCCGCCGTCGCCGTGACGGCCGCCGCGCCGCCGATGAACCCTCTGCGTGTGCGATTGCGTGCGCGTTCCGCCATGCCACAGCCCCCTGCCACCCCAGATACGTGTCATGTCCGGCGCAGGAGCATAAGAGAGTCCCTCGGGTCCCGGAAGGGCGCCGCCGACGCGTCCGTGCCATCCGCCGCACATTGGCGTGAAAGCGCTGCCGCCTCGTGGGACGCTGGTGGGACGACGAGGACGAAGGGATGTGCGATGGCAGTCGAACCGCTCTCGCAGAAGGACGTGGAGGTCCGCCTCCAGGAGCTCCCCGGCTGGTCCACGGACGGTGACCGGATCACCCGCCGCTACTCCTTCGACGGGCACTTCCAGGCGGTGGCGATGGTCGTTCACATCGCCCAGATCCAGGAGGAGTTGAACCACCACTCCGATCTGACGCTCGGGTACAACACCGTGACCGTCGCGGTCAACACCCACAGCGTGGGCGGCAAGGTCACCGGGCTGGACGTGGAGCTGGCCCGCAGGATCGAGGCGGTCGCCCCGGGGCACGGGGCGCGCTGACGACCGGTCCCGTGGGGCGCGCGAGCCCCGCGGGACCGGCCGAACGGGTCAGCTCCAGTCGAACTCGTCCGGGTTGGGGCCGAGCCGGGTGCCGGTGTCGAGGCCGTTGATCGCCGCGAGGTCGTCGGCGTCCAGTTCAAAGCCGAAGACGTCGAAGTTCTCCCGGATGCGGGACGGCGTCACCGACTTCGGGATGGCGACGTTGCCCACCTGGAGGTGCCAGCGCAGCACGACCTGGGCGGCCGACTTGCCGTGCTTGGCGCCGATGCGGGCGAGGACCGGGTCCTCCAGCAGGCCGCGGCCCTGGCCCAGCGGGGACCAGGCCTCGGTGACGATGCCGTGGCGCGCGTGGACGGCACGCAGCTCGGTCTGCGGGAAGTTGGGGTGCAGCTCGACCTGGTTGACGGCCGGGACCAGGGAGGTCTCGGCGATGACGCGCTCCAGCTGGGGCGCGTGGAAGTTGGACACGCCGACCGCCTTGGCGCGGCCGCTCTCGGCGATCTCCGCGAAGGCGCGCCAGATCGTCAGGTAGTCCTCACGCATGGCCCGGGGCCAGTGGATGAGGTAGAGGTCGACGTAGTCGAGGCCCAGCTTGGCCAGGGAGGCGTCGAACTCCCGCAGCACGTTGTCGCGCGTCCACGTCTCGTTCGCGCTGTTCCACAGCTTGGTGGTGACGAACAGCTCGTCACGGGCGATGCCGGAGGCGGCGAGCGCCTTGCCGGTGCCCGTCTCGTTCTCGTAGATGGCGGCGGTGTCGATGCTGCGGTACCCGGCTTCGAGGGCGGTCGAGACGGCGGCGGTCGCCTCGTCGTCGGCGACCTGCCACACGCCGAAGCCCAGCTGGGGCATCTCGACGCCGTTGTTCAGGGTGATGGTGGGGACCTTGCTCACAGCAGTCGATCCTTACGTTCGCGAATGCACTTGCTCCAGGGTCAACCGGAACGCCATCCGCCGCATTCCCGCTCACGCCATCAGTGCGTCAGGGGGAGTAGAGCGCCTCCACCTCGCCGGCGTAGGCCTTCTCTATGGCCTTGCGCCGCAGCTTGCGGGTCGGTGTCAGCAGTCCCTGCTCCTCGGTGAAGAGACCGGGCAGGATCCGGAAGGCGCGGATGGACTCGGCCTGCGAGACGAGGGTGTTGGCGGCCACCACGGCCCGCCGGATCTCGGCCTCCAGCTCGGGATCGTGCACCAGTTCGGCCAGGGTGGTGGGCCGGGGCAGCTCCCGCATGGCCAGCCAGTGCGCCACCCCCTCCCGGTCCAGGGTGACGAGCGCGCCGACGTACGGGCGGTCGTTGCCGACCACGACGCACTGGGCGACCAGCGGGTGGGCGCGCACCCGCTCCTCCAGGGCGAGGGGCGAGACGCTCTTGCCCCCGGAGGTCACCAGGATCTCCTTCTTCCGCCCGGTGATCGTCAGATAGCCGTCCTCGTCCAGCGCCCCCAGGTCGCCGGTGGCCAGCCAGCCGTCCCGGAGCACGGAGATAGTCGCGCGCTCGTCCCCCAGATAGCCCGCGAACACCTGCTCGCCGCGGAGCAGCACCTCGCCGTCGTCGGCTATCCGCACGCTCGTGCCGGGCACGGGCCGGCCCACGGTCCCGAAGCGGGTCCGCTCGGGCGGGTTGGCGACGGCGGCGCCGGTGGTCTCCGTCAGCCCGTACCCCTCCAGCACGGTCACCCCGGCCCCGGCGAAGAACAGCCCCAGCCGCCGCTCCAGCGCCGAGCCCCCCGACATCGCGTACCGCACCCGGCCGCCGAGCTGCTCGCGCAGCCTGGCGTAGACGAGCCTGTCGAAGACCTGGTGCTGGACGCGGAGCGCGGTGCCGGGGCCCGGCCCGGTGCCGAAGGCCCGGGCCTCCACCGCCCGCGCGTAGCGCACCGCGACGTCGACGGCCTTCTCGAACGGCCCGCCCCGGCCCTCCCGCTCGGCGGCGCGCCGGGCGGCGGCGAAGAGGCTCTCGAACACATAGGGCACGGCGAGCACGAGCGTCGGCCGGAAGGCCCGGAGGTCGGGCAGGAGGGCGGCGGCGGTCAGCCGGGGCTGGTGGCCCAGCCTGACCCGGCCCCTGACCGCGGCGACCTGCGCCATGCGGCCGAAGACATGGGCGAGGGGGAGGAAGAGGAGGGTGGACGCCTGCTCGCCGGGGCGGGAGCGGAAGACCCGTTCGTAGCGGCGGAGGACGTTGTCGCTCTCGGCCATGAAATTGCCGTGGGTGAGCACACAGCCCCGGGGGCGGCCCGTGGAGCCCGAGGTGTAGACGACCGTCGCGGGGGAGCGGGGGGTGAGCGCCATCCGGTGGCGGTGGACGACCTCGTCGCGGATACGGGCGCCGGCCTCGGTGAGCTCGTCGACCGCGCCCGCGTCGAGCTGCCAGAGGCGGGTGAGCCGGGGGAGGCGGTCGATGACGGAGCCGATGGTCATCGCGTGGTCCTCGTGCTCGACGACGCAGGCGGTGACCTCCGCGTCGTACAGCATCCCGAGGACCTGGTCGGGGGAGGAGGTGGGATACACCGGCACGGGCTGGGCGCCGACGGTCCACAGCGCGAAGTCGAACAGCGTCCACTCGTAGCGGGTGCGGGACATGACGGCCACCCGGTCGCCGAACCGGACGCCCTGGGCGAGCAGGCCCTTGGCCAGCGCCAGCACCTCGTCCCGGAAGGCGACCGTGGTCACATCCCGCCACACACCGCCCTCGGCCCGGCTCAGCGCCACCCGGCCGGGGTCCTCGGCGGCATGGTCGAAGACGACGTCCGCCAGCCCTCCGACAGGGGGCGCCGTCACCAGGGACGGCACGGTGAACTCGCGCAACCTCTCGCTCCTCGCGGACGTGGCACAGTCCTCGCGGACGTGGCACAGCGCCGTGACCGTACCCGGTCCCGTACCGGCATGAACCATTCCGGAGCGGTTCCGGTCACCCCGAGTGCAGCCGGTCGCCCGCCGCCAGGATCGCGTCCGCGAGGGCCTCCGCGCTGTCGCGCACCGGTCCGTCCCGCCGGGCGCCCGCGCCGTGCAGCAGGACGATGTCCATCGCGCCGAGATCCGGCAGCCCGGCGCCGGCCGGGAGACGGACGAGCCCCGGCGGGATCATCCCCTGGGCGTGGGCCATCACCCCGAGCCCGGCCCGGGTGGCGGCCACCAGACCGTTGAGACTGCCGCTGGTGCAGGTCACCCGCCAGGCGCGACCGTGCCGCTCCAGCACCTCCAGGGCCCGGGCGCGGGTCACCGCCGGGGGCGGGAGGAGCACCAGCGGCAGTGGGCGGCGCGGGTCGGGGCGGGTGCCCTCGGCGCCGATCCACACGAGCCGGTCGCGCCAGACCAGCCGGCCGGGAGGCTCGTCGGGGCCCGGGCCGGTACCGGGCCCGTCGGCCCCGGGGCCCACCGGCATGGGCTCGTCGGCCGGGTGACGTTTGGCCAGGACGAGATCGAGACGCCCGGCCGCGAGTCGCTTCATCAGATGCCCGGACAGATCCACGGTCAGCTCCAGGTCCACCTCGGGATGGTGGCGCCGGAAACCCTCCAGGAGCTCGGGCAGCCGGGTCAGTACGAAGTCCTCCGACGCCCCGAAGCGCAGCCGCCCCCGGGGCCGCGCCCCCGCGAACCAGTGCGCGGCCCGCTCATGGGCCTCCAGGATCGTCCGGGCGAAACCGAGCATCGCCTCGCCGTCCTCGGTGAGCCGCACGCTGTGGGTGTCCCGGGAGAACAGCTGCCTCCCGGCGGCGTCCTCCAGCCGGCGCACCTGCTGGCTGACCGTCGACTGCCGCACGCCCAGCCGCCGTGCGGCCTGGGTGAAGCTCAGGGTCTGGGCGACGGCCAGAAACGTACGCAACTGCGCGGGATCGAACATGGCATCTGAGCTTATCGGCATTCGTGATAACAGTCAGAGTGGTGTGCGGGGTTCCCGATGGGCATGGGGCGGGACAGGGTGGGACGCATGCGCCGTCTTCTCTCCCGCCTCCCCGTCGACCCCTATATAGCCGCGCTGCTGGGCACGGTGCTGCTCGCGGTGCTCCTGCCGGTGCGCGGCCCGGCCGCGACCTTCGCCGGCGAGGCCTCCACGGGCGCGGTGGCGCTGCTGTTCTTCCTCTACGGCGCCAAGCTCTCCACCCGCGAGGCGATGGAGGGACTGCGCCACTGGCGGCTGCACCTGATGGTCCTCGCCTGTACGTTCCTGGCCTTCCCGCTGCTGGGCCTCGCCGCCCGGGGACTCGTCCCGCACGTCCTGCCCCCGGAGCTCTACACCGGGCTGCTCTTCCTGTGCCTGACGCCCTCCACCGTCCAGTCCTCGATCGCCTTCACCTCGCTGGCGCGCGGCAATGTGGCCGCGGCGATCTGCGCGGGCACCTTCTCCAGCCTCGCCGGCATCGTCCTCACACCGCTGCTGGCGGCCCTGCTGCTGGGCGGCAGCGGCGCCGGGGTCTCGCTGGACTCGCTGCTGGCGGTGGTGCTCCGCCTGCTGGTGCCCTTCCTTGCCGGGCAACTGCTGCGCCGCTGGATCGGCGGCTTCCTGACCCGGCACCGCCAGGTGCTGGGGCTGGTCGACCGGGGCTCCATCCTCCTCGTGGTCTATGTGGCCTTCAGCGCGGGCATGGTGCGCGGCGTCTGGCAGCAGGTGTCGCCGTGGCGGCTGGTGGTGCTGGTGGGCGTCGAGGCCGTTCTGCTGGCCGTGATGCTGACCCTCACCACCTTCGGCTCGCGGGGGCTCGGCTTCGGCCGCGAGGACCGGATCGCCATCACCTTCGCCGGCTCGAAGAAGAGCCTCGCGAGCGGGCTGCCGATGGCCACCGTCCTCTTCGGCGCCCAGGCGAGCCTGGCCGTCCTGCCGCTGATGCTCTTCCACCAGCTTCAGCTGATGGTGGGCGCGGTGCTGGCGAAGCGCTTCGCCCGCCGGTCGGTCGCCCCTCCGGCGGAGCCGGCGGTCACCCGGTCGGCGGGGTCGGCGGGATCGCCGGGGTCGGCGACCGAACCGGCCTCCGCGCGGGGCGGGGCCTGAGCGCTCCACTGCGGGCCGGTGGGGGCTGGTCGCGCCCGCGCGGCGGAGCCGCATATCGACACTGCCCCGCGCCCCTTACGGGGCACCGTCGATCCTGTCCAGCGGCAGCCATAGCACCGCGTCCCGGTGGCCGACCGGTGCGTTGTGCCCGCGTACGGCTGCCAGTTCCCCGTCGGTCAGGGCCCGGCGGTAGACCCGGACCTCGTCCAGATCCCCCGTCAGGAACGCGCGGGCGTCCGGTTTCTGCCCGAGGTGCACCCCGAATGTCGAGTTGCGGCTCACCGATCCCGGGACGTCCGGCACCGACACCGACGCGCCGTCCACGGTGAGGGTCAGCAGGCCGCCCGTCCGCCGCAGGGCCGCGTGGTGCCAGCGGCCGTCGCCGTACGCGCCCGTCGACCGCACCGTCGCCGTACGGGACGGCCCCGGGCCGGGCGCCAGCGCCGTCACCTGGCCGACGACCCGGCCGGTGCCCGGCTCCCCGCGCAGCGCCACCTGGGGCGCCCCGCCGACCCCGCCCATCCACAGCAGGGGCTGCTCGCCCTTGACCGCCGCCGCCCGGTAGCGGAACCACAGGGCCGCCGTGAAGTCCCGGGTGCCCAGGGGCAGCGCGGTCCGGTAGGGCAGGCGCACGGCGGAGTCCATCCCGTCGAAGCCCAGCCCGCCCCCGAACCGGCCCCCCACCGGACGGGCGCCCCCGAGGACGTACGCGCCGGTGCCGCCGGGTGCCCGGTCCGGTGTCGTCGGGTCCGCGCCGCGCCGGGGGCCGAGCCACTCCTCGGTGAACCGCGCGAAGCGGATCTCCTGGCGCGCGTCGGTCTTGCCCGCCTCGTAGAGCAGACCGGTCGTGTCCTGCCCGATGACCGCCATGTCGGAGTAGCCGGACCAGTCGGCGGTGACCCGCCGCCCCCGCTCGGCGCTCTCCCAGGTGCGTCCCTCGTCGTAGGAGGAGCGGATGGTCATCGTGCGGCGGCGGTCGGGGTCGGCCGGTGCCGAGAACAGCCAGCGCCCGGACCGCAGCGGGATCACCGCCCCCTGCACCATGGGGGAGTAGAGGTCGGGCAGGGGCCGGAACGGCGCGTCGAAGCTCTCCCCGCCGTCCCAGCTCACGGCGTCGTCCCGGTTGCCCAGCTCCGTGCCGTCCTGTTCGCGCCCTCCCGCATAGACCGCGCCGTCGCTCCGCTCGGCGAGCGTCAGCTCGGAGGGCTTCTGACGGTACGTCCGGTCGGTCGCGACGGGGTAGGTGTCGACGGCCCCCAGCCGCCAGTGGGCCCCGCCGTCGTCGCTGAGGGCGAGCGCCGCGTGGTTGGCGGAGGTGCGGGTGCCGTCATGGCTCTCCGCGTTGAGGCCGATGACCAGTCGCCCTTCGTGGGGGCCGTGGCCGAGCTGAACGCCGTGCCCGGGGCCGGTCGCGTACCAGGAGTTCCAGCCGGGGGGCCGGATCTCCTCGGTGAGGTCGCGCGGCCACGACCAGCTGGCGCCGTCGTCGTCGCTGTACTGGAGATGGGGGGTGCGATCGCAGGGCACATCGCAGTTCCCGGCGTCCTCACGGCCCTCGTTGTAGGTGGTGGCCAGGACGATCCGGCCGGTCCGGCGGTCCACGACCGGCGCGGGGTTGCCATGGGTGTCGCCCAGGCCCGGGTCGACGACCTGGAGCGGCCCCCAGCTGCGGCCCCCGTCGGTGGACCGCTTGAGCACGAGATCGATGTCGGTGGCGTCACCGCAGTTGTCCTTTCTCCCTTCGGCGAAGGCGAGGAGGGTGCCATGGGTGGTGGTGACGATGGCCGGGATGCGGTAGCAGGCGTAGCCGGGGTCCTGGTCGGCCCGGAAGAGGACCCGCTCGTCGAACCCGGCCCGCCCCGTGCCGACCGGATCCTCCGTCGCCCCGTCAGCCCCGGCCGTCCCGGGCCCCAGAGCGAGAGCGAGCAACGCGCCGGAGAGGACGAACACGGCGGCAGCACGGAAGCGGAAACGGAAAGGGGAGGGGAAAGGGGATGGGAAGGCGGCCGGGGCGGTCGCCAGGGGTCTGTCGCCGGGAGAGGAAGGATGCGCCGCCATGGCCCGTCCCTTTCGCGTCAAGGCCGTCGAGGCCCCACGTGTCCGGTGGGTCAACGTACGGGGCGGGCCTTCCTCTCACAAGGACCAGACGGCATATACGCTCACACGGGTCGCAGAATCACCTTGCCGAGATTGGCGCGCGACTCGATGATCCCGAAAGCCTTCGCCACGTCCTCCAGGGGCAGCACGGAGTCCACCCGGGGCCGGATCCGCCCCGCCGCGAACAGCTCCCACAGCTCCCGCCGCCATCGCTCCATCAGCTCGGGCCGCTCACGGGCTATGAGGGCCATCTGGAAGCCGATGGCCGATTTCGCGCCCACCAGCAGGTCGTACGCCTCGATCGTCCCGCCGCCCGAGCTGTAGGCCACGATCCGGCCGCCCGGCGCGAGGGCGGCGATGGCCGGGGAGAGCAGCTGGCCCCCGACCGCGTCCAGCACGATGTCGACCGGGTCGCCCCAGGACTCGTCCCCGTACGTCACCACCTCGTCCGCGCCCAGCGACCGCGCGAACTCCGCCTTGTCCGCCGAGCTCACCGCCGCGACCACCCGGCCGGCCCCGCGCGCCTTGGCGATCTGCACCGCCAGATGCCCGGAGCCCCCGGCCGCCGCCGTCACCAGCACCGACTCGCCGGCCGACGGCCGCGCCGCCTCGTACGCCCCCAGGGCGACCAGCCCGCACCGCACCAGCGCGACGGCGTCGGCCGCGCTCGCGCCCTCGGGGACGGACGAGAGCATCGCCGTGTGGACGAGGGCGAAATCGGCGAAGGCGTCGGTGAAGCACAGCCCCGTCACCCGGTCGCCGACGGCGAAGCCGGTCACCCCCGCCCCGACGGCCGCGATCTCCCCGGCCACCTCGCCGCCCGGCCCCGTCGGCAGTGGCAGCCCGCCCTCGCGGACCTTGCGGACGACGGGGAGCGTGAGGCCGATCGCCTCGGTGCGCACCAGCACCTCGCCGGGTCCCGGGACGGGCACGGCCGTCTCCTCGACCCGCAGGACCTCGGGGCCGCCGGTCTCGGCATACCGGACACGTCGCATGACGCACCTCCGCACAGTCAGGCCGGGGGATTCATTGGAACCCCCAACGTTGGTAGTCCCTACGCTACACGACTTCATTGGGAAGTCCAACGGTTTCGGTTAGGCTCGGTCCCATGGCAGACAAGGCAGATAAGGCAGACACGGCGGACACGGCAGACATGGCAGACAACGAGCCCGCCCTCCCCCGCATCCAGGCCCTCCCGAGCTGGCTGCTCAACCGCGCCTCGGCGCGCGGCCGCCGCCTCGTGACCGAGGCGCTCGCCCAGGACGGCATGCGCATGCCGCACCACGCCGTGCTCTCCGCCGTCGCCGACCTCGGCCCCGTCGCCCAGGCCGAGCTCGGCCGCACCACCGGCTTCGACCCCAAGGACATGGTCGGCATCCTCAACGACCTCCAGGCCCAGGAGCTGATCACCCGGGCCCCCGACCCCGCCGACCGCCGGAAGAACGCCATCGCACTCACCCCCGCCGGCCGCCGCCGGCTCGCTCGCCTCACCAGACTCGGCGACGAGGCGAACGAGGCCCTCCTCGCCGCGCTCACCCCCGCCGAACGCGAGCTCTTCCTGGCCCTCCTCTCCCGCGTCGTGGCGGACACCCCGCCGGAAGCCCAGCCGGGCACCCCGCCGGCCGCCGGCTGAGGCGGAGGCCGAGGCGGCGGCAGCGGCTGAACTTCCCGCCAAAGCCCGGGCGCCGATGCCCCGGATCTGGTGGGATGTCACCCGCAAGTGGGGCGACGGTGGTAAGTCAGAGGCGTGGCGACGGCCCGTCCGGGCCGACCACCCGTTACACAGGGCTGGAGAACATATACAAGTGGGCCGAGGCGAGACGAGGTGTCAGGTGAATCTCCAGCAGCTGCACTACACCTCCACCGCCACCACGGCCCCCGACGGCTCCGGTTTCCGCTTCACCGCCGCCAGCCCCGAACTGCCCATCACCCTGCTGGGGGAGGCGGAGCAGCTCATCGGCTACGAACCGCCCCACGATGCCCCCGACTGTCCCTCCACCGAGGAACTCGCCGACTTCCCCGTGGCGTTCAGCCACAACCGCCTCTCCGACGGCAGCCGGCTGCTGTGCCGCACCGTACGCACCGGCCCCGGGCGCGGCGGCCGGCACGGCAATTTCCACGCCCACGCCGTGCGGCTGCCCGAGGGCGCCCGGCTGCCCGGCGGCCTGCTGCCCATCGAGGCCTGGGAGTCCCCCTCCTGGTCCGACCGTACCCCCGAGGGCGGCTCCCCCGAGCCGCTGGCCGGGTTCGTCCCCGCCCGGCGCATCGACAAACAAGGACTGCTCGATTTCGTCCGCGCCCGCGCCGACCGCCTCGAACCCTTCCTCGCCGACGTCCGGACGCTCTTCCGCACCCCCGACGCCCAGCAGCTCCTCGTCATCGAGCGGGACAGCGCCGCCACGGCGTACTGGATCGCCGTCGCCAGCGCCGTCCTGCCGCGCGACCTCGCCGACCGGCTCACCTTCACCACCTACACCCGGCACCCCATGCTCGCCCGGCAGCAGATCGTCTGCGCCTTCCCCGACGCCGACTTCGACCACGTCTCCGCCTCCGCCCAGCACCGCTACCGCGTCCACGACTGCGCCGGCGGCCCCTCCAGCCCCGCCCGCGCGGAGCGGGACCTGTGGGCGTCCGTCGCGGCCCGGATCTGGCTGGCGGGCCAGCCCGCGCTGTTCGCCGAGGCCACGCGCCGTACGGGCGTCCCCCTGGGCCTCGGGGGCGGGCGCGGCCCCGGCGACGAGGCCGACCGGCTCGCCGCCCTCGCGGCCCGCGAGGGCATCCCCCTCGACTCGAACGGCCGTACGGCCGCCGCCCGCTGGGCCCGTGGCCACGCGCCCGGCGACAGCCTCGACACCGCCCTGCGGGCCCGCCTGCTCGCCACCCTCGCCGCCGGGGGCACCGACCGCACGCCCGAGGAGTGGACGGTCCTCGCCTCGCTCACCGAGGAGTTCTCCGCGCCCTCCTGCCGGTCGGCCACCGCCCCCCTCAGACGCGACCTGCGGGCGGAGCTGGCCCGAGCGGCCGACTCGCCCGACACCCCCCTCGTCCGCTTCCTCACGCTCCTGCGCCTCGCCGAGGCCCTGCGGGTCGAGCACGAGGCCGTCCTGCCCGTGCTCACCGCCCGGCTGACCGCCGCCCTGCTCGACGAGACGTCCCCCGACCGCAAGGTCGTACGGGCCGCCCTCGACACCCACCCCCGGCTGCGCACCGCCGTGCTCGACTCCCTCGACCACACCGCCGCCACCGACGACCCCCGCCCCATCACCCGCCTCCTCGCCGCCGAGCTCCCCCGCGCCGACCTCACCGGGCGCCCCCACCTCCGGATGGCCGCCGCCATGCCGATGTGCGCCCTGCGGCGGTCCGAGCGCGCGGCGGGCGGCGGCACCGGCCACGACGGCGGGCCCGAGGACGGACCGCCGGGCGGGTACGAAGCCGACGACCCCACCAGCCGGTACGCCGACTACGAGGACCGCCCGGCCCTGCTGCACGCCCTGGTGAAGACCGCCGGGCCCGAGCACCAGGCCACGCCGTCCGTCCTGCGCACGGCCTACCGCCTGGTCTGGGGCGACGAACCGCTCGGCACCCTGGAGGCCGTCGTCCTGCTGGAGGGCATCGCGCCGGGCGCCGTCCACGCCGCCGGTCTGGACGGGCCCTTCGTCCGGGCGGCCCTCACCGGCACCCCCGACGACCCCGTGGCGCCGCGCCTGGCCAAGACCCTCCTCAAGAGCGTCCTCGGCGACGGCACCGAGCTCCCGCCGCGCGAGCACGCCGCCCTGCTCCTCCTCGAACAGGCCGGGGACCTCGCCACCGGCGCCGCCCTGCCCGGCTGCGCCGCGCGCGTGGTGAGCCTGCGCCGGCAGGCCGAACCGCTCGAGGCCGGCATCGAGGAACGGCTCGGCGATGTCCTCGCCCGCCACCTGCTGTGCATGGACCCGCCCCCGGCCCCCGGCGAGCTGCCCGACCTCGTCCTCGCCGAGGACGAGTACCTGCTGTACGCCTACGCCCGCGAGGCACAGGGCGACGAGGTGCGCGACCTGCTGCGCCGCACCCCCACCTACGCCGCCGTCTGCTTCGTCGCCTGGCACACCGCCCCCGACGTCAGCCCGGTCTGGGACGAGATCCGCGCCGAGCTGCTCAACTCGGTGCTGCGGCCCGAGGTGCGCCGGATGTCCACCGAGGACGTCGAGGAGATCCGCCGCTGTCTGCGGCAGGTCGGCGGCCCGTGGGCGGAGATGTTCCACGAGTGGGACCGCTTCGGGGTGCTGGGCAGGCTCAGCGGCCGCTGGCGGGCCCGCCCGCCCCGCGCCTAGCGGAACGCGCCGCCTCGCCCGAAGCCGACGGCCCTCACAGCGCCACGCGCTGCTCCCCGGCGTAGATGTTCATCGACGTGCCCCGCAGGAACCCGATCAGCGTCATCCCCGTCTCGGCCGCCAGGTCCACGGCGAGCGACGACGGCGCCGAGACCGCCGCCAGGACCGGTATCCCGGCCATGACGGCCTTCTGCGCCAGCTCGAAGGAGGCGCGCCCGGAGACCATCAGCACGTTCCCGGCCAGCGGCAGCAGCCCCTGGCGCAGCGCGGCGCCCACGAGCTTGTCGACGGCGTTGTGCCGGCCCACGTCCTCGCGGACGTCCAGGAGCTCGCCGTCGGGCGAGAAGAGGGCCGCCGCGTGCAGCCCGCCGGTGCGGTCGAAGACGCGCTGTGCCTCGCGCAGCCGGTCGGGGAGCGCGAAGAGCAGTTCCGGCGCGAGCCGCAGCGGCGCCGGGCCGTCGGTGACCGGCCAGCGGGCGGTGGTGCGCACCGCGTCCAGGCTGGCCTTGCCGCACAGGCCGCAGGAGGAGGTGGTGTAGACGTTGCGCTCGAGGGCGATGTCGGGAACGGGGACGCCGGGGGCCAGCCGGACGTCCACGACGTTGTAGGTGTTGCCGCCGTCGGCGGTCGCCCCGGCGCAGTAGACGATGTTCGCCAGTTCGTCCGCACGGCCCAGGACGCCCTCGCTGACGAGGAAGCCGGCGGCGAGGTCGAAGTCGTCGCCCGGGGTGCGCATGGTGATGGCCAGCGGTTTGCCGTTCAGCCGGATCTCCAGCGGCTCCTCCGCCACCAGGGTGTCCGGGCGGGTGTTCACGGCCCCGTCGCGGACCCGTACCACGCGGCGGCGTGCGGTCACCCGTCCCAAATCGATCAGCCCCCACGGTCGGATACGGCGATATCGGCAGTCCCGGGCAACGTTCTCACGCGTCGCCGGGCGCCGACCTGCCGACCCCCTGCCGGTCGGGCCGCAGCGCGAACGCCCGGTCCGCCGATTCCCGCACCGTGCGCTCCACGGCGTGGATCAGGAGCGTACGGTGCCGCTCCAGCGGCGTCCGCCGCTCCTCGGGGGCCAGCAGCCGCAGGTCGTCGAGGGCGGCCATGAGACGACGGGTGACCTGCGGGCTGCGGGTGGCGCAGCCGCGGATCTCGGCGAAGCCGAGGTCGACGAGGTCCGTCCACCCCGGCAGGTCCCGCACCAGCCGCACCCGGCCCCGGCGGTCGCGGTGGTGCAGCGCCCCCAGCGGCCGTACGGCGACGGCCGCCAGGAACTGGGTGATCCGGTCCAGGCAGGCCACGGCGGTCGTCGGGTCGTTGACGGCGGGGGACAGGGCCCGCTGGGCGATGTCCGACAGCTGCCGCAGCCCGAACCCCAGATCCTGGTGGAACGTGCGCTCCACCCCGACCGACACCGTGTACCGCAGCGCCCGCGCGGGCGGCGGCGCACCCCCGTGCACGGTCAGCAGCGGCGTCCCGGGCACCACGAAGTCCCCGATGCGCGGGATCAGCCGCAGCACCACTCCGTGCCGCCGCGCCACCCGCACCAGCCGCGCGATGTGCACGTCCCGCAGCACCCCCGCCCGTCCCCGGTGCACCACCTCACCCCCGGCCGCCGGCAGCTCCGGCGGCCCGGCCTCCGCCACCCCGTGCCTGTCGACCACCCGGAACGACTCCCGGGTGATCCGGTCGATGACATGGCTCACCCGCATCAGCCGCAGCGTGGAGTTCACATAGGCGACGAACAGCGCCAGGCTCAGCAGCACCAGCAGCCCGCACACCGAGGCGGAGATCACCGGCACCGTGGTGATCGTCCGGGGATCGTCATTGGACTCGTACGCCGCCTGCACCAGCAGCGAGAACAGGAACGTCGCCAGGAACACCGTGAACGTGCACTTGGTGATCCGGCTGCGTACGTACAGCCGCACCACGCGGGGCGTCATCTGGCCACTGGCCATCTGGAGGGCGACCAGCGAGATCGAGAACACCACACCGATGAAGGTGAGCATCGCCGAGCCCACCGTCGTGATGATCGTCTTCAGGTCGTCGGCGACCGCGATCAGCGAGGCGATGTCGTCGTACGCCTGCTGCTCCCGCAGGGCGTCGACGAGCAGCCTGTCCAGCTCCAGCGCACCCGTGCCGAGCAGGACGGCCCCCACCAGCCCCGCGGTCGGGGCGAACCAGAAGGTGTCCCGCAGATGCTCCCGCAACGGCGACAACGGCCGCGGCGAGCGCCGGGAAGCGCCACCGGTCGCGGGGAAGCGGGGAGGGTGTCCCGGATTGCCCATGTACGGACCCTATGCTCCGGACGAAATCCCTGGTGAAAGGCACTCCGAATCCTTGATAGAGTTATCCATGTCGCCGCGGGGAACGCCCCGCAGAGACACACACCTGGTCCGGGTGGCGGAATGGCAGACGCGCTAGCTTGAGGTGCTAGTGCCCTTTATCGGGCGTGGGGGTTCAAGTCCCCCCTCGGACACAGTGAAGAACCCCAGCTCAGCTGGGGTTCTTCTGTTTTTCCGGGCCGGATCGGGCCTCCGTGCGACCAGCGCGTGACCAGTGAACCGGGGACTCCCGTGGCCACGGAGGGAGTGCCCATGAGGTTGCACACCCCGGGGCGGAGCGGACAATCATAGGTAACTCCACCTTCTGTGAGCGGGTGATCGCATGGCGAGTCTGAAGCGCGCGACTGAGGGAGAGATACCCGGTTTTGAGGTGTTCGACCTCGAGCTGAGTGAGGACGAGCTTTCCGAGCTCTATGCGAATCCGCCTCAGTACCTGAGGGAGCTGCTCGATCGTGAAGGCCGTCAGGTGAACAGGCTTGTCGTTGATACCCGCTTGGGTGAAGGTGACTGCGCGTGCGGCATCAAAATTGTGCACTCGATCCGCGACGACTGGACCAAATCTTCCCACTTCGCCATGTGTGTGCTGTGTACGTGAGGTCATATCGCTGCGCTTCCCATTGGTCGGCAAGCGCCCCCGCGTGAGGCGGAGGGTGGCTCAAGGGTGAAGTGGCGCCCGGAGGTGGTGATTATGACGCGGGCGCCCGCCCCGCACGTCGCCGACAGTCATGATCTGATCCGGGTGCACGGCGCGCGCGAGAACAATCTCAAGGACGTCGGCATCGAGATCCCCAAGCGCCGGCTGACCGTGTTCACCGGTGTCTCCGGCTCGGGGAAGAGCTCGCTGGTATTCGACACGATCGCCGCGGAGTCGCAGCGGCTGATCAATGAGACCTACAGCGCCTTCGTCCAGGGCTTCATGCCCACCCTCGCGCGGCCCGAGGTCGACGTCCTCGACGGGCTGACCACCGTGATCGGCGTCGACCAGCAGCGGATGGGCGGCGATCCCCGTTCCACGGTGGGCACCGCCACCGACGCCAACGCGATGCTGCGCATCCTCTTCAGCCGGCTCGGGGAGCCGCATATCGGGCCGCCCAGCGCGTACGCCTTCAACGTGCCCTCGGTGCGGGCGAGCGGGGCGATCACGGTGGAGCGCGGTGCCAGGAAAGCGGTGAAGGCGACGTTCAGCCGCACCGGCGGTATGTGCCCGCGCTGCGAGGGCCGGGGCGCGGTCACCGATCTGGACCTCGCCCAGCTCTACGACGACTCCAAGTCGCTCTCCGAGGGCGCGCTCACCGTTCCCGGCTACAAGGCGGGCGGCTGGAATTACCGGCTCTACAGCGAGTCGGGTTTTTACGACGCGGACAAGCCGATCCGCAAGTACACCAAGCGGGAGCTGCACGATTTCCTTCACCGCGAGCCGACCAGAATGAAGATCGCGGGTATCAACATGACCTACGAGGGTCTGATCCCGAGGATTCAGAAGTCGATGCTCGCCAAGGACCGGGAGGGGATGCAGCCGCACATCCGGGAGTTCGTGGACCGGGCGGTCACCTTCACCACCTGCCCCGACTGCGACGGCACCCGGCTCAGCGAGGGGGCCCGGTCGTCGAAGGTCGCGGGGATCAGCATCGCCGACGCGTGCGCGATGCAGATCAGCGACCTGGCCGAGTGGGCACGCGGCCTCGACGAGCCGTCGGTGGGGCCGCTGCTCGGAAAGCTTCGGCACAGCCTCGACGCGTTCTCGGAGATCGGCCTCGGCTATCTCGCGCTCGACCGGCCGGCGGGCACCCTGTCGGGCGGCGAGGCGCAGCGCGTCAAGATGATCCGCCATCTCGGTTCCTCGCTCACCGATGTCACCTACGTCTTCGACGAGCCCACCACGGGACTGCACCCCCATGACATCCAGCGGATGAACGACCTGCTGTTGCGGCTGCGCGACAAGGGCAACACGGTGCTCGTCGTGGAGCACGAGCCGGAGACGATCGCGATCGCCGACCACGTCGTGGACCTCGGTCCCGGCGCCGGTACGGCAGGAGGCACCGTCTGCTTCGAGGGCACCGTCGAGGGGCTGCGGGCCGGCGGCACCATCACCGGCCGGCACCTCGACGACCGGACCGCGCTCAAGGAGACGGTACGCAAGCCCACGGGCACGTTGCCGGTGCGCGGCGCGACGGCGCACAATCTGCGCGGCGTCGACGTCGACATCCCGCTCGGGGTGCTCGTCGCCGTCACCGGTGTCGCCGGTTCCGGCAAGAGCTCGCTCGTGCACGGGTCCATCCCGGCCTCGGAGGGCGTGGTGTCGGTCGACCAGACGCCCATCCGAGGCTCGCGGCGCAGCAACCCGGCCACGTACACCGGGCTGCTCGACCCGATCCGCAAGGCGTTCGCGAAGGCCAACGACGTCAAGCCCGCGCTGTTCAGCGCCAACTCCGAGGGCGCCTGCCCCACCTGCAACGGCGCCGGCGTCGTCTACACCGACCTGGCGATGATGGCGGGCGTCGCCACCACCTGCGAGGACTGCGAGGGCAAGCGGTTCCAGGCGTCGGTGCTGGAGCACCACCTCGGCGGCCGCGACATCAGCGAGGTGCTCGCGATGCCGGTGACCGAGGCCGAGGAGTTCCTCGGCTCCGGCGAGGCGCGCACCCCCGCCGCGCACCGGATCCTCCAGCGGCTGGCCGACGTCGGGCTCGGCTACCTCAGCCTCGGCCAGCCGCTGACCACGCTGTCCGGCGGCGAGCGGCAGCGGCTGAAGCTGGCCACCCACATGGCCGACAAGGGCGGCGGCCGATCCGTCCTCGTACTCGACGAACCGACCACCGGACTGCACCTAGCCGACGTCGAGCAACTGCTCGGCCTGCTCGACCGGCTCGTCGACTCCGGCAAGTCGGTGATCGTCGTCGAGCACCACCAGGCGGTCATGGCGCACGCCGACTGGATCATCGACCTCGGCCCCGGCGCCGGACACGACGGCGGCCGCATCGTCTTCGAGGGCGCCCCCGCCGACCTCGTCGCCGCCCGCTCCACCCTCACCGGCGAGCACCTCGCGGCCTACGCCGGCGTCTGACCGGCACGGCGTGTCGTCGCGCCGTGTCGTCGAGCCGGGCCGCCCGGCGCGGATGAGCGGATGATGGGTCCCATGGCGGACGCCGAGGTAGTCGAGGTACCGGTACTGATCGTCGGCGGTGGGCCGGTCGGGCTCACCGCCCGGGCCCTCCTGGAGCGCTGGGGCGTACGGACCCTGCTCGTCGAGAAACGCGGCGAGCTGTCGCCCTTCCCCCGGTCCCGGCTGGTCAACGTGCGCTCGATGGAGATCTTCCGCGGGCTCGGGCTCGCCGGCGCGATCACTGCCGCCGGGTTCGCACCGGAGTACGGCCGCGTCCGCTTCCGCGACACCCTCCACGACCGCGACTTCGCGACGGCGGCGATGGTCGGGGTCGACGCCCCGGTCCCCGAGAGCCCCGTGACCGGCGTGGTCACCTCGCAGGACCGCCTCGAACCCACGCTGCTCGCGGCGGCGGACGCGGCGGACCCGGCGGACGCGCCGGTGCGGTTCGGGACCGAGCTCGTCGATCTGACCGAAGAGACCGACGGCGTCGTGGCCTCGCTCGTCGACCACCGCGGCGGTACGGAGACTCGCGTCCGGGCCCGTTACGTCCTCGCCGCCGACGGCGCGAACTCCACCGTCCGGCAACGGCTGGGCATCGGCACCGCCGGCCCCGGGGCGATGGGGAATTTCACCACTGTCGTCTTCGACGCCGACCTCGACCGCTGGTGCGCCCAGCAGCCCGCCGGCGTCTACTTCACCACGCACGGGATGTTCGCCCCGCTCTACCCCGAAGGGGGCTGGGCCTGGTTCGTCCCCACCCCCGAGGACACCGCGAGCGCCGATTGGCCCGGCCTCGTCTCACGCGCCCTCGGCCCCGGCACCGGGGTACGGGTCGATGTGTCGCGGGTCCAGCACTGGGTGATGAACGCGTTCGTCGCCGAACGCTTCCGCCACGGCCGGATCCTGCTGGCCGGCGACGCCGCGCACGCGGTGCCCATCACGGGCGGCCTGGGCATGAACGCCGGCCTCTCCGACGCGCACAACCTGTGCTGGAAACTGGCCGGTGTGCTCAACGGGTGGGCCGGACCAGGCCTGTTGGAGACCTACGAGGCGGAACGGCACCCCGTCGCCCACCGGACGCTTCAGCAGGCGGTGGCCAACACCCAGCTCATGCTCCGGGTGCAGAACCGCCGCCGCGAACAGCTCCGGTCCGGTGAGGCGGCGCCGGAACGGGTCGAACTTCCCTGGTCGGACCGGTACTTCGCGCAGCTCGGCCTCGTGCTCGGCGTCACATACCGTTCCGGCGCGGTCCTCGCCGACGGCGGCGGTACGGACTCCGACGGCGGCGGTACGGACTCCGACAGCGGTACAGAGTACCTCCCCACCGCCGAGCCCGGCCGTCGCCTGCCGCACCTGTGGCTCACGGAGCACCGTTCCACGCTCGACGCGTGCGGTGAGTGGTTCACGCTCCTGACCCCGGACCCCGCCCGCTGGGTGCGCCGGACCGCCGCACCGTGGCCGTTGCGCGTCGAACCCCTTACCGACGAGCACACCGACGCGTGCGGCCTCGGCCCGTACGGAGCGCTGCTCGTCCGGCCCGACGGTCACATCGCCGCCCGCTGGCACGACCGCCCACCGGGCGACTCCGCCCTCCACGACGCCCTCGCCGCCGTCACCGGTTCGGTAGTACCGGGGTGACGGCGGCGGAGCGGCGGCGTGGCGTGGTCAGTGGGTTCTCCCCGCGCAGTGAAGCCGCCGTTCCGGTGCCGGAACGCGCAGTGTCCGAGGCCCCCGGTACGCTGCGACCGGATCTACTGGGGGGTAGTCATGCAGGTCCTGACACAGGGGACACAGGAGACACAGGGGATATCCGCACCGGACCGCCGGGCGCACCGGGCCGACGACGTGCTGGCCATGCAGCGGTCGGCCCACCGGGGCGGCACCCGGTCCGTGCTGAGCTGGCTGGCGGCGCGCACACGGGCGCAGGTGTTCCTGGTCGGCGTGGACGGGACGATCCTGGCCTCCTGCGGCCCCGGCATCGGCACCGGCGCGGTGGACGGGGAGCGGGCGGCCGAACTGGCCCGGCGCGGTACGGAGGAGCTCGTCTCCCGGGGCCTGGGCTCCCTGGTCGTCGACGACCTGGAGTACACAGGTCTGATCTACTCCCTGGACTGCGCGCGACGGACCGCCGCCCCGGCCCTCGCCGCCGTCCTGCCCGGGTCCGGCCCCGACGGCCTGCCGCAGCTGCTCGCGCATGTGCTGGCAGGCGGAGGACAACGAACGCCGGCGGAACCGGCTGGAGCTCGTCGAGGCCTACAACCGGGAGGCCGTCCTCCACCTGCTGATGAACGGTCAGGTCTCCGCCGCCCGCCGGATCGCCGGCGTCCTGCGGCCGGCCCTGCCCGATGTGCTGCGCTTCCTCGTCGTCGAGTGCCCGTCCCGGCTGCGCCCGGACCTGGTGCGCCGGTGCGCCGGGCTGATACCGGGGGCGTGGGTGGTGCCGTGCCCCGTCCACGCCGACCACCTCCTCGTCCTGGCCCCGGTCGCGCCCGGGGAGCCCGCCGGGGAGCCCGTGGCCCTCGCCGCGGCCGTCGCCGGGGCGACCGGCGGCCATCCGGTGGGCGTGAGCGAGGCGGTGCCCCTGCGGGAGACGGCCATCGCGTACGGGCAGGCCTTCCACGCCCTGGCCGCCGCGCGCGGCCGTGCCCAGCGGTACGCCACGTTCGCGTGCCGCCCCGATCCGGTCCTGGTGATCGGGCCGGCGCTGGCGGCCTGGGCGGAGGGGCTGCTCGCACCCCTGCGCGGGCACTCGCCCCGGCGTCCCCAGGACCCCGACGGCGCGGAACTCGCGACCACGGCCGCCTCATGGCTGGCCTTCTCCGCGCGGGCGACCGCCCATCTCAAGATCCACCGGAACACCCTGTCCGCCCGGATCCGGCAGACCGGGCAGCTGCTCGACCTCGACCTCGACCGGCTCGCCGACCAGTCGCTCCTGGCGCTCGCCCTCCGCGCGGAACGCCTCTCCGCGGCCTGCCGCCCGGGGCCCATGGCCCACGACAGGGCGAAGGGCGGGACAGAGGGCGACGCGGCGTCGCTCTCCCTCGACGACTTCCTGACCCGCCCCACCGCCGTCGCGTGGGCCCACGGCCTGCTCCGCCCCGTACGAACGGCGCCGCCCGCCGCCGCCCTCGCCCACACGCTGGACGTCTGGCTGCGCAACGACGCCCGCCTCGGGCCCACCGCCACCGAGCTGGCACTGTCGGCCACCGCCGTCCGCAAGCGGCTCACCCGTATCGAGGACCTCCTGGAGCGCTCCCTGCTGCGTTCCCCCAGCGACCGCCACGAGCTGTGGCTGGCCACCCACGCCCTGGACCTCGCGGAAGCCGGGACCGCACCCGCACCCGCGTCCACCCCGGCCCGACCGTCCCGCCCGGCCTGATCATCACGCCCAGGCCGTCCCGGCCGCCGCCCGACGGCCGACCGGCCGTAACGGCCGGTTCGGGCGGCATGTACCCTTATAGCGCGCCCGGCTGTCCGCGGCCCCGAGGAAACCCCAGTTCAACTGGGGTTTTTCTATTTTTGGGGACACTTTGCGGCAGCCGGTCCGGTCGTGTCCGAGGTCGCCCGTCCCCGCCGTCTGCCACACACTGGTCGCGGTCGAGCCTTGAACGAATTGGTACGCCGAAGCATGAACGTTTCTCACACTGATCACCCCACCGGGGGCCAGGCCGACGCAGCCTGGGACGGTCACCGTCCCGTGCGCGTGGGAGTGCTGGTCACCGCACTCCTGGCCGCCTGCGTCGCCTTCCAGCTCAACGCGAGCATGCTCAGCCCCGCGCTGAAGAGCATCGAGGACAGCCTCCACGCCAGCTCCGCGGAGATCGGCCTCACCCAGACGGCCTTCTTCACCTCGGCGGCGCTGTTCTCGCTGTTCCTGCCCCGGCTCGGCGACGTCATCGGACGGCGCAAGGTGCTGGCGGGAATGCTGGTGCTGATGGCCGTCGGCTGTGTGGTCGCCGCGCTGGCCGAGAGCGTTCCCATGCTGTTCGTCGGCCGGCTCATCCAGGGCGCGTCCGGGCCGACCGTGCCGCTGTGCCTGATCATGCTGCGGATGGAGGTCACCGAGCCCAAGCGCTACGGCACCCTCCTGGGCGCGATCACCGCCGTCAACGGCGGCATCGCCGGCGTCGACTCCCTGGCCGGCGGTTACCTCGCCGACAACCACGGCTTCCAGTCCGTCTTCTGGGCCATGGCCGTCGTGGCCGTCATCGCCGCCGCCCTCGTCGCCACCCTGACCCGCGAGACCAAGGTCCCCTCCGCCCACTCGATGGACTGGCCGGGCGTCGCCTTCCTCGTCGTCTCCGTCGGAGCGCTGCTCATCGCCCTCAACGAGGCCGGCAAGCTCGACGCGGCGAACTGGGGCCTGGTCGGCGGGCTCGTCGTGCTCTCCGCGATCGCCTTCGCCCTGTTCTGGCGGACCGAGGACCGCACCCGCCACCCGCTGGTCGCCACGCGCCACCTCAAGCAGCGCGGCACCTGGGCGACCCTGCTGACCACCGTGCTCACCATGACCGGCGTGTTCGCCGTGATGAACGGCCTGATCCCCGCCTTCGCCCAGGACACCAAGGCCGGCCTCGGCATGAGCGCCGAGGCCTCCGCCTGGTGGACGCTGACGCCCTACGCGCTGGCCGGCCTGGCCATGGGCCCGGTCGCGGGCCGGCTGGCCGCCACCTACGGCTACGGGCGGATCCTGCGCCTGGGCCTGGTCGGCGCCGCCGCCTCCGTCATCCTGATGATCTTCACCGTCCCGGCCCACTCGCGCGTCATGCTGCTGGTCACCTCGGTCCTCGTCGGCATCACCTACGCGGGCGTGGCCAACATCGTCCTCAACGGCCTGGGCATCGTGCTGTCGCCCAAGGACAACCCGGGCTTCCTGCCCGGCCTGAACGCGGGCGCCTTCAACCTCGGCGCGGGCCTGAGCTTCGCGCTGCTCTACGCGGTCAAGACCGCGGCCATGCCCAGCGACCCGGCCTCGGCCGGCGGCTATGTCACCAGCATGATCGCCGGAGTGGTCATCATGGCCGCCGCCCTCGGCACGTCCTTCCTGATCCCCAAGCCCGTGGAGGCGGAGGCGCACTGAGGCGCACCGGCGCCCTCACCGCCGCCGAACGGGCGCCCGAACGGGCCAATGCCCCGTGTCCGTCCTGTCCGTACCGTTGAAGCCTCCCCTCGCATCCCCGAGCATGAAGGGCGAGCGATGGGGAGGCCCATGAGCCGCTTCTGCCGAGACGTCGTGATCATCGGGGCCGGGCCCACCGGGCTGGCCCTGGCGGTGGCCCTGCGCCAGTACGGGCTGGGCGTGACCGTCCTGGAGAAGGAGCCCGGCACAAAACGGCAGGTGCGGGCCAGCGTCGTCTGGCAGCGGGCCCTGGAGGTCCTGCGCGACCTCGGCTGCGCGGACCGCTTCCTGGACCAGGGGCTGCCCCTGCGCCAGGCGGTCTTCCACGTCCGGGGACGGGAGATCGGACGGCACACGATGACCGTGTCCGGGACGGCCTTCCCACAGCCCCTGTCCATCGAGCAGATCGCCATCGAGGCGCTGCTCGCCGAGCGCCTCGCCGAGTTCGGCACCGAGGTCCGCTGGGGCAGCGAGGCGGTCGCCGTACGCCCCGGCGAGCGAGCCGCCCAGGTGGACGTACGCGGGCCCGACGGGACGGTGGAGACCCTCGACTGCCGCTGGGTCGTGGGCTGCGAGGGCGCGCACAGCGTCGTCCGCAGAACGCTGGGCCTCCTCTTCGAGGGCGAGCGCCGCACCGGCCTCCAGGCCGTGCAGATCAACGCCCGCCCCCGGTGGGCCTACCCCTACGCCCCCGACACCACGTACTTCTTCATCGAGCGGCGCGCGAGCCTCATCGTCTCGCCGCGCCCGGGCGGCGGGTACCGCTTCTTCTGCTTCCGCGACGACCCCGACCCCGGGCACGCCGCGCCGCCCGACGTCGAGGAGATGCGCGAGCTGGTCGCCCGGGTCACCCACGACCCGGACGTCCGCCTGGTGCCCACGGAGCCGGAATGGTTCAACCGGGCCCGTTTCCACGACCGCGTCGCAGCCACCTTCCGCGTGGGCCCCGCCCTCCTCGCCGGCGACAGCGCCCACCTGTGGGCACCCGTCGGCGGGCGCGGACTCAACACCGGGCTGCGCGGGATCCACAACCTCGCCTGGAAGCTCGCCGCCGTCCACCAGGGGCACGCCCGCGACGCGCTGCTCGACACCTACACCGCCGAGCAGCGCGCCATCGCCCAGGAGGTGATGCGGCAGATGCGGCACAACGTCCTGGAGCTGCCACCCTCCGTCCCCACCCTCACCGCGATGCGGCTCCTGGGCCCCGCCCTCCTCCGGAGCGAGACCTTCAACCGGCAGGGCCGCAACCTCCTCAGCGAACTCTTCCGCCACTACCGCACCGGGCCTCTCGCCGCCGACCGGGGCGGCCGCGGCGCCCTCCGCGCCGGCGACCGGCTGCCCGACCTGCCCGTCACCGAGAGCGGACGGCAGCGCAGGCTCCACGACCTGCTGTCCTACGACCGCTGGACGCTGCTGGTGGACGCGGCGACCGGCGCGGCCACCGGCACGGTGCCGGGGACGACCGACACGGCCGAGCTGCGCCGCACGCTGGAGCGCTATGCGGTGCGGGCGGAGGTCTTCGGCATCCGGGCCGGGAAGGGGGCGGCGGAGGGGCCGGCGCCCGGGACGCTGCTGCTTGTTCGGCCTGATGGGCATATCGGGCTGCGCGCCCGGGCGGGGGATGTCCGGGCGCTTGGCGCGTATCTGGAGCGGTGGTTCACCCGGCGGGGGTGAGCCGCGGTCCGGTCACCCGCGCGCCGGTGGGGGCTTGTCGCGCAGTTCCCCGCGCCCCTTCGGGGCGCACCCTCCCGTTCGTACCATCATCCTCTCCGGACCGTGGAAGATCAGGTCGTCCGTGTACCGGACCGGCTCGTCCGCCGGGGACAGGCCCGGCAGCCTCAGCAGTTCCGTCAGGCCGATCTCCGCCTCGGCCCGTGCCAGCGGCGCGCCCACGCAGTAGTGGATGCCCATGCCGAAGCCGGTGTGCCGGAGCGCGTCGCGGCGGATGTCGAGGCGGTCGGCGTCGGGGAAGTGTCCGGCGTCCCGGTTGGCGGAGCCCAGCACCAGGACGACCTTCTCGCCCCGGCGTATGCCGTGCCCCGCGATCTCGTCGTCCTCCTTCGCCCAGCGGCTGATCATCTGTACGGGCGGGTCGTAGCGCACCAGTTCCTCCACCGCGCCCGGCAACAGCTTCGGATCCGACCGCAGCGCCGCGAGCTGTTCCGGGTGGGCGAAGAGGGCCAGGAGCCCCTTGGCCACCAGATTGGTGGTCGTCTCGTGGCCCGCCGTCAGCAGATGAATGCAGGTGCCCACCAGGACGTCGTCCCCCAGCGGAAGGCTCTCCTCGGCCGCCAGCATCGCCGCGATCAGGTCCGCCGCGTTGGGGCTGCGCCCCGCCCGCCGCCCGGCCAGCTCGGCCCGGAAGTACCCGGCGAGCTCTCGCGCGGCAGCCTCCGCCACCGCGAACCCGTCGGACCGGCGGGCCGCCCGAGAGCTGGTCGCCTGCTGGAGGTCCACGGCCCGCTCGCGGAACCAGGGGCGGTCCGCCCGCGGCACCCCCAGCAGTTCGCTGATCACCAGGATCGGGAAGGGCGCGGCGAAGCCCGCCACCAGATCGGCGGGGTCCGCCGCCGTGAGCTCCCCGGTGAGCTCCGCCGCCAGCCGCCGGATCCGGGGGCGCAGGGCCTCCACGATGCGGGGCGTGAAGCTCTTCGCGACCAGCGCCCGTACCCGGGTGTGCTCCGGCGGGTCCATGAAGACCAGCCAGTTGGTGACCGTGCGCCGCAGGTGCGGGCACTCCTCGGGCAGCGCCGCGGGCAGGGCGCCCCGGCCGTAGTGCCGGCTGGTGAGCACCCGGGCCACGTCGGCGTGGCGGAAGAGGTACCAGGTGTCGCCGGAGCGGTGGACGGGGTCGAGCTCCCGGTAGGGCCGGTAGGACGCGTAGGGGTCCGCCGGATCGACGTCCTCCGGGCGGAACGGGGGCAGGGTCCGGGGCGATATTCGGCTCATGACGGGTCTCCTCCGTTGCGGCGGACGTTCCGGCGGAAGAAGTCGGCGTGGAAGGCCGCCATCTCGCCGACCTGGGACGGCACCGGCTCGCATTTGCGGGCCGCCGCCGCGAGGTGGTCGAGGCGCAGCGCCAGCGAGCGGCGCGCGACGTCGGGCCGGGGGACGAAGGAGGGCGGGGCGTCCAGTTCGAACGTCGGCCCGGCGGTCCGCCCGCGGCGACCGGACTCCATGGTGACCAGCAGCTCCGCCAGCGGGCGCATCATGCCGGTCATCACGTCGATGGAGGCGTTCATCAGCTTCGAGCGGCGCATGCTGCCGTCGGGGCTCTCGCCGAAGTGCTGGACCATCAGCTGGAGCATCACGTGGTACGAGCGGTTGAACAGCAGCGCCACTGTGCGCGCCTCCTCGTCCGTGATCGGGTCCTTCGCCGCGTCGCCCACGCCCAGCGTGGGGTTGCGCAGCACCGGGTAGGCCGGGCTCCAGGGCAGCAGCCGCCCGTATGGGCCGGGGACCCGCTCGGTGGTCAGGGCCTCGCCGATCCGCAGGAAGCTCTGGAAGTGCGAGGAGTCCGACGGCCCGGCGTCGCCGAGGGCGCCGCCCTCGCCCTGTTCGGTGATGAAGTCCACGGCGAACAGGGCGCTGGAGAGGTCGTCGACCTCCAGCTGGTAGTCGGGGTGGGTGGTGTTGACCGATTCGCGCATGAACACGTGGTGTTCGCCGCCGCCGCGCCCCTTCTCGACGAGGAAGAGGTCCGGGACGCGGCGCAGCCCCTCCCGGATGCCCGCGTACAGCTCGCTCACCGAGTTCCAGGTGAAGCCGAGCGGCCGGACGGGCCCGGGCCGGGCGCCGTTCTCGCGGCGCACCTCGGGTGTGAGCCCGGCCGGCTGTTCGATGGCGATGTAGCGCTGCACGCTGCCGACGCTCAGCCCCTCCAGGGCGAAGTCCAGCGGTACGGGCAGTTCGGCGTTGAGCGTGCCGAAGTCGATGTCCGGGATGTGGAAGGGCTCGCCCATGGCCGTGATGATGTTGTTGACCAGCAGGAAGTGGATCATCTCCTCGCGGGCCACGTTCAGCAGGGTGCCCCGGATCCCGTCGTCGACGGTGGCGCCGCCCTGCCCGCACGCGAGATCCAGCTGTTCCGCCGTCCACTGTCCGCGCCGTACGTACTCCCGCCCGGCGCCGTGCGTGGGCACCGAGAACGCCGCGTAGAGGTACTGGAGCATCACCGCGAGCTCCAGCGCGGCGGCCTGCTTGAGGACGGTCCACAGCTCGCCGCGCGTGGTGATCGCGGGCTCGGTCACGGGGATCGCCGGGGAGGTCAGCGGCGGGCGCGGCCGTTCCTGCTGGTTGCGCAGGTAGGCCAGCAGGAGGCGGGCCTTGGGGTCGGTCAGGTCGCGGGTGGGCGGCATGTAGTAGGTCTTGGCCTTGTTGCGCGGGTCGCACATCTGCCAGGCCAGCTCGGCGTAGGTCTCCACCTTGCAGCGGTCGGCGAGGCTGAAGACGTCGGAGCGCATGAAGGTGGAGATGTGCTCGTAGAACGCGAAGACCTCGCGGTGCAGCAGGGTGAAGTCGACGTCCTCGCGGGGGACGTCGTCCAGGTGCCAGTCGTCGGGCAGGACGCGGACGGACAGGCTGCCCGCGCCCGCCCAGTAGCCGAGGGCGTCCTCGTCGTCGTAGGCCGTCCAGGCGGAGCCCTCGGCGGCGGGGTCGGCGGCGGGCCGGTCGGCGGGGTCGGTGGTCAGCAGGACCCGGCAGGTGCCCGCCCGCTCGCCGCGCAGCGTGAGCAGGCCCCGGCCCCTCTCGTCGGTCTCCACGGCGCACTCGGCGGTGAAGCCGTCGTCCCCGCCGCGCATCCCGAGGTGGACCGCGTCCCCGCAGCGCGCCCCGGCGCCGCCCGCGACGGGGTCGGCGGGCAGGGCGCGCGGGTTGGAGTACTGGCGCGCGTGGACGGTCCCGGCGTTCGCCGGGCGGCCGCGGACGAACACGCGCAGCGGGATTTTGACGGAGTGGTCGCGGTCGTGTGCCCGGTCGCTGTGATGGAGCGTCACCAGTGACTCGTCGCTCTGGACGTTGACCTCCCGTTCCGCGAGCAGCACCGTCGGCTCCCCGTTCCCGGCCCGCACCAGCTCCAAGGGCTCGTCGGGGGCCGCCTCCCAGCCCGCCTCGGCGGGCACGGTGACGATGCCGGAGGTGAGCTCCCCGTCGTACGACCCGGCGGGCAGCCGGGCGAGGAGCCGGCCGGAGCGGGCCGATCGCAGCTCCAGGTCGCCGGCGTCCAGCGGCGGGCCGAGCCGGTGCAGCGGGCCCGGACCGGCCTCGGGCGCCCGGCCGGTGAGCGGCACGGCGGAGATCATGTTGAACGCGGCCCGGCCGCGGCCGACGTCCACCGTCATGTGGTGGAGCGGGCCGCCCGCCCCCGGGAGGGGGGCGAGCAGCCGGCCGGCGGGGTAGCCGCGCATCTCGTCGGCGTGCCAGGGCGCGATCGTCCCCCGCACCCGCCACAGGGCCGGTGTGTCCGGGGCGAGCGGCGAGGTCACGTCGTCCAGCGCGAACTGGACGACCAGGCCGTCCGCCCCGCCGCCCGTCACCGCCTCGCGCAGCGCGCGCACGGCGGGGGAGAGCCGGGCGTCCGGCAGCCAGCCCAGCCCGTCCGCGCCCTCCTCGGGAGTGACGACGAACTGGTGGACGGCGCAGTAGCCCAGCTCCCGGGCGAGCGCGTGCTCGCCCACGCCCTGGATACGGCGGAAGTCCACCCAGCGCGGCGGCTGGAAGCCCTCGACCGCGTTGCTGAGCATGTAGCCGTCGTCGTGCGAACGGCCCAGGCGCCCCAGGCCGAACCGGCCGATCATCAGGGCGGTGGTCCACCGGGAGGCCGGGTCGAGGTCGAAGACCCGGGCCCGGTTGACGGTCGTGCGCAGGTACTCGTTGTAGTGGCCCCACACGTCGACGCTGCGGCCGATGACCGGGTCGGTGGTGACCGGCGGGTCGCCGGCCACCGCGTCCGGGCCCTCGACGGAGACGATCCGGGCGTCCAGCAGGAAGTGGCCGTTGCCGTCGAAGTGCCGGCCCTTGGCCGCGCTGAAGGCGCCCTCCGCCGCCGCCGGGCAGGGGCGCCCGGCGGGGTCGAAGTGCGGCCCGAGCCGCTGGAGGTGGTCGTGGTACTCGGCGGCCGGCCGGTCGGCCGGGAAGGGCCGGCCGTCGCCGGTGAGGGCGCGGTTGACGGCCAGGTCGACGAGCCCGTTGCGCGGGCCCGTGGGCAGTTTGGTCGTCGCGGTGCCGGCGAAGTGCAGCCGGGGCAGATCGAAGACGCTCATCACAGGGCTCCCGCGGGGTTGGCCCGGCCGGGGACGGCCGTGCGGCGGCGGTCGTTGGCGAAGTCCGTCACTTGTGCGACGGCCCGGAGGGCGGACTCGATCGATCCGTCGATCCAGGCGGGCGACGTCGAGCAGTGCTCGCCCGCGAAGAACAGCCGGCGCGCCGGGCGGCCGGCGCGCAGCAGCTCCTCCTCGACCTCGCCGGGGCTCTTGCCCCAGCGCACGGCGCAGCCGGCCTGCCAGCGCGAGTCCCCCCAGGCCACGCTCACGGCCTCCAGCACCATGCCGGGCGAGAGCAGCTCGGGGTGGGCCACGCTGAGCTCGTCCAGCACCAGCCGGTGCCTGCGGCAGGCCGACATCCGGCCCAGCTTCCGGGCCTCGTCCCCGATGGTGTAGCTGGCCAGGAGAGTGGCGCCGCGCCCCGGTTCGCCGTCGACGGGCGGGTAGTAGGTCTGGCGGATCCGCCCCCCGGTGAAGGAGGCGCCGCCCTGGATGCCGCTCTCCCTCCAGAACGGCGTGCGGCAGAGGAAGGCCACCTTGGTGGCGGGGCAGTACTGCACGTCGCGCAGTACGGCCAGCTTGTCGGCGTCCAGGCCGCTGAGCCGCATCCGCCGTACGGCGGGGAACGGCGCGGTGCACACGACGAGGTCCGAGCGCTTGACGGCCGTCCGGCCGTCCGCCTTGACCTGGAGCAGGACGCCGTCGTCGCGGACGTCGACCCCGGTGACCCGGTGGCCGAGGGCCACCGTGCCCCGGAGGCGGCCCGCCAGACGGCAGGTCAGCTGGTCCATGCCGCCGTGCAGCCGCAGCAGGTCGGGGCTGGTCTCGGTGAGGATGTCGTCGAGGAAGCTGTTGAGCCGTCCGCTGCACCCGGCGCGGATGCCCGGATACGCGGCGAAGAACGCGTGGAGGTCGACGCGGTCCAGTGCCGATCCGTGTATGTGCTCGGTGATGTCGAGGTGGTCGACCATGTCGAGCAGCTGGCGGTGGAGGTCCGCGCGGAGCGCGTCCCGCAGGTCCGGGGGCGCGATGGCGTCGACGATGGCCGTCAGCCAGGTGCCGAAGACGATGGTGCCCGTCGAGTACCGGTGGTCCGGGCGCTGCCGGGCGAGCTCGGCGCGGAAGTCCTCGCGGAGCGGGCGGGCGGCGTCCCGGATGCGAATGAAGCCGTTCCGGGTGTGGAGATAGGCGTTCTCCTCGGAGAGGAGCGTGTCGAAGGTACGGAGTTTGTCGTCCAGCCCCATCTTTCGAACGTATTCGAGGGTGTGGCGGTGGTGGGCCGGAATGCGCATGGCGCCGAGCTCCACGGACGGTGCGCCGGGGCCCGGGCCGAACCGGTGGGTGAGGATGCGGCCACCGATGCGGTTGTTTCCTTCGAGGACTTCTACGCGATAGCCGAGGCGCTCCAGTTCGTAGGCGGTCACCAGGCCGGAGACACCGGCGCCGATGACGGTGACGTGGCGCCCACGCTGTTCGAATTTATCGAATGCGTGGGCATGCCAAACTGTGGAGTTCGCGGACATTGGTGGTTCCCCCCGTTAATGCCGTGCTTTCCCCGTTCGGGCAACCGTACAAATTTCATACGGAGCCGTCAGGACGCAATGGTATTTGAGGACGCTCGAAATCCGGCAGCGGATTTTTCCCCGGCGTCGACGAAATCGTAGACGCGGTACGGAGAAATGCGGCCGGGGATCGTCCGGAGATCCCATGGACCTTGCGCTCGCCCTGCCGGACGTGAACGACGAGGGTCCCACGGCGCCCGGCAACCCCTCGGATCATCCGGTCGTACTCCCAGCGGAGTACCGAAAAGCCCGTACTCAAGTACGACGACGTGGGCGCCCGGAACAGGCATCGTGGAGGCATGGAGCACGAGGTGACGGGCCGGAGAGCCGTGAGCGGGGGTGGCGGGTGAGCGCGCTCACCGTGGCGGTGCTGCTGTGCCTGGTGTCCGCCGTCTGCTACGCCGGAGCGGCCATCGCCCAGGAGCGCGTCGCCGCCACCGGCCCCGGCGGGGGGTACGCGCCGCTGCGGCGTGCGGGCTGGTGGGGCGCGGTCGCCCTCACCTGCCTCGGCGCCGGGCTGCACGTGGTGGCCCTGGCCTACGGCCCGCTGAGTCTCGTTCAGCCGCTGGGCGCGCTGACGATCGTCTTCGCCCTGCCGATGGCCGCGCTGTTCGCCCGCCGCCCCGTCGGCGCGGCGGGCCGGCGCGGCGCGCTCCTCGCCACGGTGGGGCTGGCGGGGCTGCTGAGCCTCACCGGGACGCCGCACGGCGACACCCTCGACCGCGCCGGCGCCGAACGCCCCCTACTCGCCGTCGTGGCCCTTGCCGCCGTCGCACTGGCGGCCCTCGGCGCCCGCCGGCTGCGCCACCCGGGCGCCCGGGGCGTCGTGCTGGCCGCCGCGGCGGGCACGGCGTTCGGCATGGCGTCGGTCTTCACCAAGGCCGTCGCCGAGGACTGGACGACGCGCGGCGTCGGCGTCCCGGCCCTGCTGCCGGGCCTCGCCGCGATCGCGGTCCTCGCCCTGGCCGGGATGTTGCTGTCCCAGGCCTCCTACCGAGGCGCGGGCCTCGCCGCCCCCCTGGCCACCCTCACCGTCGTCAACCCCGTGGTCGCCGCGGCCATCGGCGTCGCCGAACTCGGCGAGGTCTTCCGCTACGGGGCCACGGGCGCGCTGCTGGCGGCCGTGGCGGGTGTGCTGGCGGCGACGGGGGTGGTGACGCTGACGCTCCAGGACGCGAAGCGTCCTGCGGACAGCTTCACCCTGCCCCGGGCGCGCCGCCCCGAACGCGGCCTCGTCCCGGCCGGCGCAGACCCCGACCAGGGCTGACGCCCCCGGTTTGTGGGCAATCGTTCCGCAGGGCTGGGGGCACCTCCCAGCGGTAGCTGGGGGAGGGTGGGCACAAACCGGCCCACCGGGCCGCACCGTGCGACGGCGAACGCACCGTGGCGCGCGAAGCACAGATCGCGCCACCATGGTGCCCTCGCCGAACCCCTCCGGAGGAGAGCCCGTGGATTTCGATGTCGTCGTAGAGATCCCCCAAGGCAGCCGCAACAAGTACGAGATGGACCACGAGACCGGCCGCATCCGTCTCGACCGGATGTTGTTCACCTCCACCCGCTATCCCGCCGACTACGGCTACATCGACGAGACCCTCGGCGCCGACGGGGAGCCCCTCGACGCGCTCGTGCTCGCCGGGGATCCCACCTTCCCCGGCATAGTCATCCGGTGTCGTGCGATCGGGATGTTCCGGATGCGGGACGAACAGGGCGAGGACGACAAGGTGTTGTGCGTGCCCTCCGGCGACCCCCGGCATGAGCACGTGCGCGACCTCCGGCATCTGCCCGAGTTCGACCGGCTGGAGATCCAGCACTTCTTCGAGGTCTACAAGGAGCTCGAACCGGGCAAGTCCGCCGAGGCCGCCTGCTGGGCGGGCCGGGTCGCCGCCGAGGCCGAGATCAGCGCCGCCCGCGCCCGGGCCAAGGCGGCCGGGGCCGGCTCGCCCTGGTAACCGAGCCAAGGGTGGCGGCGATGCGGTAGAAGAAGGGGGCATGGCCACCACCGACCGGCGCGCCGAGCCCGCTCCCACCGCTTCCGCCGCCATGGAGGGAAACGGTCCGCACCACGACGTACGCCTGGCGACGGTCGCCGTCGCCTTCGCCGTACTGCAACTGTGCTACGCCGTCGCCCACATGGACCTCGGCTGGGACGAAAGCGTCTACCTCTCACAGGTGGACCCCCGTAACCCCGCCGCCTTCTTCAGCGCCCCGCGCTCACGCGGCATCAGCTTCCTCGTCGCGCCCGTCATCGCCCTCACCCCCTCCGTCCCCGTACTGAGGGTCGTGCTGGTACTGCTCTCCTCGCTCGCGCTGTTCGCCGCGTTCCGGGTGTGGGAGCCGCTGCTGGGCAAGGGGCGCGTCGCGCTCGCCGCGCTGCTTTTCGCCGGGCTGTGGATCACCGTGCTCTACGGCCCGGAGGTCATGCCCAACCTCTGGCTGGCGCTGGCCGCCGTCGCCGCCGTCGGCTGGTTCCTGCGCGCCCGCCGCGACGCCCCCGGCCTGCGCCGGGCCCGTACGGGGCTCGCCGTCGCCCTCGCCGCCGCCGCGCTCCTGCGCGCCCCCGACGCCGTCTGGCTCGCCCTGCCCCTGCTCGCCGCCTGCGCCGGACTGCGGGCCTGGCGGACGCCCGGCACCACGGCCGCCGTCCTCGGCGGGCTCGCGGCCGGCGGCGCGCAGTGGGCGGTCGAGGCGTACACGCGCTTCGGCGGCATCGGCCGGCGGCTCGCCCTCTCCAGCGACACCGAGGGCGGCATGGGCGCCCACCTCGGCGCCGGCCTCCGTGCCTCCTACCGTGCCCTCAACGGCCCTCAGCTCTGCCGCCCCTGCCGTATCGCAGGCCCCTCCGTCACCCACTCCCTGTGGTGGCTGCTGCTCCCCGTCCTCATCGCGGCCGCCTGCGCCCTCGCGCTGCGCGCCCGCCACCGGGAGCCGGAGGCGGCCGCCGCCACCCTGCTGCCCGTCGCCTGCGCCCTGGCCCTGGCCGCGCCCTATCTGCTCCTGCTCGACTACGCGGCGCCCCGCTTCCTGCTGCCCGTCTACGCGCTGCTCGCGCTCCCCGTCGCCGGTCTCGCCGCGCACGCCGTACGGGCCGCGGGGGCGTCCGGCGGCCGATGGGCCCGGCTCGCCTCCGGCGCCCTACTGTGCGCTGTCCTCACCGCCCACCTCGCCGTGCAGATCGAGGAGCTGCGGGTGAACACCGCCGACGCGCGCGACACCACGGTCCGCTACCGCCGGGCCGCCAACGAGCTCGGCCGCCTCGGTGTCACGGCCCCCTGCCTCGTCACCGGCCCCCGGGCCCAGCCCATCGCCTACGAGGCGGGCTGCGCCTCCGCCCAGACCGCGGGCAACAACCTCTCCCACACCACCGACTACATCGTCCGCACCGCCGCCCGGATCCCCACCGCGCTGCTGTACGACACGCGTCACCCCTACCTCCCGCCGTACGCGCGCCGGTGGCACTTCCACCCGCTGCCGGGCACCGACTGGCTCGCGTACGTCCCCTGACGTGCTCAGGCCAGCAGGGCGGCCAGGTCGCTGTCCACGTCGAGGTGCCCGGCCTCGGCGCCCGCCGGCACCTGGGCGTAGGTGTGCGCCAGGAAGGCCCGTAGTTCCGGGGTTTCGATCTGCACCATGGCCACCCCCTCCAGCGCGTGGAACTCCAGTACCGTGCGGTGCGGGCCGCACGGCCACACCCGTACGTCCCCGCCGCCCGCCGAGCGCAGCAGGCCCCGGGCCAGCAGCTCCCGGGCGAAGGCCCACTCGACCTCGTCGCCGTCGAGGGAGGCCGTGGGCGGGAAGACGACGCGCACGGCGAACGGATCGGCGCTCTCGTAGCGCAGGAGCGCGGGGACCGTCCGGGAAGGCGGAGCCGACGCGATGATGCGTGCCTGGACAGCCTGTTCGATGACAGTGGACAATGCCGGCTCCCTTGCGTTGGTTTCCCGGTGTTCCCGGTGATTACCCGGTGGTGCGCTTCCGTGCCGTTGTGACTTCCTCTGCTTTACACAGTGAGACGGCGGAACGATCGTGGTCGTGCACATGAATCAAGCGTGAGCTGCGTCACGGCCCTTGAAAAAGAAGACATTTGTCATTGATGGCAATGAACTCCAAGGAATACGGCCAAGGATGGGCGGACCCGGACCACCCCGAGCCGCATCCGGTCCCCTCACGGTCGCGCCAGGTCCCCTCACGGCCGCGCCGGCAGGACCGCCAGCAGCTCCCAGCCCCCGTCCGGCACCGGCCCGGCCGTCAGCGAGCCGCCGATGGCGTCCGCGCGCTCGCCGACGCCCACGAGCCCGAGCCCCCCGCTGTCCTCCGGCGCGCGGGGCGCGGAAGGCGTGCGCGCCGGCCCGCCGTCGTCCCGCACGGACACGAACAACCGTTCCCCGGAGCGCCGCAGCGACACCCCCACGGCGGAGGCGTCCGGGCTGTGCTTCGCCACATTGGCCAGGCCCTCGCCGACGATGCGGTGGACGGAGGCGCCCAGTCCGGGCGCCAGCCCCTCGTCGAATCGGGGGTCGACGCTCAGCGTGACCCGCGCCTCCGGGTGCACCTCGCGGAACGCCGCCACCAGCTCGGCCGTACGGTCCAGCCCGGGCGGCGGAGCGCGGTGCGCCTGGTCCTGCTGGAGCACCTTCAGCAGCCGCCGGGCCGTCGTCATGGCCTCGTCACCGGCCTCCTGGATGTCGCGCAGCGACGCGGCGACGCGCTCGTCGTCCGCCAGCGACCCGGTGGCCTTGGCCAGCAGGGTCATCGCTGCCACGTGGTGGGCGACGAAGTCGTGCAACTCGCCCGCCAGCTCCAGCCGCTCCGCCTCACGCGCGGCGGCCACCGCCCGGGCGCGCTCGGCGTCCCGGCAGCGCAGGCACAGACCCAGCGCCGTCACCCCGGCCACGACCAGGGCGTACGCCACGACGGTGGTGCTCAGCGCGTCCGCGTCCCGCACCGGCGCCGCCAGGATCCCGGCGGCCAGCGCGATCCCCAGCGGTACGGCCTGCCGTACCGGGGTGCGCCAGGCGACCGCGCCCAGCAGCGCCAGCAGCGCGGCGCTCTCGGTGATCCCCCAGACCGGCATGGGCTGCCCCGCCGTCAGCAGATAGCCGGTCGCCGACCACGACACCGCCACGGCAGCCGCCGCCCGCCCTGCCAGCGTTGCCCAGGGCAGCAGACAGGCCGCCACCAGCAGCCCGGCCAGCCACACCACCAGATGCGCGTGGTGCCCGCCCGCGTACTCCGGATGCCCGGCGCCCCTGCTCAGCACCCGGCCCTCCAGGATCCACAGCCCGCCGAGCGCGGCCACCAGCCAGCCCCGGCCCCGGACCGGCGTACGGGCGGGTGTACGGGCCGGTGTGCGGGCGGCGCGGGCGGAGGAGGGCAGGGGGATCTGTGTCATTGCTTCACGCTAGGCAGGGCGTCCCCGGCCCCGGATCGCCCGTGCGGCCACCGGTCACCGGCCAAAAGGATGAAACTTTGACGTTCTCGTCGCCGTGGACCTTGTCGTGGACCTTGTCATGGACGGTCCCGCCGCGCCTCCGCTAGCTTCCCGCCCCATGAGACGCATGGGAAAGACCTTACGAACCCTGCTCACCGGGGCCTGCGGAGCCGCCCTCGCCCTGGGCGCGACGGCACCGGCACGGGCCGCCGCCCCCGACCGTCATATGGCCTGGGAGCTCAAGGACACCGGCACCGACGCCCGCTTCCGGGGCCTCGCCGCCGTCAGCCGCGCCACCGCCTGGGCGGCGGGCACCAAGGGCACCGTCCTGCTCACCCGGGACGGCGGCACCACCTGGCGCGATGTCTCCCCGCCCGGGGAGCGCGGGCTGGAGTTCCGGGACATCGAGGCCTTTGACGCCCGGAACGCCGTCGTCCTCGCCATCGGCGAAGGCGAGGCATCAAGAATCCTGCGGACGGAAGACGGCGGCACCACCTGGACGGAAGCCTTCCGGAACACCGACCCCAAGGCCTTCTACGACTGCGTGACCTTCTTCGACCGCCACCACGGCCTCGCGCTCGGCGACCCCGTCGACGGCAGGTTCCGCCTCCTGGCCACGGACGACGGCGGCCGCGCCTGGCGGCCCCTGCCCGCCGCCGGACTGCCCGCCGCACTGAGCGGTGAGGCGGCCTTCGCCGCGAGCGGTCAGTGCGTGGTCGGCTCCGGCCCCCGTGACGCCTGGATCGCCACCGGCGGCGCGAACGTCTCCCGGGTCCTGCACTCCACCGACCGGGGCCGCACCTGGACCGCCACCGAGGCACCCCTGCCGGCGGGCGACGCCGCCCGCGGCGTCTTCGGCCTCGCCTTCCGCGACCGCGCCCACGGCCTGGCCGTCGGCGGCGACTACCGCACAGGGCAGCCGTCGCCCCGCGCGGCCGCCGCCAGCGGCAACGGCGGCAGGACCTGGCACGTCGCCACCACACCCCCGGCCGCCTACCGCTCCGGGGTCGCCTGGCTCCCGCACACCCGCACCACGGCCCTCGCCGTAGGCCCCACCGGCAGCGACCTCACCACCGACGGTGGCCGCACCTGGCGCACCTTCGACACCGGCTCGTACGACACGGTCGACTGCGCCCCGGCCGCCACGGTGGGCGCGGGCTGCTGGGCGGCGGGGGAGAAGGGACGAATAGCGCGGCTGGCGCTCCGGAAGGGTTAGGAGGGCAGCTCCTGCCGGTACGGCTCCATGGCCTGGGACGTCTTCGTCGGGATGAACTCGGTGACGGTGTACTCGGCCACGCCCGCCACCGTGAACGGGTCGCTGCGCGTGATCTCCTCGATCTTCGCCCGGTCCAGGCCCACCGCGAGGATGATCCCGCCGTCGCGCGGGACCTTGCGGCCGGAGGCGATGAAGACGCCCGTCTCGTAGTGGGCCTCCAGCCAGGCCACGTGCTCCGGCAGAGCGGCGTCGATGCGCTCGATGGGAGCGATGTAGGTAAGTTCCAGTACGAACATGATCGCCAGGCTACGCCCAGCCGCCCGGGACGGCACCCCCGCCCCGGCGGCGGGGTGCCGTCCCGGTACCGTGGGCCACCATGATCGACGCACCCCGCCCCCTGCCCACCGGCTGGCCGACGACCGAGGCGGAAGCGACCGCCGTGCAGGACGAGTTGCGCGGTCGTGTGATCCTCGACGAGCCGGGCCCGGAGCCGGGCGCTCCGCTGATCGCGGTGGGTGTGGACGTCGCGTACGACGACGAGCGGGACGTGGTCGTCGCGGCGGCCGTCGCCCTCGACGCCGCGACTTTCGATGTCGTGGAGGAGGCGACGGCCGTGGGCCGGGTCGCCTTCCCTTATGTACCGGGTCTGCTCGCCTTCCGGGAGATCCCCACCGTCCTCGCCGTCCTCGACCGCCTCACGGTCACCCCCGGCCTCGTCGTCTGCGACGGCTACGGCCTGGCCCACCCCCGCCGCTTCGGCCTCGCCAGCCACCTCGGCGTCCTGACGGGCCTGCCCACGATCGGCGTCGCGAAGAATCCCTTCACGTTCACGTACGACGCGCCGGGTTCGGAGCGCGGCGACACGTCCCCGCTGCTGGACGGCGCGGAGGAGGTCGGCCGGGCCCTGCGCACCCAGCGGGGCGTCAAGCCCGTCTTCGTCTCGGTCGGCCACCGCGTGAGCCTCGACCATGCCTGCGCGTGGTCGCTGGCACTGTCCCCCCGCTTCCGGCTGCCGGAAACCACCCGCGCGGCCGACTCCCTCTGCCGACGGGCGCTGGCAGAGGGAACCGGCTGACCCCGGGCCCCCTTACGAGGGGTGGTTGACCGGGTGGTCCGGGTGCGCCCGGGCCCAGTGCGTCTTCTCTGCCGCCTGGTACTGGGCGAGGGCCATCGGGTCGCACCGTTCCACGGCACCGGCCTTCGCGCGGGCGAAGAGCGCGCACTGGGCGCAGGGCGTGCCGGGCACTCCGCCGGTGTGGGGGAGCGGGATCGTCACCGGACACCTGCCGCGCGCTTCTCGTCGGGGCGCGCCAGCCGGAGTGAATCGGGGCTGGCATCCCACTCGCGCCCGCCGCCCGGTGGGCGGAGCTGCGCGCGGCCGCCTTCGGTGGCCATGAGGCAGCCGAGCCGGTCGAGGCGGGTGTCGATCAGCCATACGCCGGGGCGGTAGGTGATTGTGGCAGCGGTTTGCGTCGTCATTTGTTCGAACCTCCGGGTGTTCCACGCTGTCTGAACGGGAATCAAGACTCCACCCGTGACATGTGGCTGACCAGACAGTTTTCCATTCCAGGAAGCTCTGGAATGGGGGGAGTTGAGCACGTGAGCGAGGACGCGGAAGTCGAGACGCCCGCAGCGATGTTCGGCAAGGAGATCAAGCACGCGCGGGAAGCGCGCGGGTGGACCCAGGCCCAGCTGGCCGAGAAGCTGTGGTGTCGGCAACCGTACGTGAGCAAGGTGGAGAGCGGTCAGCAGCTCGCGTCACCGCAGTTCGCGGAGATGTGCGACGAGGTGTTCGGTACGGCGGGTGTCTATGCGCGGATGCGGCAACGGGCGGCGGATGCGGGGAATCCGATCTGGTTCATCCCGTACCTTCAGCTCGAACGCGAGGCGCGTTCCGTCTGCGATTACTCCCCTACATTCGTGATGGGCATGCTGCAAACGCCGGAGTATGCCAAAGCCGTCTACCGGTCCGCTCGCCCGGACGACTCGGCGACCGAGATCAAGAAGCGGGTAGTCGAGCGAATGCGACGGCGAGAACTCTTCGACAGCGCCAACCCTCCGTCGCTGTGGGTGATCCTGCATGAGTCGGTTCTGTGGTCCCACGTGGGTGGCGTCGAGGTCATGCGGGGGCAGCTTCAGCACCTGATCAACGTGACAGAGTCCCCGCACATCACCATCCAGGTCCTCGGCTTCGACGGGGGTACTCCGCCACGAGGGGTGCCGTTTAATGTGCTGACGCGGCGGGACGGGACCGAAGTCCTGTACGAGGAAACCTATGAACGGGGGCAGGTAGACGACTCGGCGGAAGCAGTGGCCCGAGCGCGCGCGGCATACGAGCGCCTACGTGCTGATGCCCTTTCCCCCGCCAACTCCCTGGCCCTCATCCGGCACGTTTTGGAGGCGTACGCTCATGAGCACCATCCACGACCTCTCCCACGCGATATGGGAGAAGTCCAGCTACAGCCAAGGCAATGGCGGGCAATGCCTCGAATGGGCCCCCGCACACGCGCCTACCGGCGTCGTCCCCGTCCGGGACAGTAAGCGCCCTGACGGGTCCGTACTTGCCGTGCCTGCTGCCGCCTGGTCCACGTTCGTGGCGTGGGAGAAGTCCAGCTACAGCGAAGGAAATGGGGGAATGTGTGTCGAATGGGCCCCCATCATCGCCCCCACCGGCATCGTCCCCGTCCGGGACAGCAAGCGGTGCCCCGACGGGCCCGTGCTCACCCTCCCCGTCGCTTCCTGGTCCGCGTTCGTGGCGGGAGTCAGGCGCTGTCCGGTGGGTCGGTCGGTGGACGGATAGAGGCAGCGCACGAAGCGGCTCCTGATGCTGATGGGGCGCGTTCTCTGGCGTACACGCCCTTACGCGCTGCCGCGCATCCTTGAACGCGGGTGTCCTTAACGGTGTCGGCGACCTCCGCGAACGGTCACAACGGCTGCGCCGTCATGACCACGCCCCAGGCCGGTAGCCGACCTCGCACCCGCGCCTCACGGGAGGTGCGGGTGCGGCGTGTCCGGCGCGTCGTGGTCGTCGCAGACCATGAGGAGCAGTGCCGCGCGCTCCGCGCTCAGGGAGCGCACCTTGTGCGGGATCGTGGCCTTGAAATAGACGGAATCACCCGGGCCCAGCTCGACGGAGCGTGCGGGAAACAGAAGCTCCGCCCGGCCCGTGTGGACGAAGAGGAACTCCTCGCCCGGGTGGTCCCGGAAGGGCACCCCGTCCGCGTCATGCGGCGGATACAGCATGAACGGTGTCATCCGCTTCGTGCTGGCCTGGAGGGCGATGCCCTCGTAGCGGGAGCCGGGCTCCTGCTCGGGGGTGAGGGGGGTGCGTTCCCCGGCTCGGGTCACCGTGACATCCGTCAGCTGCTGGCCTTCCGTGAACAGGCTGTCGAGGTGGACCTCCAGGGCGCGGGCGAGGGCGGCGGCGACGGCGATGGAAGGCGTGCTCTGGCCTCGCTCGACCTTCGACAGGTAGCTCTTGGTGACACCGGCGCGCTCGGCGAGGACCTCAAGGGTCATCAGCCGTTCCTTGCGCAACTGCCGCACCCGATTGATCACCGTGCTCATCTCCCTCTCGACCGGTGGAAATCCTAGTACGCCCCCTCTTCCGGCATGACACCTGGTGTCATATGGTGATCCAAGTTTCCTGAGATTGGAGCACCGCATGGCAACGACCCTGCGCGACACCAAGGGATCCCTCGTGGCCCGCGCCCAGCGGCAGATGCGCGAGCACTTCGGCGAATCCGCTCTGACCACCCGCCAGAAACTGGCCCTCACCTGCCGCATCCTGTTCGACGGCGGCCATGACTCGGGGCTCGCCGGGCAGATCACCGCCCGCGCCGAGGCCCCGGGTACGTACTACACCCAGCGGCTCGGGCTCGGCTTCGACGAGATCACCGAGGACAACCTGCTCCTGGTGGACGAGGACCTCAACGTCCTGGAGGGCGACGGCATGGCCAACCCGGCCAACCGCTTCCACTCCTGGATCTACCGGGCCCGCGAGGACGTGAACTGCATCGTCCACACCCACCCCCTCCACACCTCCGCCCTCTCCATGCTCGAAGTGCCCCTTGTCGTCTCCCAGATGGACACCACCCCCCTCTACGACGACTGCGCCTTCCTGAAGGACTGGCCGGGGGTGCCCGTCGGCAACGAGGAGGGCGAGATCATCACCGCCGCCCTCGGCGACAAACGGGCTGTTCTCCTCGCTCACCACGGGCAACTCGTCACAGGCGCGAGCGTGGAGGAGGCGTGCGATCTCGGGATGCTCATCGAGCGCGCCGCGCGGCTCCAACTGCTGGCCATGGCCGCCGGCACGATTCAGCCCCTGCCGCACGAGCTCGCCAAGGAGGCGCACGACTGGACCTCCACCGACCGCCGCAGCCAGGCGAACTTCGCGTACTACGCGCGCCGCGCCCTGCGCAACCACCCCGACTGCGTCACCACCGGAACCACCGAAGGGAAGGCCCTCTGATGTCCGTACCGCCACCGCTCGCCGGGATCATCGCGTACCCCGTCACCCCCTTCTCGCCCGACACCGGAGGACTGGACCTCGACGCCCTGCGCCGGCTGACCACCGATCTGGTGGACGCGGGCAGCCATGCGGTCGCTCCGCTGGGCAGCACCGGTGAGAGCGCTTATCTGACGGACGCCGAGTGGGAAGCCGTCTGCGCGACGACCGTGGAGACCGTGGCCGGCCGGGTCCCGACGCTGGTCGGTGTCTCGCACTGGAGCACGGAGACGACCGTGCGCCGGGCCCGTACGGCGGCCCGGTACGGCGCGAGCGCGATCATGGTGCTGGCCCAGACGTACTGGAAGCTGACCCCGGACGAGCTCCGCCACCACTTCACCACCGTCGCGGCGGCCACGGACCTTCCCGTGATGCTCTACAACAACCCGGGCACGAGCGGTGTCGACCTGTCGCCGGAGGCCATCGTCTCGCTCGCCGGGAAGATACCGAACCTGACGATGGTGAAGGAGAGTTCGGGGCAGGTCGCGCGCTTCCGCGAGATCCTGGACCGCTCCGAGGGCGCCCTGTCCGTCTACAACGGCAGTAATCCCGTCGCCCTCGACGCGTTCCGTTCCGGTGCCGTCGGCTGGTGCACGGCGGCGCCCTGCCTGGTGCCCAGCCGGTGCCTGGACCTCTACGAGGCCTTCCGGGTCGGCGATGCGCCGCCGGCCGACGAACTGCTGGCCGAGCTCCTTCCCCTGCTGAAGTTCATCGTCGGCCACGGCCTGCCCCGCGCGGTCAAGGCCGGGCTGGACCTCCAGGGCCGCCCGGCGGGCCCGCCCCGCCCGCCCCTGCTGCCGCTGCCCGCCGGGGACAGGGAGGAGCTGCGCGCCATGCTGGATGCGCTGGGCGCCTGAGCGGAGACGGATGGGTCCTGCCGCGAAAGCGTGTGCGGTGGCGGATGCGCCGTAGTACTCCTGGAAGTTCCAACGACACGTCTGTTCTCACTTGGAGTCGCCCGATGGCCGTTCGTCGCGTTGTGCCCAACATCCAGTCGGAGGCCGCGCAGGAGAGCCGGGAGTTCTACGGCCTGCTGGGCTTCGAGGAGGTCATGAACCACGGCTGGATCATGACACTCGCCTCCCCGTCCAGCCCGGCAGCGCAGATCAGCGTCATGACCAGCGACAAGACGGCGCCGCTCGCCCCCGACATGAGCGTGGAGGTGGACGATGTGGACGCGGCCTACGCGGTCATGCAGCGGATCGGTGCGGAGATCGTCCACCCCTTGCAGGACGAGGAGTGGGGGGTGCGGCGGTTCTTCGTCCGCGACCCCAACGGCCGTGTGATCAACGTGCTGGGCCACCGCTGACACCTTTCCGGAGACCGACGTCCCGGCGCGACTAGGGCCGGTGCGTCAGCTCCGGCACCCGCAGCCCGTGCGGCGGCGACACGGGAGCGATGCCCTCGGCCACAGCACCCCGCGTTGCCCGCGCGAACGCCGCCGCTCCGCCGACCAGCGGCAGTTGGGCCGACGCCCGGTGGAGGTCCACCGAAACGTGCGGGGTCGTGCTCGCCGGGACGATCAGGCCCGCGTCCGTGCCGGCCACGATCAGGGCCAGGCGGTGGCCCGCCGGGACGATGTGGTCGGTGGCGGCGAGGTCCAGGGTGATGGTGTAGGGCTTGCCCGGGGTCAGGGGGCGGCCCTGGGAGAGGTTCGCGTAGTGGCCCAGGTCGGCCCAGCCGCGGCTGAAGACGGTGTGGCCGACGGTGGCCTTGTCGGCGGCCGTCCGCTTGAAGCAGCCGGTGTCGCCCGGGGTGCCGGCGCCCCAGCAGTCGCTGTCCGGGAGGGTGAGGATGCCCTCGCCGTCCCCCGCGTAGTTGCGGATCGTGGCCGGGCCGAGGTCGACGAGGACGGCGGAGAGGTGCGCCGAGGCGGTCGACGGGGTGACCGTCAGCCGGACCGTCGAGGAGCCCGCCAGGCGCAGGTCCTGGGAGAGCGGGCGGGTGATGAAGCCCGCCTTGTCGCCGGTGGGTGTGTCGACGTGCGTCGCCCAGTCGGTCTCACCGGTCTTCGGGTCGTCCGTGAACTCCGCCGTCGCGCCGCGCGGCGCGGGCTCCGTGCCCAGTGTGCCGACGCCGGGCACCGGGCCCGTCCCCGGTCGCAGGGCGGTCGTGCGCGTGCCGCTCGGCGGCCAGACGCGGTCGGTGGACCACTGGTCGGGGGCCCGCTCGACGTCGGCCATCGGCTCGCGCTCGACGCCGTTGTCGTAGCCGAGGAGGTAGTGGTCGAACCAGCGGTGGAGGGTGGTCACCCAGGCGTCACGGCGGAGGTCGAACGGGTCGACGTGACCCGCCGACGACAGCCACACCTTCCGCTCGACGCCGTGCGCGGCGAGCGCGTCCCACCACTGGCCGAAGTGCTTGGTGCGGACGTTGAGGTCCTGCATGCCGTGGACGGCGAAGACGCTGGCGCGCACCTTGCCGGCGTCCTTCACGTAGTCGCGCTCGCTCCACAGCCGCGTCCAGTCGCCGGTGCGGGGCGCGCCCTCGACGAGTTGGCGCTGGACGGCCTGGCAGCGGCCGCGCGCCTCGGGGCTTTCGATGCCGTCGGCGAGGCCGTCGGGGCCGCCGTCGTAGAGGGCGGCGCCCTTGGCGAAGTAGTAGTCGTACCAGGAGCTGATGGCCCCGATGGGGACGATCGTCTTGAGGCCCTTGACGCCGGTGGCGGCGACGGCGTTGGCGATGGTGCCGTCGTAGCTCTTGCCGATCATGCCGACCGCGCCGGTGGTCCAGTCCGCCGTGACGGCGGTGGTCCCGGTGCGTGAGGAGTAGCCGCGGGCGCGGCCGTTCAGCCAGTCGACGACGGCCTTGGCGGACTGGACGTCGGAGCGGCCGCCGATGTCCACGCAGCCGTCGGAACGGTTGGTTCCGGTGAGGTCGACCAGGGCGACGGCATAGCCGCGCGGAACGAAGTAGTTGTCGTAGTAGAGGGGGAACTGCACCGGGTTCCCCTGGGCGTCGTACGTCTTCTTCTGGCTCTCGTTGCCACGTCCGCAGCAGGAGTAGTACGGGCTGGCGTCCATGATGACCGGCACCTTGCGGCCCCGCTCGGCGGCCTCGCGGGGGCGGACGATGTCGACGGCCACCCGGTCGGAGCGGCCGTCGCGGTCGCCGTCGACGCGGGTGTCGACCCATATGGACTCGCGGACGGCCCGGCCGTAGTCGTAGACGGGTCTGCTCTCGCCCGGTGGTTTCGCGCCGTTCGCCGCGGGGGCGGCGAGCGCCGGGGTCGGCAGGAGCACGGCCAGCAGGGCGATCAGTGCCGTCAGTGCTGTGGGGAGGGATTTCGTCCAGGGGATGCGGGAGTTCCGCTCGGGTATCGGCATGGTGCGGACGGTAGCGCGGGAAAACCGCTGTGCAGAAGGGGGTTTGCGGGGTCTACGGTGTCACCGGTGTGTCGATCACATGACAGAAACCACCATGGACATACCCGCCTCACCAATGAGTACATAGGCTGCGATTGATCTCTCGCCCCCTACGAGTTGGAGTGCCTCGTGCGTCACAGACTGATCGTTCCGGCCGCGGCCGCCGCCTCCCTGCTGCTGGCGATCCCGGCATCGGCGGCCGAGCCCACGCAGGGCGCTCCGGGCGTCGGCGACTCGTACTACCCGACGGCCGGGAACGGCGGCTATCACGTCTCCCACTACGACCTCCGGCTGAAGTACCAGCCGCAGACGGACAAGCTGGAGGGCACGGCCACCCTCACCGCCACCACCACCCAGGCGCTGTCCCGTTTCAACCTGGACTTCGCCCTGGACGTGAGCGAGGTGACGGTCAACGGCAAGCCGACCTTCTTCGCCAAGTCGGGCGACCACGAACTGGAGATCACTCCCTCCGCGCCGCTGCCCGAGGGCAAGCAGATCACCGTCGTGGTCCGCTACAGCGGCACCCCCTCGCAGGTGAAGATCGGCGGTTACTCCGCCTGGCAGCGCACCCCCGACGGCGCGGTCGTGGCCAACGAGCCGGAGGCGGCGGCCTGGTGGTTCCCCAGCAACGACCACCCGCGCGACAAGGCCACCTACGACATCTCCATCGCGGTGCCGGACGGCCTCCAGACCGTCAGCAACGGCGAGCTCAAGTCGCAGTCGTCCAAGCTGGGCTGGACGCGCTACAACTGGCGCGCCACCAAGCCGCAGGCCTCGTACCTGACGACGCTGGCCATCGGCAAGTTCGACATCACCACCGACAAGACGGCGGACGGCCTTCCGGTCCTCAACGCCTACAGCAAGGACCTGGGCGACAACCTCGCCTCGGCCAAGGCCAGCGTCGAGCGCTCCGCCGAGATCATCGAGTGGGAGAGCAAGATCTTCGGCCCGTACCCGTTCAACGCGATCGGCGGCTACGTCCCGAACGTCAAGACGGGCTACGCGCTGGAGACCCAGACCCGCCCGTACTACAGCCCCTCCGGCTTCGCCAACGGTGCCAACACCTCCCTCATCGTGCACGAGCTCGCCCACCAGTGGTTCGGCGACAACGTGTCGGTGAAGAACTGGCGTGACATCTGGGTCAACGAGGGCTTCGCCACCTACGCGCAGTGGCTGTGGTCGGACAAGGAGGGCGAGGGCACCACGCAGGAGCTCGCCGACTACACCTACGACGGCATCCCGGCCGACAACGCCTTCTGGAAGGTCAAGCCGGGCGACCCGGGCGCGGACAACCAGTTCCACGCCGCCGTCTACCAGCGTGGCGCGGTAGCCCTTCAGGCGCTCCGCAACAACGTCGGCGACAAGGCGTTCTTCGCGATCCTCAAGGGCTGGCAGACCGACAACAAGTTCGGCAACGGCTCCGTGCAGGACTTCGTGGCGTACGCCGAGAAGGCCTCCGGCAAGCAGCTGAAGAGCCTCTTCGACACCTGGCTCTTCACGGACAGCAAGCCGAGCGCCACCGTCGCCGCGAAGGACGGCATCGGCAAGGCCGGCAAGTCCGCCAAGTCCGGCAAGGCGCTCGCGGCGCCGGCCAAGGCCGCCGAGCCCAAGTCCTGGAAGAAGATCCAGGCCGCGCAGAACGGCCACGGCCACCAGCACTGATCACCACCCGCCTCAGCGGTGGCAGGGCCCGTCGTCACGGACGACGGGCCCTGTGCCATTGCGGTACGGGTGGGGGTTTCACAGCAGTGGTGACACAGCAATACTGTTGAACCCGCAGGGCGCGACAGGAGAGCGAGGCACCACATGGCCACCGGGACCGAGGAACCCTCCCTCACCGTCGACGAGTTGGCCGCCCGCGCCGGCGTCACCGTCCGGACGGTCCGCTTCTACAGCACCCGGGGCCTGCTGCCCCCGCCCGAGATAGGCCCCCGCCGCGTCGGACGCTACGGCTCAGGCCACCTGTCCCGGCTCGCGCTGATCGAGGAACTCCAGCACCAGGGCCTCACGCTCGCCGCCATCGAGCGCTATCTCCACCGCCTCCCACCGGACCTGAACCCCCACGACCTGGCCCTCCACCGCGCCCTCGTGGCCTCCTGGGCCCCGGACCGTGCGGAGGAGGCGACCTTGGAGCAGCTGGAGCGCCGGGCGGGCCGCCCGCTGACCGAGGACGACCTCGACCGGCTGGCCGCCATGAACGTTCTGGAGCGCGGGGAAGACCTTCCGCAGGCGACGTACAAGGTTGACCCGACCATCCTCCACCTGGGCATCCGGCTGCTCGACGTCCCCGTCCCGCTGGAGACGCTGCGCCAGGCCAGGGCCGTGGTCCTGGAGCACACGCGAGCGACGGCCAAGGAGCTGACGCGTCTCTTCCAGTCGCAGGTGTGGGGACCGTACCGGCGGCGGGAGAACGATCCGGACCAGGTGGAGTCGATGCGCCAGCTGTCCGCGCACATGCAGCCACTGGTGGTGCAGGCCTTGGTCACGGCGTTCCAGCGGTCCATGCACGAGGAGCTGAAGGCGACGTTCGCGGACGAGTGACGGTCGGGTGCCCCCGGGGGCACCCGACTCGCCACCCAGCCCGCCTAGGCGTCCGTGAAGGTCTCGCCCTTCTCCGCCTTCTCCACCAGCAGCGCGGGCGGCGCGAACCGCTCGCCGTACGCCTCCTGGAGCTCGCGGGCGCGGGCCAGGAAGCCCGGCAGCCCGCCCTCGTAGCCATTGATGTACTGGAGGGCGCCGCCGGTCCAGCCGGGGAAGCCGATGCCCATCACCGAGCCGATGTTGGCGTCGGCGACCGACGTCAGCACGCCTTCCTCCAGACAGCGGACGGTGTCCAGGGCTTCGGAGAAGAGCATCCGCTCCACCATGTCGGCGAAGGGGATCCCGGCGCCCGGCCCGGCGTCCGGCCGGCCGAAGTGCTCCGCCAGCCCCGGCCACAGCCCGGCGCGCTCGCCGTCCACGTAGTCGTAGAACCCGGCGCCGCCGCTCCGGCCGGTGCGCCCGAACTCCTCCACCATCCGGTCGATGACCGCGTCGGCCGGGTGCGGCGTCCACGTGCCACCGGTTTCCTCCACGGCCCGCCGGGTCTCCTCGCGGATTTTGCGGGGCAGAGTGAGAGTCAGCTCGTCCATCAGCGAGAGCACCTTCGCCGGATAGCCCGCCTGGGCCGCCGCCTGCTCGACGGACGCGGCGGGGAGGCCCTCGCCGATCATCGCCACGCCCTCGTTGATGAACCGGCCGATGACGCGCGAGGTGAAGAAGCCCCGCGAGTCGTTGACGACGATGGGCGTCTTGCGGATCCGCCGGACCAGGTCGAAGGCGCGGGCCAGGGCCTCGGCGCCGGTGCGCTCGCCCTTGATGATCTCCACCAGCGGCATCTTGTCGACGGGCGAGAAGAAGTGCAGCCCGACGAAGTCGACGGGCCGCTCCACGCCCTCCGCGAGCAGGGTGATGGGCAGTGTGGAGGTGTTGGAGCACAACAGCGCGTCGGGGGCGACGACCTGCTGGATCTCCTGGAAGACCTTGTGCTTGAGCGCCGGGTCCTCGAAGACCGCCTCGATGACGACATCGCAGCCCGCGAGGTCGGCGACGCCGGCGGTGGGGGTGATCCGGGCGAGCACCGCGTCCCGCTCGGCCTCGGTCGTCCGGCCCCTGGCGACGGCCTTGTCGAGGATCCGCTGCGAATACGCCTTGCCCTTGGCGGCGTTCTCGGCGGAGACGTCCTTGAGGACGACGTCGAGGCCGGCCTTGGCGCAGGCGTAGGCGATGCCCGCGCCCATCATGCCCGCGCCGAGGACGGCGACCTTGCCGACGGTGCGCGGGGCGATGCCCTGCGGGCGGCTGCGGCCGGAGTTGACGGCCTGGAGGTCGAAGAAGAACGCCTGGATCATGTTCTTGGCGGTCTGCCCGGTGACCAGCTCGGTGAAGTAGCGGGCCTCGATGGCCTGCGCGGTCTCGAAGTCGACCTGCGAGCCCTCGACGGCGGCCGCGAGGATGTTGCGGGGCGCGGGGTAGGGGGCGCCGCCGGTCTGCTTGCGCAGGGTGGCGGGGAAGGCGGGGAGGTTCGCGGCGAAGCGCGGGCTGGCGGGGGTGCCGCCGGGAATCTTGTAGCCCTTCTCGTCCCAGGGCTGGCGGGAGGTGGGGTGGGCGTCGACGAAGGCGCGGGCCTTGGCCAGCAGGTCCTCGGGGTCGGAGGCGACCTCGTGGATCAGGCCCGCTTCCAGGGCGCGGCGGGCGTTGTACTGGGTGCCCTGGAGGAGAAGCTTGAGGAGGGCGTCGGTGATGCCGAGGAGGCGTACGGTGCGGGTGACGCCGCCGCCTCCCGGCAGCAGGCCGAGGGTGACCTCGGGCAGGCCGATCTTCGTGCCGGGCGTGTCGAGGGCGACGCGGTGGTGGCAGGCGAGGGCGATCTCGTAGCCGCCGCCGAGGGCGGCGCCGTTGATCGCGGCGACGACGGGGACGCCGAGGGTCTCGATGCGGCGCAGGTCGCGCTTGACGGCCATGCCGGCGTCGAAGACACGCTGGGCGTCGGCGGGGGTGGCCTTGATCAGCTCGCGGAGGTCTCCGCCCGCGAAGAAGGTCTTCTTCGCGGAGGTGACGATCACGCCACGGATCTCCTCCTTCTCGGCCTCCAGGCGGTCGGCGACCGCGCTGAGGGAGGCCTTGAAGGCGTCGTTCATGGTGTTGGCGGACTGGGCGGGGTCGTCGAGGGTGAGGGTGACGACGTTGTCCGCGTCGCGGTCGTAACGGATGGTCATTTCGGGGTCTCCAAGTGCCGGTGGGTTTGTCGTGTCGGTTGGGTTGTCAGGGCCCGGGGCACAGCCAGCCGCAGGCGTCACACCCGTTCCACCACCGTCGCGATCCCCATCCCGCCCCCGACGCACAGCGTGATCAGCCCGTACCGGCCGTCCCGCCGCTCCAGCTCGTCCACGACCGTGCCGAGCAGCATCGCTCCCGTCGCCCCCAGCGGATGCCCGAGCGCGATGGCGCCGCCGTTGACGTTGACCTTCTCCAGGTCCGCGCCCATTTCCTCCACGAATCGCAGCACGACCGCCGCGAACGCCTCGTTGACCTCGATCAGGTCCATGTCGTCGATGGTCAGCCCCGCCTTGGCGAGCGCCTTGCGCGTGGCGGGGGCCGGGCCGGTGAGCATGATGGTCGGCTCGGAGCCGGAGACGGCGGCCGAGACGATACGGGCCCGGGGCCGCAGCCCGTAACGCTCGCCGACCTCGCGATTGCCGATGGCCACGAGCGACGCGCCGTCGACGATGCCCGAGGAGTTGCCCGCGTGGTGGACGTGGTCGATCTTCTCCACCCAGTGGTACTTCTGGAGGGCCACCGCGTCGAAGCCGCCCTGCTCGCCCAGGGCCGCGAAGGAGGGCTTGAGGGCGGCGAGGGAGTCGACCGTAGTGCCGGGGCGCAGGTGCTCGTCGCGGTCGAGGACGACGAGGCCGTTGCGGTCGCGTACGGGCACCACGGAACGGTCGAAGCGGCCGTCCTTCCACGCGGCGGCGGCCAGCTCCTGCGACCGCGCGGCGAAGGCGTCCACGTCACGGCGGGAGAAGCCGCCGAGCGTGGCGATCAGGTCGGCGCCGATGCCCTGCGGCACGAAGTTGACGTCCAGGTTGGTCATCGGGTCCGCGAACCACGCGCCGCCGTCGGAGGCGATGGGCACCCGCGACATCGACTCGACGCCGCCCGCGAGGACCAGGTCCTCCCAGCCGGAGCGGACCTTGGCGGCGGCGAGGTTGACGGCCTCCAGGCCCGAGGCACAGAAGCGGTTCTCCTGGACGCCCGCCACGGTGTCGGGCAGCCCGGCGGCGATGGCGGCGATCCGGGCGATGTCGGAGCCCTGGTCGCCGATGGGGCTGACGACGCCGAGCACGATGTCGTCGATCGCGGCGGGGTCGAGGTCCGGGAAGCGCCGCCGGAGCTCATGGATCAGCCCGACGACGAGGTCGATGGGCTTGGTGCCGTGGAGGCCGCCGTTGGCCTTGCCACGGCCGCGCGGGGTGCGGATCGCCTCGTAAACGTACGCTTCGGTGCTCAAGGGCGTGGGCCTTTCGGGGGGTTGGGGAGGACTGGGGAGGGGAGAGGTTCAGGAGAGCAGGGAGCGGCCGATGATCTCCTTCATGATCTCGGTCGTACCGCCGTAGATCGTCTGGATCCGTCCGTCGGTGAACGCCTTCGCCACCGGGAACTCGGACATATAGCCGTACCCGCCGTGCAGTTGCAGACACCGGTCGGCGACGCGCTTCTGGAGCTCGGTCGCCCACCACTTGGCCATGGAGGCGTGGACGGCGTCGAGCTCGCCCCGGTCGTGGTCGGTGACGCAGCGGTCGATGAAGATGCGGGTGACCGCGCACTCGGTGGCCATCTCGGCGATCTCGAAGCGGATGTGCTGGAGCCTGGCCAGCGGCCGGCCGAACGCCTCGCGCTCCTTGACGTAGCGGGTGGTGATCTCCAGCAGGTGCTCGGCCGCGGCGATCGCGGAGACGGCGATGCTCAGCCGCTCCTGCGGCAGATTGGCCATCAGATGGCCGAACGCGCCCTGCGGTTCGCCCAGCAGGTTCTCCTTGGGGACGCGGACGTCGTCGAAGAACAACTCGGCGGTGTCCTGCGCCTTCTGCCCGATCTTGTCGAGGTTGCGGCCGCGCTCGAAGCCCGGCATGCCCCGCTCGACGACCAGCAGGCTCAGCCCCCTGGCGCCGCCCTCCGGCGTCGTCCGGGCCACGACGACGACCAGGTCGGCGAGGATGCCGTTGGAGATGAACGTCTTGGCGCCGTTGAGCAGCCAGTGGTCGCCGCGGTCCTCGGCGGTGGTGCGGATGCCCTGGAGGTCGGAGCCCGCGCCGGGCTCGGTCATGGCGATGGCGCTGATGGTCTCGCCCGAGCAGAACCCCGGCAGCCAGCGCCGCTTCTGCTCGTCGGTCGAAAGGCGCGCCAGATACGGGCCGACCATGTCGTTGTGCAGTTGGACGGCGAGGCCTGCCGCGCCGGCGCGGGCGAACTCCTCGGCGAGCACGGCGCTGTAGCGGAAGTCCGGGTTGCCCCCGCCGCCGTACTCCTCGGGCACGGCGAGGCCCAGCAGCCCCTGGCGCCCGGCGGCCCGCCAGGCGTCGCGGGAGACGATGCCGTCCTTCTCCCACTGCTCCTGGTGCGGGGCCACCTCCTTGGCGAGGAAGGTGCGCACGGTCTCGCGGAAGGCTTCGTGGTCGGCGGTGAAGAGCTGACGCTTCATCGGTTCTGACTGCCTTTCTCTGCCGCGCCGGCGCCCGGCGCGTGCCGTCCGAGACCGGGGACGTCCCAGTCACGGGCCACCTCGGCGGTGTCCGCCCCCGGCCGCGCGGGCGGCCGGCGCACGGAGCCGGGGGTGGCGGAGAAACGGGGGGCGGGGGCGGGCTGGGTGATGCCGCCGTGGCCGGTGAAGGTGGCGCGCGCGGCGAGGTGCGGGTGGTCCGGGGCCTCGCGCAGCGACAGGACGGGCGCCACGCACGCGTCCGAGCCCTCGAACACTGAAGTCCACTCCGCCCGGGTGCGCTGCCGGAAGCACCCGGCGATGGCGGCCCGCAGCTCGCCCCAGCGGGCGGGGTCCTCGCGGGGAGGCGCTTCCTGACCGAGGCCCAGCAGACGGGTGAACTCGGCGTAGAAGCGCGGCTCGAGCGCGCCCACCGCCATGTATCCGCCGTCGGCCGTCTCGTACGTGCCGTAGAAGGGCACCCCGCCGTCGAGGAGGTTGGCGCCGCGCCGGTCCTGCCAGCGGCCGGCCGCGAGCATGCCGTGGAGCATCGCGGTGAGATGGGCGGTGCCGTCGACGATCGCGGCATCCACGACCTGTCCCGGGCCGCCGGCGTGGACGTGCTGAAGGGCGGCGAGGATCCCGATGACCAGGTAGAGGGAGCCGCCCGCGTAGTCGCCGAGGAGATTGGCGGCGGCGTAGGGCGGCCCGTCGGCGGGCCCGGTCAGGCCGAGGGCACCCGTGACGGCGATATAGCCGATGTCGTGCCCGGCACTGGGGGCGAGCGGCCCGTCCTGGCCCCAGCCGGTCATCCGCCCGTAAACGAGCGCGGGATTGCGGGCCAGCGCGGCGTCGGGGCCCACGCCCAGGCGTTCGGCGACGCCGGGGCGGTAGCCCTCGATCAGGACGTCCGCGCGGGCGGCCAGATCGAGGACGGTGCGCGCGCCGTCCTCGGACTTGAGATCCACGAGGACGGAGCGTTTGTTGCGGTTGGTGATGTCGTGGGCCGGATCGATGGCCAGCCCGGGCCCGCCGGGCCGTTCGACGCGCACCACGTCGGCGCCGAGGTCACCGAGAAGCATGGCGGCGAACGGTCCCGGCCCGATCCCCGCCAGCTCGACCACCCGCACCCCGGCGAGCGGCCCGCTCACTGCCGTCCCTGTCCCGTCATCCATACGGACCCCACGTCCTTGTGACACAACCGCTGTAACACTCGTGATGTTAAGAACGCGTTCTACCGACCACAAGGGTCTTGCGGATCGTCTGTGCGGGTTCGCTGGTAGGGATAGCCCCACCGGGGGTGGGGGGACCGTCGTAGTGAGTGGGAATGGCTGTTCCGCTTAGCGTCTGACGGTGTGAGACATCCACGGAACTCCATCGTCGGCCTTGCCCTCGCCGCCTGCCTCGGCTCGGCCCCCACCGCCACGGCCCCCGCCGCCTCCAAACCCGGGGCCGGGCTCGACCGTTACTACGACCAGCGGCTGGGCTGGGGCCGCTGTGCCAAGGGCCCGGGCGACACCGTGGGCCTCGACCTGGACAAGGCCGGTGCGCAGTGCGCGGACGTCGTCGTGCCGCTCGACTACGCCGACCCGGGGGGCCGTACGCTCACCGTCGCGTTATCCCGGCTCAAGGCCACCGACACCCGCCACCGCATCGGTTCGATCCTGCTCAACAACGGCGGTCCCGGCGGCTCCGCCGTCGAGTCCCCGCCCGAGTTCCACGGGTGGATGAAGAAGGCGGGCCCGCGCTACGACATCGTCGGCTTCGACCCGCGCTTCGTCGGCCGCAGCACCCCGCTCGACTGCGGCTGGCCGGTCAGCACCAATCTCTTCTCGGCCGGTCCGGGCCGGGCGGGCTTCGAGCGGCAGGTCGCCCTCCAGAAGGATCTGGCCGCCAAGTGCCGCGCCACCAACGCCTCCGTGCTGCCGCACGTCAGCACGCGCAACACGGCCCGTGACATGGACGTCATCCGCGGTGCGCTCGGCGAGAAGAAGATCTCCTACTTCGGCTACTCGTACGGCACCTACCTGGGCACCGTCTACACCCAGATGTTCCCCGGACGCACCGACCGCATGGTCCTCGACGGGGCCCTCGATCCGCGTAAGTTCGGCCCCCGGCTGCTCCAGGATGCCGTCGGCGCGAACGAGCGGGCGCTCGCCGACTGGGCAGGCTGGGCCGCCGCCCGCGACGATACGTACCGCCTCGGCCGCACCCGTGCCCGGGTACTCGCGACCGTCGACCGCGTGATCAGGGCGTCCGCGCGCGGTCCGCTGACCGTCGGTACCGCCCCGGAGGTCTTCCGGCTGGACGACACCCAGATCCCGTTCGTCCTGTTCGCCGGACTCGACAGCGACACCGATGCGTCCCGGGCGGCGCTCGGCGAGCAGGTGTCCGTGCTGAACAAGGCCGCGGCCGGGCAACCGGCTGTCGCCCCAGTTCGCGGGGATCCTGCGGCTCGCGACGACCGGCGAGCAGTCGCCCCACGGCAGCGTGCAGTCCGCGGTCATCTGCGGGGACCGGGCGGCCCCGCGCGACCCCGAGGTCTACTGGCGGGACATCGAGCGCGGCCGCGCCGCGTACCCGCGCTTCGGCGCACTGGCCGACAACATCGGCCCGTGCGCGTTCTGGGACCGGCCCCGGGAGGAACCCACTCAGGTGACCCAGGACGCCAAGGTGCTGATCGTCTCGGCCACCGGCGACCCGCGCACACCGCACAAGGGCGCCGTCGCCCTCCACGGACTGCTGCCGAGTTCCAAGCTGCTCACCCTGGAGGGCGCCAACCGGCACGCGATCTACGGCCTCTACGAGAACGCGTGTGTCGACGACAAGGTCAACGACTACCTCGCCACCGGCGAGCTGCCCTCACACGACCGGAGCTGCGCCAAGTAGGCCGACGTCAGTCCGCGTCGAGCTCGGCGACGAGCCGCTTGGGGGCGATGGTCCGGTAGCTCTCCTCCACCCAGTCGCAGAGCAGCTCGACGGGCACATCGGTGCCGGTCAGCGGGATGGTCACCCAGCCCGAGCGGCCCAGCCCGTAGCCCATGAGCGCGGCGCCGGGGACGGTCAGGGCGTGGCCGTGGGACGCCTCGTCCATGAGCTTGAGGCCGATGCCGGCGGACTCGGCGTCCCCCTCGGCGCCGAGGAAGACGAAGATCTTCTTGTTGACCTTGACGACCGCCCCGTCGTCCCAGGGGAAGTCCTCGAAGGCGCCGGGGAGGGAGAGGGCGAACGTGCGGACGCGGTCGCGGACTTTGAGGGCGGGCATGAGTGGTGGTGCCTCCGGGAGTCGCTGGGGTCTGTGAGGTCTGTGGGGGAGATGATCCCCGATCCCGCCCAGTCCCGTCTCCCAGGGCCGGCGCCGCCGCTCACGCCGGGAAGTCCGGGAGCCGCTTCTCGAACAGCCAGGGCCGCAGCACCGTGCCCAGCTCACGGCCCGTCACGCGCTCGGCGTGGGCCAGGAACATGTCCGTGTCCGCGCTGCCTCCCCGGTGGGCGTCGTGCCACGTGCGCAGGACGCGGAAGAAGTCGTCGTCCCCCACGGCCAGCCGCAGCGCGTGCAGCGTGCAGGCCCCCCGGACGTACACCCGGTCGTCGAAGAGGCTGCGCCGGCCGGGGTCGGCGATGCGGAGGTTCTGCCGGCGGCCGGAGAGGTCCTGCCACGCCTGGCGGGCCAGGGTGTCGGCGTCGTCCTCGTCGAGGTGTTCCGACCACAGCCACTCCGCGTACGTGGCGAAGCCCTCGTTGAGCCAGATGTGCCGCCAGTCGGCGAGGCCGACGCTGTTGCCGTACCACTGGTGGGCGATCTCGTGAGCCACGAGCGTCTCCCAGCCGCGCCGCCCGTCCATGTGGTTGCCGCCGAAGACGGACAGCGTCTGGTTCTCCACCGGCGCCGCCAGCTCCGCGTCGACGACGACCGCCCCGTAGGACTCGAAGGGGTAGTCGCCGAAGAGCCCGGCGAAGGCGCGCAGCATCTCCGGCTGCCGGGCCAGGTCGTGACGGGCCCGTTCGGCGAGGTGGGGCGGGTAGGAGTTGCGCACCCCGCCGCGTTCCTCGTGGGTGAAGCGGCCGGTGTAGAGGGCGGCGAGGTAGGAGGACATGGGGCCGGGGTGGTGGTACGTCCAGCGCTCCGTGGCGCCGTCGCCCACGGGCACGTGCTCGCGCAGCGTGCCGTTGGCCAGGGCGTGGTGGCCCCGGGGCACGGTGACGGTGAAGGTGTAGGCGGCCTTGTCGTCGGGGCGGTCGTTGCAGGGGAACCAGGAGGGGGCGCCCACGGGCTGGGAGGCGACGAGCGTCCCGTCGTGGTCGTCGCCGGTGCGGTCCCAGCCGACGCCGCCGAAGGGCGTGGTGACGGGCTTCGGCCGGCCCGCGTAGCGGATGTCGAGGACGAACGGCCGCCCGGGCGCGAGGGCCCGGGCGGCGGTCAGGAGGAGCTTGCCGTCGCGGCGGTCGACCGCGACGGGCTCCCCGTCGAGGTGCGCCGAGCTCACCGCCAGCCGGGCCAGGTCCAGCGCCACCACGCGCGTACGGTCGTTGGCGACCGCGTGGATCCGGGCGTGGCCGTCCAGCCAGGCCCGGCCGGGGTCGTAGCCGAGCCGAAGGTCGTAGGCGAGGGTGCGGTGGCCGTGGGAGCCGTGCCGGGGGAAGTAGCCCGGCACGTCGGCCGTGCGGCGGCTGTCGCCGCCGGCGGCGAGCGCGGCGGCGCCCAGCGGGAGGGCCGCCGCGGCCGTGAGGAGGCCGCGGCGGCTGCACGAGAAGCGGTCCCGGAGGCTCATGCCACCAGCTCGGGCGCGGGCCGGGGCTCCGCCCCGGCGATGGGGTTGCCCGCCCAGTGGGTCCCGGCGGGCACCGTCTCGCCCCGCATGACGAGGGAGGACGGGCCGATGGCGGCGTGCTCGCCGACCGTGCTGCCCGGCAGCACGATGCCGTGGGGGCCGAGCGAGGCGCCCGCGCCGAGCTCGACGCCGTCCATGCGCATGATCCGGTCGTGGAAGAGGTGCGTCTGGAGCACACAGCCGCGGTTGACGGTGGCGCCGTCGCCGAGGGAGATGAGATCGGTCTCCGGCAGCCAGTGGGTGTCGCACCAGACGCCGCGTCCGATGCGGACGCCGAGGCTGCGCAGCCACCAGTTGAGGACCGGCGTGCCGGTGAACGGACCGGCCAGCCACGGCACGGCCAGGGACTCCACGAAGGTGTCGTAGAGCTCGTTGCGCCACACGAAGGAGCTCCACAGGGGGTGCTCCCCGGCCTTGAAGCGGCCCACGAGCAGCCACTTGGCGGCGGTCGCGGTGAGCGCGGCCACGATGCCGGCGGCCAGCAGCAGGGGCGCGGCGATGAGCGCGGCGAAGCCGATGCCGTGGGCGTCCAGGGCGTCCTGCTCGATCAGCATCACGGCCTCGGCGAGCGCGAGGCCGCACATCAGCGGCAGCACCCGGCACAGTTCGACGGCCGCGCGGGCCATGACGAGCCGTCGGGGCGGCTCGAAGGTGCGCCCGGAGTCGCCGGCGGAGGCGACGCGCGGCAGCGGCATGGCGGGGCGGCCCAGCCAGGAGCTGCCGGGCTCGCTGTGCGCGGGGGCGTCGGACAGCACTCCGATCAGCGCGTGGTCGGGGACCTCACGGCCGGGGCCGACGATGCCGGAGTTGCCGACGAAGGCACGGCGCCCGATGCGGACGCGGCCCAGCCGCATCCGGCCCGCGTGGAGCTCGAACGGGGCGACGAGCGTGTCGTCCGCGAGGAACGCGCCGTCGTCGACGGTGAGCAGCGAGGGCAGCGGCAGGACCGTGGAGATCTCGGCCCGCCGGCCGATCCGCGCGCCCAGCAGGCGCAGCCAGCCGGGGGTGGCCAGGCTCGCGTAGAGCGGGAAGAGGCCGGCGCGGGCGCCGTCGAGGAGCCGGGTGACCAGCCAGACCCGCCAGGCGACGCCGCCGTCGGCGGGGTGGTTGCCCGGGGTGATGCCACGGCCGAGGATCCGGACGACCAGGGCGATGAGCAGCATCCAGCAGATGGTGGTGACGAAGGTGAACGCGGGGGCGGCGGCCAGCAGCCACAGTCCGGCGGACGTGAGGGTGGCGCAGCCCTTGACCAGGTAGTACGTGCCGACGAGCGCGGGCAGCGCGGCCAGCAGCGGCAGCAGCGGCAGCCCGGCGAGGGACAGCCCGTAGGCGAGGGACCAGCGCCGCGAGCGGCGGTGCCGCGGGGCGTGCCGCCGGCCGTGCTCGGACTCGGCGGGGCGCCGCGCCCCGGGGACGTGGGCGCTCCGCGCGGGGTGGGGTCCGGTGTGGGAGACGCCGGGGCCGAACGCCGGGGCGTCCGGGCTCCCGCCGTGGAACGACCGGCCGTCGGCCGTACCGGCGTGGCCGGGCGCGCCGGGGTACGGGGACCAGGCGTGGGCCGGTCCCGTACCGAACGCCTCGGCCCGGGACGGGTCGCCGTGACCCGTTCCCGCGTAGGACACGTCCAGAGGCCCGGCGGTGTGCGGCCCGTTATAGGAGACCTCGGCATCCGGGAGCCCGGCCGCCGCCACCGGGCGGGCCGGGGAGCCCTCCCAGGTCTGGCCGGCCGGGATGTGGCCGTCCAGGCAGCCGCCGCCCTCAAGGGTGGCGTTCGGGCCCAGGGAGGCGCCCGGCATCAGCATGGTGCGGTGGCCGACGCGGGCGCCGGCGCCGATGGAGACTGCGCCGACGCGCAGCGTCTCGCCGTCGAGCCACCAGCCCGCGAGGTCGGCCTCGGGCTCGACGCCGCAGCCGTCGCCGAACTCGGCGAGGCCCGTGACGGGCGGCATGGCGTGGAGGGAGACGTTCCGGCCCGTCGCGCAGCCCAGGGCGCGGGCGTACCAGACGGCCCAGGGGGTGCCGAGCAGGGCGGGGACGCCGAAGGAGGCGACGGTGCGTTCGGCGGCCCACAGCCGCAGGTGGACCCGCCCGCCGCGCGGGTACGCGCCCGGCGTGATGCTCCCGGTGAGCAGGCGTGCGGCGGTCGCGCCCAGCAGGAAGCGGGAGGGGGCGCTGAAGAGGATCAGCCAGCCGGCCAGCACCAGCCACCAGGAGGTGTGCGGCGCCCAGGCCTCGGGGGCCAGCAGGCCCAGGACGTTGTCGGCGACGGCCAGGCCCACGAGCCCGCGCAGCCCGGCGACGCCGAACAGGGCGGTCTGTACCACGATCTGGGCCGCGCCCATGCGGCGGCGCACGGGCCGGACCTCGCGCCGCACGGCTTCCTGCGGGACGAGGGAGTCGAGGTGGGCGGCCATGTCGCGGAGCACGGGATGGCGGTAGAGGGCGGCGACGGAGACGCCGGGGTAGTGCTCGCGCAGCGCGGAGGCCATCTTGGCGGCGGCCAGGCTGGTGCCGCCAAGGGAGACGAAGTCGGAGCCGGCGGAGGGCCGGGTGCCGAGCAGCTCCTCCCAGACGTCGGCGAGCCGGGCGGCGGTCCCCGTCAGCGGCCCGCCCTCCGCCCCGTCGTCGCCGGCGGTGGGCAGCGGCCAGGGCAGGGCGTCGCGGTCGACCTTCCCGGAGGTGCGGGTGGGCAGCTCGGCGACCTCGCCCAGGACGGGCACCAGCGCGGCCGGCAGCCGTTCCGCCAGCAGCTTTCTCGCGAGCTCGCGGTCGTACTCGGGGCCGGGCACCACATATCCGGCGAGCAGCCGGCCGCCGGCCGGGGTGGTGCGGACGGCCGCGGCGGCGCCCAGCACGCCGGGCAGGGCGCTGAGCGCGGCGTCGATCTCGCCGAGCTCCAGCCGGCGCCCGCCGATCTTGATCTGGTCGTCGGCGCGCCCGGCGAAGACCAGGCCCTCGGGGTCGGCCCGGACGAGGTCGCCGGTGCGGTAGGCGCGGGGGGTCCCCAGGGCGGCCGAGGGGCGGTAGCGGTCGGCGTCCTTGACGGGGTCGAGGTAGCGGGCGACGCCGACGCCGGCGACGACCAGCTCGCCCTCGGCGCCCCAGGGCACGGGCTCGCCCGCCGGGTCGACGACGGCCAGTTCCCAGCCGTCCAGGGGCAGTCCGATGCGCACGGGGTCGCCGGGGTGCATCCGGGCCGCGCAGGCGACGACGGTGGTCTCGGTGGGCCCGTAGGTGTTCCACATCTCGCGGCCGGGCACGGCGAAGCGGTCGACGAGCTCGGCGGGGCAGGCCTCGCCGCCGACGATCAGCAGCCGCACCCGGTCCAGGGACTCCGGCGGCCACAGCGCGGCGAGCGTGGGCACGGTGGAGACGACGGTGATGCCGCGCTCGACGAGCCAGGGGCCGAGCTCGTGGCCGGCGCGGACGAGGGAGCGGGGGGCGGGCACCAGGCAGGCGCCGTGCCGCCAGGCCAGCCACATCTCCTCGCAGGAGGCGTCGAAGGCCACGGACAGCCCGGCCAGGACGCGGTCGCCGGGGCCGAGCGGGCAGTCCTTGAGGAAGAGACCGGCCTCGGCGTCGGCGAAGGCGGCGGCGCTGCGGTGGCTGACGGCGACGCCCTTGGGCGCGCCCGTGGAGCCGGAGGTGAAGATGATCCAGGCGTCGTCGTCGGGCAGCGCCGGACGGCCCGCGCCGGTGGCGGGGGCGGGGCCCGGCAGCAGCGTGTCCGCGGTGATGACCAGGCAGACCCCGGCCTCGCGGAAGACGGTGGTGGCGCGCTCGTCGGGGTCGTCGGCGTCGACGGGCACATAGGCGGCGCCGCAGCGGAGGACGGCGAGGATCGCCAGGTACAGCTCGGCGGTGCCCGAGGGCACCCGGACGCCGATCCGGTCGCCCGGCCCGGCGCCGGCCCGGCGCAGCCGGTCGGCGCGGGAGGCGACCGCGGCGGTCAGCGCCCGGTAGGTGAGGGTCTCGCTGCCGGTGTCCAGGGCGAGGGCGTCGGGATGCGCGGCGGCGGTGGAATCGAACACGTCGAGCAGGGTGCGCTCCGGGTGTGGCGGGGCGCTCCGGTAGCGCGCCCTGCCCGTCTCGGAGCCCGTGGGTACGGGTGCGGGTCCTGGGAGGGTCGATGACATCAGTCGGTGCGCCTCTATTCGACGTGGGTGACACGGGCGCCATCGGACGACGCCCGCAACCACAGACGGCACTCGCCGACGAGGGGTTCGTATGCCGGTTCCCAACGTTCCGTAAATCGAACGGACCCTGAGTAACCCCATCAACACTTCAAAAGCACAGCCGTACCCGGGGTATTGCCGCTGATTCAATGGTCAAACAAGGGTGATGCCATGGCCTTCTCTTGGGGAAGTGTTGGCCTTCCCCTGGGATTCTTTTCGGACGCGGCTTCACCCGTTCGCTCAGCCCTCACACAGCTTCCGCACAGTGAGCGCCGAGGAACCGCTCGGGATCCGCTCAGCGCTCGCTCACGCGTCCGTCCGCGACCTCCAGCCGCCGCGTGGTGTGGACCGCGTCCAGCATCCGGCGGTCGTGGGTGACCAGCAGCAGCGTGCCGTCGTACGAGGCCAGCGCCGATTCCAGCTGTTCGATGGCCGGCAGGTCGAGGTGGTTGGTGGGCTCGTCGAGGACGAGCAGGTTCACCCCGCGCGCCTGGAGCAGGGCCAGCGCCGCACGGGTGCGCTCGCCCGGGGAGAGCGTCACGGCCGGGCGCAGCACATGCGCCGCCTTGAGGCCGAATTTCGCCAGCAGCGTCCGGACGTCCTCCGGGGCGAGCTCCGGGACCTCCGCGCCGAACGCCGCCAGCAGCGCCTCGTCCCCGAAGAACAGTGCCCGGGCCTGGTCCACCTCGCCCACGACCACTCCCGGGCCCAGCGCGGCGCCGCCCTCGTCCAGGGGCAGCCGGCCGAGCAGGGCGGCGAGCAGCGTGGACTTGCCGGAGCCGTTGGCGCCCGTGATGGCGACCCGGTCGGCCCAGTCGATCTGGAGGTCCACCGGGCCGAGGGCGAACGACCCGCGCCGGGCGACCGCGCCGCGCAGGGTCGCCACGACCGCGCCCGAGCGGGGCGCGGCGGCGATCTCCATCCGCAGCTCCCACTCCTTGCGGGGCTCGTCGACCACGTCGAGCCGCTCGATGAGCCGCTCGGTCTGGCGGGCCTTGGCGGCCTGCTTCTCCGTCGCCTCGGAGCGGAACTTACGGCCGATCTTGTCGTTGTCGGTGGCCTTGCGACGGGCGTTCTTGACGCCCTTCTCCATCCAGCCCCGCTGGGTGCGCGCCCGGGTCTCCAGGGCCGCCCTGGTGTCGGCGTACTCGTCGTAGGCCTCGCGGGCGTGCCGGCGGGCCGTCGCGCGCTCCTCCAGATAGGCGGCGTAGCCACCGCCGTAGAGGTTCACCTGCTGCTGGGCGAGGTCCAGCTCCAGGACCTTGTTCACCGTGCGGGTCAGGAACTCCCGGTCGTGGCTGACCAGGACCGTGCCGGCGCGCAGCCCCGTGACGAACGACTCCAGCCGGTCCAGGCCGTCCAGGTCGAGGTCGTTGGTGGGCTCGTCCAGCAGGAAGACGTCGTAGCGGCTGAGCAGCAGGGAGGCGAGGCCGGCGCGGGCGGCCTGGCCGCCGGAGAGTCCGGTCATGGGCCGGTCCAGGCCGACGCCGAGGCCGAGCGAGGCGGCGACCTCGTCGGCCCGCTCGTCGAGATCGGCGCCGCCCAGGTCCAGCCAGCGCTCCAGCGCGACGGAGTAGGCGTCGTCCGCGCCGGGCGCGCCGTCGACGAGGGCCTGGGTGGCGGCGTCGAGAGCGGTCTGCGCGGCGGCGACCCCGGTACGGCGGGCCAGGAACGCCCGGACGGACTCTCCCGCGCGCCGCTCCGGCTCCTGCGGCAGATGACCGACGGTGGCGGTGGGCGGGCTGAGCCGCAGCGTGCCCCGCTCGGGCGTGGCGAGGCCCGCGAGCATCCGCAGCAGGGTGGACTTCCCCGCCCCGTTGGCCCCGACGAGCCCGATGACGTCCCCGGGGGCGACGACGAGGTCGAGCCCGGAGAAGAGGGTGCGGTCGCCGTGTCCGGCGACGAGATCCTTGGCGACGAGGGTGGCACTCATAAGAGCACCGACTTTATCCGGTCCGACAATCAGCCCGTCCGGTGTGGCGGAGCCCCTTGGGGCGACACCCGTGCCACCAGCACCTCGGCACCGCACCGCGCCACCACATACATGCCCCATGGCACCGGCACCCCCACCCGGCGCCCGCCCGGCCCGACCCGCCCGTCGAACAGCTCGCGCGCCCGCACCCGCCCCAGCGGCCCCGGCCGGTAGCCCGTCACCCGCACCCGGCACGCCTCGGTCACCTCCAGCCGGGCCTGCCCGCCCACGACGGTCAGCCGGGCGAGCCGGAGGCCGTCGACGGGACCCCGCCACAGCGCCTGCTCGACCTGGGCCAGCAGCACCGGCGGCAGCGGCGCCGGGTCCTCGACGAACACCGCGCCACAGCCCGCCGCCGCGCACGCCGCGCGCACCTGTGCCCGTTCCGCCTCCCCGGTCCCCGGGGCGAACACCACGGCCCCGTACGCGCGGAGCTCCGCCGCGTCCACGGCGCCGGCGTCCCGGGTGATCTCGGCGCCCCTGCCGCCGGCCCGCAGGGCCACCGCGAGCCGGGCCAGCGGCGCCGCGCGTGGGCCCGCCGGCGAGTCGACCAGCAGCACCCGCCGCTCGTCCGGCACCGCCGGGGCGCCTCCATCCGTCAAGTCCGGTACGTCCCGGTGGGTTTGCCGCCCCTCGCACATCCGGCACCCTCCCTCGCACAGCGCACCGCGTCGCCTGGCCTGTCTATTCCCCCGGGTGTGCCACTTCGAGCCCGGCGGCGGGGAATTCACCGGTACCGTCGGCGCATGGCAAGCGATGTGATCGTGGTCGGTGCCGGGGTCATCGGCCTGACCAGCGCGGTCGTCCTGGCGGAGCGCGGCAGGCGCGTCGAGGTGTGGACCCGTTCGCCGTCCGCGGAGACCACCTCGGCGGTGGCCGGGGGCCTGTGGTGGCCGTACCGGATCGAGCCGCGCGACCGGGCGGGCGACTGGGCGCTCGCCTCGCTCGCGGTCATGACCGGCCTGGCCGACGGGCCGGAACGCACCGGCGTGCGCCTGGCCGAGGGGACCCACGCCGGCCAGGGCCCTGCGGAGCTGGGCGCGTGGGCGGCCCGGGTGCCGGGACTGCGGGCCGCGGGCGCGGGCGAGCTGCCGCGCGCCTACGACTGCGGGGTACGCGCCCGCCTGCCGCTGCTGGACATGGCCACGCACCTCGCCTATCTGACCCGGCGGCTCCGCGCGGCGGGCGGCACCGTCGCCGTCCGCCCCGTCGCCTCGCTCGCACAGGCCGCCCGCTCGGCGCCCGTCGTGGTCAACTGCACCGGCCTGGGCGCCCGCGACCTCGTCCCCGACCCCTCGGTGCACCCGGTGCGCGGCCAGCTCGTCGTGGTCGAGAACCCCGGCATCGACGAATGGTTCACCGCCGCCGACGACACCGGCGCCGACACCGTCTACGTCTTCCCCCAGCCCTACGGCGCCGTCCTCGGCGGCACCGCCCAGGAACACGTCTGGGACCGGGCCCCCTCGCCCTGCACCGCCCAGGCGATCATCAGCCGCTGCTCCCGCGTCTTCCCCCGCCTCGCCCGCGCCCGCGTCCTCGGCCACCGCGTGGGCCTGCGCCCGGCCCGCCCGCGCGTCCGCCTGGAGGCCGAGCCCCTGCCGGGCGGCGGCCGGCTGGTCCACAACTACGGCCACGGCGGCGCGGGCATCACCGTCTCCTGGGGATGCGCCCTGGCGGCGGCGGACCTGGCGGAGGCGGCCACGCCGTCTTGACAGCGCGGGCCCGGACGGAATGCTGTACCGCGTGACGCACCTGCCCACACCCCTGACCGGCGTCGTCCCTCCGCTCTGCACCCCCCTCACCCCCGGCGGCGAGGTGGACATCCGCTCCCTCGTCTCGCTCGTCGAACACCTGCTGGACGCCGGGGTCCACGCGGTGTTCGCCCTCGGCACCAGCGGCGAGGCCGCCTTCCTGAGCGACGCCCAGCGCGACGAGGCGCTGCGGGTCACCGTCGAGGCGGTGGCCGGACGGGTGCCCGTGCTGGCCGGGGTCATCGACATGACCACCGCCCGCGTCGTCGACCGGGCCCTGGCCGCCGCCGCCCACGGCGCCGACGCGCTGGTGGCCACCGCGCCCTTCTACGCCGGGACCCACCCCGCCGAGACCGCCGACCACTTCCGCCGGATCCGGGCCGCCGTGGGCCTCCCGCTGATCGCCTACGACATCCCCCAGACCGTCCACAGCAAGCTCACCGCCCCCGTCCTCCTCCGGCTCGCCGAGGACGGCACCCTCGCCGGCCTCAAGGACAGCAGCGGCGACCTGGGCGCCTTTCGCCGCCTGCTGGTCGCGCTGCGCGAACGTGGCCTCGACCACGCCTTCGCCGTGCTCACCGGCTCCGAACTCACCGTGGACGCGGCCCTGCTGGCGGGCGCGCACGGCGTCGTCCCCGGGCTGGGCAACGTCGACCCGGCCGGGTACGTACGGCTGTACGACCACGCGCGGGCCGGGCGCTGGCGGGAGGCGGCGGCCGAGCAGGACCGGCTCGCGGCGCTGTTCGCCCTCGTCGACGCGGGGGACACCACCACGATGAGCGGCGGCGCCGCCGCGCTCGGCGGCTTCAAGGCCGCCCTGCGCGCGCTCGGCGTCATCGACTGCGCGGCGACGGCAGCGCCCCAGCGGCCGCTGTCCGAACAGGCCGTGGCCGAGGTCCGCCGACGGCTGACGGAGGGCGGACTGCTCACGTAGCGCGGGCTTCCTGCCGAAGACGAACGGTGAACGCCGACCGGTGGGAGAGAGCCGCTCATGGACGAGGTGACCACGCGCTACGTGGAACTGTGCCGCGCCGACAGCAGTGGGCTGAGCGCGGCCGTGGCCGAGGCCGAGCTGCCCGCCGCTCTGCGCGACGCCCGGCTGCTGGCCCGGCCGCTGTTCGCCGACGAGCCCGGGCTGCGGTCGGCGGCCGACGACCTGCTGGCCCTCTTCGACGTCCTCGTCACCCTGCCCGACCGCCTCTTCGACGGCGACATCGAGCGGTACTGGGCGGCCCTGGGCGGCGAACCCCGCCTGGCCCCGCTGCTACGGCGCCACGTACGCGCCGGACGGCCCGCGGACCGCTTCGGCCGGGCGGACCTCTACCGCGACGAGCACGGCTTCGCCCTGCTGGAGTTCAACATCGCCGGGGGAGTGGGCGGCTTCGAACTGGGCGAACTGCCCCGTTCCCTCGAAGCCGTGCCCGCCTTCGCCGCGTTCGCCGAGCGGTACGCGCTGCGCCATGTGCGGACCGCCGAACGCGTGGCCGCGACGCTGCGGGCCGTCGCGCCACGCCCGTCCCCCGTGGTGGCACTGGTGTTCGCGCCCGGGGCGCTGGCCCGGTACCGGCGGCCCGTCGCCCCCACCGTCGCGGTGCTGGAGGGCCAGGGGCTGGAAGTGGTCCTCGGCGAACTGGGCGACGTGCGGGGCGACGCCGGGAAGCTGTTCGTGGGCACGGCCCGCGTCGACGTGGCGCTGCGCTTCTTCACCGTCGACGACACCATCGGGCACGAGGACGCCCTCGACGCGATCACGCGCGCCCACGAGAAGGGGACCGCGGTCCTGTGGACCGGCCTGGACAGCGCCCTGTTCACCAACAAGGGCGCCCTCGCGCTGCTGTCGGACCCCCGGTGCGACGCCGTGCTCTCCGAGCGGGAGCGACGGGTGACGGAACGGATCCTGCCGTGGACCAGACTGCTGACCGCGCCACTGGTCGACCGGTGCGTCGAGGAACGCGACCAGATGATCCTCAAGCCCTGCCGCGGCTTCGCGGGCTCGGGCGTCGTAGCGGGCTGGGCCTGCCCGGAACGGGAGTGGCGCGACACGCTGCGCTCCGCCGCGGACGGCGGGTTCGTCGTACAACGCCGGGTCGTGCCCCGGCCGGAGCCGGTCGTGGACCCGGGGACGGGGGCGACCGAGGACTGGACGCCGGTCTGGGGCCTGTTCGTCACCCCCGACGGATACGGGGGCAACGCCATCCGCGCGCAGCGCGCCACCGGCGGCGACGTCATCGGCTACAGCACCAGCAGCGAGACCCTGGCCACCGTCGCCTTCACCCGGCCCGCCGGCGACCGGCCCACCGGCGATCAGCCCCCGGACTCCGCCCGCGCCGTCGTGTCCCCGTGAAGCAGCCCCTGGTGCCCGGCCCAGTGGGGCGCGCGCAGGGCGGTCTTGTCGACCTTGCCGATGGGGGTCAGCGGCAGCGCGTCGACGAACTCGAAGCTCGCGGGCAGATAGACGGGCCGCTCCAGCTCGGCCAGCACGCACTTGCGCAGCTCGTCGAGCTCGACCCGAGCCCCGGGAGCGGTGACGACGACGGCGTGCACGGCCTGCCCGTAGAACGGGTGCGGTACCGGGATCACCGCGGCGGCCCGTACCGCGGGGTGGGTGGTCAGCGCGTTCTCCACCAGCGGTGAGTAGATGGTGGACCCGCCCTCCCCCGTGATGATCACGTCATTGCGCCGGTCCATGAGGAAGACGTAGCCCTCCTCGTCCTGGTAGCCGAGGTCGCCGGTGCGCAGCCAGCCGTCCGGGTGGAACGCGGCGGCGGTGGCCTCCGGCTGGTTGAGATAGCCCTCCATGACGCGCGGCCCGCGCGCGCAGATCTCCCCGACCTCCCCCGGCGGCAGGGGCCGGCCCTGGTCGTCGCGGACGCCCGTCTCCATATCGGGGAAGGAACGGCCGACCGAGCGCAGCAGCCTCCCGCCGTCCACGACGTGATCGGCGGAGCTCAGCGCTGTGAGACCGAACGCCTCCGTCTGGGCGTAGAGCTGCCACAGCACCGGACCGAACCGGTCGAGGGCCTGCCGGAGCCGGTCCGGGGTGATCGGGCTGGCCCCGTACATGACCCGGCGCAGCCGGGAGCAGTCGACGCCGGCCAGCGCCGGGTGGTCGAGCAGCCGGTACAGCATCGGGGGCATCAGCATCATGGCGGTGATCGGCTCGTTCGTCAGCGCCTCGATCACGGCCTCCGGAGTGAAGCGGTCCAGAAGGGTGAGCGTGCTGCCCTGGGCCAGGCTTGTCAGCGCGTACAGGCCGCCGACGTGGGCGATCTGGCTGGTCACCAGCAGCCGCACCGGCTCCGGGAGGAACGGGTGCGCCAGGATCGTCCGGTACATCCGGTGCCGGTGGAGGATGCACTTGGTGAGGCCCGTGGTGCCGCCGGAGCACAGGACGGTCTCGACCTGCGAGGCGTCCGCCCAGCCCTGGCCCGGGGCGGGGCCGGCCCGCCGGGCCACGTCCAGGATGTCCGGCGCCGGCCCGCCGGGGCCCAGCGACCAGAGACGGGCCCCGGAGAACGCGCTCGTGACGGCCTGCGCGCCCGCCTCCGGAATCCGGTCGTCCATGATCAGGACGTCGGCGGGGGCGTTCTCCGTGATGCTCGCGTACTCGGCCGGGCCCCGGTCCATCGGCATCGGCAGGAACCGCGCCCCCACCAGATGCGCGGCGAAGGGCACGCACACCGCCTCGGGGCGGTTGCCGCTGGCGAGGGCCACGGTGGTGCCCGGACCGAGGCCCACCGACCGGAACCCTGCGGCCAGCCGGCGGATCGCCTCCGCCAGCTCGGCGTAGGTCATCCGGCGGCCGCCGTGCACCACGGCCTCCCGGCTCCCGTACCCGGGGAACACCTCGTCCACCAGCCAAGCGGCGTAGCTGCGCCCTGCCACTCCGTCCGACCCGTCCATGGGCCCGCCTCCTCTTCCGGTTCCGGTAACCGCCCCTGGTCGGTGGAGGACGGGACATCGCGGGGCGACGGCGCGGACGCGCGTCGTCCCGTGTGATCGATGGCCGGTGGCACGGCGGGTCTCACCGGGAACGTCGCGCATTCATCCGGTCGGAGGACGGAGCCGGGCGTGCGGGTCAGGAGGGCGGGACGGGGCGTATCGGGGGGGCTGCCGGGCCGGTATCGGGCCGGTGTCGGTGGCGTATCGGGGCTGTCGGCCCGATGTCGGTGGGGCCCGGCACCGTTCGAGAGGTCCCGCCGGGCGACCGTCCGGCCGGGTTCGTGAAAGGGGATCCCTCATGCATGACGTAGTGATCGTGGGCGCCGGCCCGGTCGGCCTGTTCCTTGCCTGCGAGCTCGGCCTCGCGGGTTGTTCCGTCCTGGTGCTCGAGCGGGAGCCCGAGCCCCGCTCCCCGTTCAAGGCGAAGCCGCTCGGGATGCGGGGCATGTCCGCCGCCTCGGTCGAGGCGTTCCACCGCCGCGGGATGCTGGACCAGCTGCTGACGGCATCGGGCGTCCACGCTGATCCCGCTGATCCCGGTGCCGTCCCGGACGATGACGAGCCGTCGCCGCCTCGTGACGTGGGCCATTTCGCCGGTATGGTGCTCGACCCGGCCAAGGTCGACGTCACCGCCCTGCCGTACCGGCTTCCCGGCCCGGCGACGGAGGGCGTGCTGACACATCTCGAAGCGGTCGAGACGCTGCTGTCCGAACGGGCGTCCGAACTCGGTGTGGAAATCAGGCGCGGCGTCACCGTCTCGGCCGTCGCCCAGAGCGATGAGGGCGTGGTCGCGCGAGCCGGCGAGCACGAGTACGCGGCGCGCTGGCTCGTCGGCTGCGACGGCGGACGCAGCGCGGTGCGTGGGCAGGCGGGCTTCGAATTCGTCGGCACCGAGCCGCGGTTCACCGGCTACGCCATGTATGCGACCGTCGCCGATCCCGAGAAGCTGCGCCCCGGGATCAACCTGACGCCGACGGGCACATACCTCCGGCTCCTGGAAGGGCACATCGGCATGATGGACTTCGACGGCGGCGCGTTCGACCGCTCGCGGCAGCCGACTCGCGACCATCTCCAGGAGGTTCTGCGCCGGGTGTCCGGCACCGACGTGACGCTCAGCGACATCCACCTCGCGTCGACCTTCACCGACCGGGCGATGCAGACGACGACCTACCGGAGGGGACGCGTCCTGCTCGCGGGCGACGCCGCGCACATCCACTCCCCGCTCGGCGGGCAGGGACTCAACACCGGCATAGGTGACGCCGTGAACCTGGGCTGGAAGCTCGCGGCGACCGTGCGAGGGTCCGCGCCGGACGGGCTCCTCGACACCTACACCCGCGAGCGCCACCCGATCGGCGCGCGGGTGCTCGACTGGTCGCGCGCCCAGGTGGCGACCATGCGGCTGGACCCGCATGGCCAGGCGGTCCGGGCACTGATCCGCGACCTGATCGGGACCCGTGACGGAACGACCTATGCCTTCGAGAGGATGTCGGGATCGTCGGTCCGCCACGACCTCGGCAGCGACCATCCACTGGTCGGCCGCAACGCCCCGGACTTCCGCCTCGAGGACGGCACTCGCCTCGCCGACCTGATGCGGGACGGGCAGGGCGTCGCGCTCGATTTCGGTCCCGGCCGATGCCTGCGTGGCTCGGCGCTGCGCTGGGGGAGCCGTATTCGGTATGCGGCCGGTCCGGCGAAAAACGACCTCGGACTGGGTGCCGTGCTCGTCCGCCCCGACGGCACAGTCGCCTGGGCCGGTGATCGCACCCCTGACCATGAAGAGTTCGAGCGGGCCGCCACTCATTGGTTCGGCGGTCCGGTCAAGGAGCGCGTATGACCGCATGACCGCAGATTGTGGGCAATCGTCCCGCTGGGCGGGACGGGTGGGCACAACCCGGCCACCGGGCCGTACCCACCCACTCACGCGGCGGGGGCTACCGGCCCTGCGGCCCCAGCAGCCCCGCACGCCGCAGCGCGTCCGCCATCGCGCTGTCGGCCGCCGGGGCGGCGGCCGGGCGGCCGCCGCCCTCCGCCCGGCGCGGGCGCGGGGCGTTGCCCCGGCGCGGAGCGCCCCCGCGCTCGCCGCGCTCCGAACGCTCGCCGCGCTCCGCGCGCTCGCGGGGCGCCCCGCCACCGCGGGCGGCCGGCGCCGCGTCGTCGTCGAGACGGAGCGTCAGCGAGATCCGCTTGCGCGGGATGTCGACGTCCATCACCTTCACCCGCACGATGTCGCCGGGCTTGACCACGTCGCGCGGGTCCTTCACGAACGTCTTCGACATCGCCGACACATGCACCAGGCCGTCCTGGTGGACGCCCACGTCCACGAAGGCGCCGAAGGCGGCGACGTTGGTGACGACGCCCTCCAGCAGCATTCCCGGCGCCAGGTCGCCGATCTTCTCGACGCCCTCCTTGAACGTGGCCGTCTTGAAGGCGGGTCGCGGGTCGCGGCCCGGCTTCTCCAGCTCGCGGAGGATGTCCGTCACCGTGGGCAGACCGAAGGAGTCGCTCACATAGTCCTCGGGACGCATCGAGCGCAGCGTCGCCGTGTTGCCGATGAGCGCGGCGACGTCGCCGCCCGTGGTCTTCACCATGGACCGCACCACGGGGTAAGCCTCGGGGTGGACGCTGGAGGCGTCCAGCGGGTCGTCGCCGCCGCGGATGCGGAGGAAGCCGGCGCACTGCTCGTAGGCCTTGGGGCCCAGGCGGGCCACGTCCTTGAGCGCCTTGCGGGAGCGGAAGGGGCCGTTGGCGTCGCGGTGGGCGACGATGTTCTCGGCGAGGCCGGAGCTGATGCCGGAGACCCGGGAGAGCAGTGGCGTGGAGGCGGTGTTGACGTCGACGCCGACGCCGTTGACGCAGTCCTCGACGACCGCGTCCAGCGAGCGGGACAGCTTCACCTCGGACAGGTCGTGCTGGTACTGGCCGACGCCGATCGACTTCGGGTCGATCTTCACCAGCTCGGCGAGCGGGTCCTGGAGCCGGCGGGCGATGGAGACCGCGCCGCGCAGGGAGACGTCGAGCTCCGGCAGCTCCTGCGAGGCGAAGGCGGACGCGGAGTAGACCGAGGCGCCGGCCTCGGAGACCATCACCTTCGTCAGCTTCAGCTCCGGGTGACGGGTGATCAGGTCGGCCGCCAGCTTGTCGGTCTCCCGGGAGGCCGTGCCGTTGCCGATCGCGACGAGCTCCACGCCGTGCTCACGGGTGAGCCGGGCCAGGGTCGCCAGCGAGGCGTCCCACTTGTTCTGCGGGACGTGCGGATAGATCGTCTCGGTGGCGGCGACCTTGCCGGTCGCGTCCACGACGGCGACCTTCACGCCCGTACGGAAGCCCGGGTCCAGGCCCATCGTGGCGCGCGTACCGGCCGGGGCGGCGAGCAGCAGGTCGCGCAGGTTCGCCGCGAAGACGCGGACGGCCTCGTCCTCGGCGGCCTGGCGCAGCCGCATCCGCAGGTCGATGCCGAGGTGTGTCTGGATCCTGGTGCGCCAGGCCCAGCGCACGGTGTCGCCCAGCCACTTGTCCGCCGGACGGCCCCGGTCGGCGATCCCGAAGCGCCGGGCGATCATCTGCTCGTAGGCGCTGGGGCCCTCGGTGGACTCCTCCGGGGCCTGCGGCTCCAGGGCGAGGTCGAGGACCTCCTCCTTCTCGCCGCGCAGCATCGCCAGCACCCGGTGCGAGGGGAGCTCGGTGAAGGGCTCGGCGAAGTCGAAGTAGTCGGCGAACTTCGCACCCGCCTCCTCCTTCCCCTCGCGCACCTTCGCGGCCACCCGCCCGCGCGTCCACATGCGCTCGCGCAGCTCGCCGATCAGGTCGGCGTCCTCGCCGAACCGCTCGGTGAGGATGGCGCGGGCGCCCTCGAGCGCGGCGGCGGCGTCCGCGACGCCCTTGTCCGCGTCGACGAACGCGGCGGCCGCCGCCGACGGCTCGGCACCGGGGTCGCGCAGCAGGCCCTCGGCCAGCGGCTCCAGCCCGGCCTCGCGGGCGATCTGCGCCTTGGTGCGCCGCTTGGGCTTGAAGGGCAGATAGATGTCCTCCAGGCGGGCCTTGGAGTCGGCCTCGCGGATCCGGGCCTCCAGCGCCTCGTCCAGCTTGCCCTGGGACCGTACGGACTCGAGGACCGCCGCCCGGCGGTCCTCCAGCTCCCGCAGATACCGCAGCCGCTCCTCCAGGGTGCGCAGCTGCGCGTCGTCGAGCGCCCCGGTCGCCTCCTTGCGGTAGCGCGCGACGAACGGCACGGTGGACCCGCCGTCGAGCAATTCGACGGCGGCCCGCACCTGCCGCTCCCGCACGCCGAGCTCCTCGGCGATCCTGCCTTCGATCGACGTCGACGTCGTCACGATCACGCTCCGCTTTCCCTGTTCCGCGGCGGTTCCCGCCGCGCTGAGCCGCGATCTGCATTGTGGCAGGTACCGGTGACAGCGCCCGCGCGTCGGCTACCCCCGCAGGTCGGACGGGAAGGCGCCGCCCTGCACCAGGGTCGTGGTGTACCCCTGCATCAGCTCGGTCAGCCGCGCGACACCGGCGGCGCCCAGGTGCTCGTAGGGGGCGCGGTCCAGGTGGTCCGTCTCCTCCTCCAGCTCCTCGCGCAGCGCGACGCCGGCCTCCGACAGCGTGCCGTCGGCGTTCAGCAGCCCGCGCTCCAGCAGCCGCTCCCGGCCGGCGGCCAGCTCCTCCTCGCTCCAGCCGCGCGTGCGCATCAGCCACTTGTGGGACATGCCCTTGCCGGTGGCGGAATGGGTCAGGATCGCCTCGATGGGGTCGATCCCGGCGCGGACGAGGGCCAGCAGGTGGCCGTCGCCGCGGTATTCGCGCAGCAGCGTGGTGGCGTGCCACAGCGCCAGGTGCGGGGCGTCCGGCACGGGCTGGTCGGCGTGGGCCGCGTACAGCGTGCGCATGGAACGGTCGCAGGCCTCGGTGGCCCGCAGCGCGAGCTCCGCCGCCTCGGCCATCTCCGGGGAGGCCACCGTCTCCTCGCCGAGCAGCCGCCGCAGCAGGGCGTCGGCGGCGCGCAGCCGCGCGGCCAGGACGTCCTCGGGGGAGGCGATGTCCCAGACGGCGGGGATGTGCCGGGAGATCAGCTCATGGCTGAAGCTGAAGAACGAGGCCGTCACCGCACCGGGCCCGACCCGGCCGAAGGCGGCGGCGCGGCCCGCCAGATAGACGGCGCCGAAGCTCTCGGTACCGCCGATGCCGAGGGCGCCCACCTCCTGCTGGATCTCCGGGGAGAAGTACTGGGCCGAGTGGTAGGGGTTGATGAAGGACTGGCAGCGCCGTGCGGCGCCGGCGGGGAGAGAGGTCATGTCCCGTACCGTACGTACTGGTTGGTACGGAAGGAAAGGGTGAAGGTCACAGCCGCCACCGATGGCAGTAAAGGTGGGGAACCCGTCATTGCGGCCATGGCGGGCGGGCCGCCAGCATGGTTGCCATGAGAACCCGCACGGTGCTGATCGTCCTCTTCGAGGGGATCCAGCCCCTCGATGTCACCGGCCCCCACGAGGTGTTCGCCGGGGTGCGGCACGCCCATGGCGGCGAGGGCGCCTATGAGGTGCGCACCGCGACGATCGACGGCGAGCCCGTCCGCAGCACCAGCGGGCTGCGGCTCGCCCCCGACGCGGCGCTCGGCGACTGCGCCGTGCCGGACCTCCTCGTCGTCCCCGGCGGGGAGGGCGCGCTGGAGCCCGATCCCCGGATCGTGGCCTGGCTGCGCGACAACGGCCCCCGGGCCGGGCGGCTGCTCTCCGTCTGCACGGGCGCGTTCCTGGTCGGAGCCGCCGGGCTGCTCGACGGCCGCCGCGCCACCACCCACTGGGCGTACTGCGACCGGTTCACCGAGCGCTTCCCGCAGGTGCGGCTGGACCCCGAGCCCATCTTCGTGCGCGACGGCCGCGTCGCCACCTCGGCCGGGGTGACGGCGGGCATCGACCTGGCGCTCGCCGTCGTCGAGGAGGACCACGGCCGGGAGGTGGCCCTCACCATCGCCCGCCATCTCGTCGTCTTCCTCCGGCGCCCCGGCAACCAGCGGCAGTTCAGCGTGCCGCTCGCCGCCCAGACCGCCGGGCGGCCGACGCTGCGCGACCTCCAGCACTGGATCGTGGAGCACCTCCGCGCCGACCTGTCGGTGGACGCGCTCGCGGACCGCGCGGGCCTGTCGCCCCGGCACTTCGCCCGGGCCTTCCGGGACGAGGTGGGGACGACGCCGGGGCGCTATGTCGACCTGGTGCGCCTGGAGGCCGCCCGCCGGCTGCTGGAGGACACTGGACAGGGCGTGGAGGAGGTCTCCCGCGCCTGCGGCTACGGCACGCCGGAGGCGATGCGGCGGGCCTTCGTCCGGTCCCTGGGCGCTGGACCGGCCGAATACCGGCGCCGCTTCCGTCCCATGACCACGGTTCAGCCCCTCGCGGGCTGACCTTTCCTGTCACATCTCGATCGACCCTGACTGAGCACGAGAGAAGGCTTCGCCATGCAGATCGCCATCCTGCTTTATCCCGGTTTCACCGCTCTTGACGCGGTGGGTCCCTACGACACCCTCAGCCGGATCCCCGGTGCCGAGACCGTCTTCGTCGCCGAGCGGCCCGGCCCGGTGCCCAACGAGAGCGGCAACCTCACGCTCGTCGCCGAGCGCGCCCTCGCGGACGTACCCCGCCCCGACATCGTCGTCGTCCCCGGCGGCCCGGACCGGTTCCTGCCGCTCGAGCCCGGCCCCGTGCACGATTGGCTGACGGCCGTGGACCGCCACACCACCTGGACGACGTCGGTGTGCACCGGATCGCTGATCCTGGCCGCCGCCGGGCTGCTGACGGGCCGACGGGCCACCTCGCACTGGCTGCACCTGGAGCAGCTGCGCTCCCTGGGCGCCGAGCCGACGGGGGAGCGGGTCGTCACCGACGGCAAGTACGTCACGGCCGCCGGGGTGTCCTCGGGCATCGACATGGGCCTCACCCTCCTCGGCAGGATCTCGGGCGACCGGACGGCCCAGGCCGTCCAGTTGATGATCGAGTACGACCCCCAGCCCCCGTACGACGCGGGCTCCCCGGAAAAGGCCCCCGCCGACCTCGTCGCGGAGTGGCGCGCCGCGTACGTCCCCCGCTAGGCGGGCGGCCCCGTCAGGGGCGCTGCGCTCAGACGGACCACTCAAAGCGCGGCACCCGCCGTTCCAAGAACGCGGCGACACCCTCGGCGGTGTCGCCGCTGCCGCGTTCCCGCGCCGCCCAGTGGGCCACCCGGTCCGGCCCGGCCGGCCCCGCCGTGAACTCCTTGGCCGCCGCCTGCGTCAGCTGCGAGCGCGCCGCCAGCGTCGCCGCGAACTCCGCCACCCGGCCGTCCAGCTCGTTCGCCGGCCACACCTCGTCCACCAGCCCGGTGCGCAGGGCCCGTTCGGTGTCGATCAGCTCGGCCGAGAACAACAAGTACTTGGCGGTGGCCGGGCCGACCAGCTCCACCAGCCGCCGCGTGGTGGACGCCGGGTAGACGATGCCCAGCCGCGCCGGGGTCACCCCGAAGGACGCCCCCTCCGCCGCGAAGCGCAGGTCGCAGGCGACCGCGAGCTGACAGCCGCCGCCCACGCAGTGGCCGCGCACGACCGCGATCGTCGGCTTGGGGAAGGCGGCCAGCGCCTCCTCCGCCGCGACCGCCAGGTCCCGCGATCCCACGCCGCCGTCGGCGGCCAGCGTGGCGATGTCCGCGCCCGCGCAGAAGGTGTCGCCCTCACCGGTCAGCACCAGCACCCGGACCGCCGGGTCGGCGGCGCAGCGGGCGAGGAGCGCGGGCAGTTCCCGCCACATCCCGGTGGTCATGGCGTTCCGCTTGGCGGGGTTGACGATGCGGACGGTGGCGACGGCTCCATCGATGCCGAGACGCAGTGCGGGTTCCATGGCCGGATGCTAACCGGGACCAGGAAGTCATGATCAAACAGTCTGCCGGGCGACAGCCGTGTGCGTGATCGGTCGAACCCCGCCGGAATCCGTCGATAGCCAATGACTTCTGGTCAGCTCACCGGAGCGGATGCCAAGGTTCCCAACACTCGGCACAGGTGGTCGGGCCACGGCGAGGGGTGGGATGCGGAGATGGAGATGCGCGGGGGACGCCCACCCGGGCCGGGACGGGCGGCCGCGCCCCGCAGGCCCGCCGAGTACGACGGGAGCTGGCGCTGGACCGCTCCCGCGCTCGACCGGTCCGTCCCCGCGGCCCGCAGCGCGGTCCGCGAGCTGATCCGGCGCCGCGCGGTGCCGTTGCGCGAGGACCAGCTGTACGGGCTGCTGCTCATCGTCTCCGAGCTGGTCACCAACGCCGTGCGGCACGCGGCGCTGCTCTCCCCGGAGGTGGCCGTGGAGGTCTCCCTGGGCCCGGAGTGGGTGCGGGTGGCCGTCGAGGACAACCACCCGTACCGCCCCGCGCCCATGGAGGTGTGCCCCGAGGACGAGCCGCGCACCGGCGGCCGGGGCCTGCTGCTGGTGCAGGCGACGGTGGAGGAGGCAGGCGGCGCCTACGACATCGAGCACACCGCCGGCGGCGGCAAGGTGGTCTGGGCCGCCCTGCCGCTGCGCCCCCGGCCTACCAGCCTGCGGCGTCCCCGGTGACCTCGCGGATCGCCGGGCGGGCGGCGTCCAGCACGGTCATGAACCACGCGGAGAAGGGGTACTTCTCACGCAGCGCGTCCAGCTCGGCGGGGGTGACGAACGCGGTCTCCGCGATCTCGGAGGGGTCCGGGTCCGGCAGGGCCGCGACCGTGCCCACGAACAGGTGGTTGTACTCCTGCTCGACCAGGCCCGAGGCCGGGTCCGGGTGGTTGTAGCGCACGGTCCCGGCCTCGCGCATCAGCGCGGGCGCCAGGCCCAGCTCCTCACCGGTGCGGCGGGCGGCGGCGACGAAGGGCGGCTCGGCCGGGTAGGGGTGGCCGCAGCAGGTGTTCGACCACACGCCGGGGGAGTGGTACTTCTCCAGCGCCCGGCGCTGGAGAAGCAGCCGGCCCGCGTCGTCGAAGAGAAAGACCGAGAAGGCCCGGTGCAGCCGGCCCGGGGCGATGTGGGCGGAGAGCTTCTCGGCGGTGCCGATGGTTCTGCCGTCCTCGTCGACCAGCTCCAGCATGATCGGTTCGGTGGTGTCGGCGGCCGCGGGAACCCGGTCCGAGTCGGCGGAGCGGCCCTTGGCAGATGTGATCGGCATTGACCATCCTCATTGTCGGTCTTCCACCTTCAAGTCTGCCGTACGGAATGCCCACGGCCACGGCGGATGAGTCATCGGTCCGATCGGTGACCGATCGGACCGGCCCTCGGCCGGCCGTGGCTCAGCGGCAGGTCTCGGCGGCAGGTCTCAGTGGGCAGAGACCGGCCTCGTGCCCGGCGTGCCCGCCGGGCTCCAGCTGGAAGGTGCAGTGCGCCACGGCGAAGTGCTCGCCGAGGCAGTCCTGAAGGTCGTGCAACATCTTCTCCTGCCCCGCCGGGTCCAGCGCGCCGGGGTCCACCACCACATGCGCCGACAGCACCGGCATCCCCGATGTGATCGTCCACACATGCAGATCGTGGAGGCCCCGCACCCCGGGCAGGGCCAGGACGTGCGCCCGTACCTCGTCGATGTCGACGTTCCTCGGCGCCGCCTCCAGCAGCACGTCCAGCGCCTCGCGCAGCAGCTTCACCGTGCGCGGCACGATCATCAGCCCGATCAGCAGGGAGGCGACCGGGTCGGCCCGCGTCCAGCCCGTCACCATGATCACCAGCGCGGAGACCACCACGGCCAGGGAGCCCAGGGCGTCCGAGAGGACCTCCAGGAACGCGCCCCGCACATTCAGGCTCTCCTTGCTGCCCCGCGTCAGCAGGGCCAGCGAGATGCCGTTGGCGACCACGCCGGTCAGGCCGAAGACGACCGTCCGAGCGCCCGGGACCGGCGCCGGCTCCGCCAGCCGCTCCACGGCCTCGACGAGGACGTAGCCGCCGACGCCGAGCATCAGCACGCAGTTCAGCAGGGCGGCGAGGATCTCGGCCCGGGCATAGCCGAAGGTGCGTCTGCCGGTGGCCGGGCGGGCGGCGAAACGAATCGCCACCAGGGCCATGAAGACCCCGATCGCGTCCGTGGCCATATGGCCCGCCTCGGCGAACAGCGCGAGCGAGCCGGTCAGCGCGCTGCCCGCGGTGTAGACCAGCAGGACGGTCAGGGTGATGCCCAGCGCGATCCGCAGCCGCCCCTTGTGGGCGGCCGCGGCCGTGCCGGTCGCACCGGGCGGGGGTCCCCCGTGCGAGTGGCCGTGGTGGTGACCCGCTCCCATGCCCGCCGCCTTCCGAAGCCGTCGTCGCCGCCCGGCCGGCGGGCACCCGCCGGCCGGGCCCAGTCAACTACGGGCGGGGGCGGGATCGCGGGGATCAGGGGCGGCGTGCCCCGGGGTGGTGGAGGCACCAGCCCTCCCAGGCCGAGGCGACCATGTCGCGGAGGCCGTGGCGGGCGCTCCAGCCCAGCTCCTTCGCGATCAGCTCGTTGGAGGCCACGACACGCGCCGGATCACCCGGACGGCGCGGGGCCGTCTCGGGCGTCAGCTCCGGGCGCCCGGTGATCTCGCCGATCAGGTCGGCCATCTCCCGGACGGACACGCCGAGCCCGGTGCCGACGTTCAGCGTCAGGTCGCCCGCGCCCGGACGCTCGGCGAGCCGGCGGGCGGCGGCCAGGTGCGCGGTCGCCAGGTCCTCGATGTGGATGTAGTCACGGACGCAGGTGCCGTCCGGGGTGGCGTAGTCCTCGCCGAAGATCAGCGGCCGCTCGCCCCGGGTGACGCGGTCGAACATCATCGGGATGATGTTGAAGACGCCCGTGTCGGCCAGCTCCGGCCGGGCCGCGCCCGCCACGTTGAAGTAGCGCAGGCACGCCGTGGCGATGCCGTGCGCGGCGCCCGTCGCCCGGACGAGCCACTCGCCGGCCAGCTTGGTCTCGCCGTACGGGTTGATCGGCAGGCAGGGCGTGCGCTCGGTGACCAGGTCCACGTCGGGCATGCCGTAGACGGCCGCCGAGGAGGAGAAGACGAAGCTGCGGATCCCGGCCGCGACCACGGCCTCCAGCAGCACGGTCAGCCCGTGGACGTTCTCCCGGTAGTACAGCAGGGGCTTCTCGACCGACTCCCCGACCTGCTTCTTCGCCGCCAGGTGCACCACCCCCGTCACGCCGAGGTCGGCGAACGTCCGGTCGAGCAGCTCACGGTCCAGCACCGAGCCCCGCACCAGCTGGACCGACTCCGGCAGCCGGCCGGCCACGCCCGAGGACAGATCGTCCAGGACGGCCACCCGCTCCCCGGCCTCCGTCATCGCCCGCGCGACATGCGCCCCGATGTACCCAGCTCCACCTGTGATCAGCCACGTCATGACGGCACCCTATTCCAGCCATCCGACGGGAAACGTTTCGTCCGTCCGTGGGAACCGCCCGGGTGTCCGGGGCGTCCTGATAGGGGCCGGTTCCCGGGCCGCCGCCCGGGCCGGGAACGCCCGGGTGCACGTGCGGTGAACTCGGCCTTCCGGTGATCCGATAGCCTCTGCCGTCGTGCCGTGCGCCGCCCCGCAGAGCCGGGCCCGGCGCGGCACGTCAGCCGCCCGCCGCGTCCCGCGGCCGCATGGCGGCCACGCCAGCCGCAAGGAGTGAGTTCGTCTGTCGACCGCCATCCTCATCGGTCCGCCGCCCGCCGGCTCCTCGCTGGAGGACGACCTTCGGGCGCTCGGCTTCGACGTGCGCACCACGACGGGTGCCGCCGGCGCGGCCGAGGAGCTCGCCGCGGTCCCGGCCGCCGAGCGGGTCGCCCTCGTCGACCCCCGCTTCGTAGGCCACCGGCACGCACTGCGGCTGGCCCTCACCGACCCCCGCTTCCCGGCGGGCGCCGTCCCCGGCGCCCTGACGGCACAGCCGGAGGCGCGCGGCGCGCTGGCGCTGGCGCTGACCGAACCGACGGGCGCGGGCCCGGCACCGGCCGCCGAGAGCCCGGCGCAGCCGGCCGGCAGCCTGCCCGACGAGCTCGCCGCCCGGCTCGAAGCCGAAGGCGTCGCCGTGCACCGCCCCGAGCTCGGCGTGCTCGTCGCCGCCGTGCCCGATGACGCGGACGCCCGGGCCAAGACGCTCGCCGAGACCGACGCCGTCGACGACGAGGCCGTACGGCTGCGCGCCGCCGTGAAGTCCCGCGACGGGTTCTTCACCACCTTCTGCGTCAGCCCGTACTCCCGGTACATCGCCCGCTGGTGTGCCCGTCGCGGCCTCACCCCCAATCAGGTGACGACCGCCTCCCTGCTGACCGCGCTGATCGCGGCCGGCTGCGCGGCCACCGGCACCCGGACCGGTTTCGTCGCGGCGGGCGTGCTGCTGATCGCCTCGTTCGTCCTGGACTGCACCGACGGGCAGCTCGCCCGGTACTCGCTCCAGTACTCGACGCTCGGCGCCTGGCTCGACGCGACCTTCGACCGGGCCAAGGAGTACGCCTACTACGCGGGCCTGGCGCTCGGCGCCGCCCGTGGTGGCGACGACGTCTGGGCCCTGGCGCTCGGCGCCATGGTCCTCCAGACCTGCCGGCACGTCGTCGACTTCGCCTTCAACGAGGCCAACCACGACGCCACCGCCAACACCAGCCCCACCGCCGCCCTCTCCGGCAGGCTCGACAGCGTCGGCTGGACCGTCTGGGCCCGGCGCATGATCATCCTGCCGATCGGTGAGCGCTGGGCGCTGATAGCGCTGCTCACGGCGCTCACCACACCCCGTGTGGTCTTCGTCGTGCTGCTGATCGGCTGCGCCTTCGCCGCCTGCTACACCACCGCCGGCCGGGTGCTGCGCTCGCTGACCCGCAAGGCGAAGCGCACCGACCGCGCCGCCCGGGCGCTCGCGGACCTCGTCGACTCCGGCCCGGTGGCCGAGGCCGTGAGCCGCTTCCTCGGCCGGCGGGTGCCCGGCGGGTCGTACAGCGCGCCCTACTGGTCGCTGCTCGCCGCCGCGGCCCTGTTCGTCTGGCCGCTGGCCGCCGGGAACCTGGGCACCTGGCGGGGCCTGCCGTCCGCCGTGGTGTACGCGCTGCTCGCGGGCGTCGCCGTGGCGCACGCCCTCAAGGACCCGCTCGACTGGTTGCTGCCGCCCGTCTTCCGGGCGACCGAGTACGGGATCGTCCTGCTGCTCGCCGCCCGCTCGGGAGCGCCCGGCGCCCTGCCCGCGGCTTTCGGGCTGGTCGCCGCGGTCGCCTACCATCACTACGACACGGTGTACCGCATCCGCGGCGGCACCGGCGCGCCCCCGCACTGGCTCGTCAGGGCCATCGGCGGGCACGAGGGACGTGTGCTGGCGGTCACCGCCGCCGCCTCCCTGTGGCACGGCCGAGGCTTCACCATCGCGCTGACGGTCCTGGCGGCCGCCATCGCGCTCGTGGTGCTCAGCGAGAGCATCCGGTTCTGGGTGTCCTCCGGGGCGCCCGCAGTCCACGACGAAACAGGAGAACCCGCATGATCGGCCTCGTGCTGGCCGCCGGCGCCGGACGGCGTCTGCGCCCCTACACCGACACGCTGCCCAAGGCTCTGGTGCCGGTGGGTCCCGAAGGCGCGGAGGACTCGCTGACGGTCCTCGACCTGACCCTGGGCAACTTCGCCGAGGTCGGCCTGACCGAGGTCGCCGTCGTCGTCGGCTACCGCAAGGAGGCCGTGTACGCGCGCAAGGAGGAGCTGGAGGCCAAGTACGGCGTCACGCTCACCCTGATCGACAACGACAAGGCCGAGGAGTGGAACAACGCCTACTCCCTGTGGTGCGCCCGTGACGTGCTCGGCCGCGGTGTGATCCTCGCCAACGGCGACACCGTCCACCCCGTCTCCGTCGAGAAGACCCTGCTCGCCGCGCGCGGCGACGGCAAGAGGATCATCCTCGCCCTCGACACGGTGAAGAACCTCGCCGACGAGGAGATGAAGGTCGTCGTGGACGCCGACAAGGGCGTCCAGAAGATCACCAAGCTGATGGAGCCCGGCGACGCCACCGGCGAGTACATCGGCGTCACCCTCATCGAGGCCGACGCCGCCGCCGAGCTGGCCGACGCCCTGAAGGCCACCTTCGAGCGCGACCCCGACCTGTACTACGAGGACGGCTACCAGGAGCTCGTCCACCGCGGCTTCAAGATCGACACGGCCCCCATCGGCGAAGTGAAGTGGGTCGAGATCGACAACCACGACGACCTCGCCAAGGGCCGGGAGATCGCGTGCCAGTACTGACGAGGCTCATCCCCTCGCCGGTCGTCGTCGACATCCGCCCCGGCGCGCTGGACAACCTGGCCGGGCTCCTCCACGACCAGCGGATCTCCAGCTCCGGCAAGCTGGCCATCGCCATCAGCGGCGGCTCCGGGGCGCAGCTGCGCGAGCGGCTCGCCCCGGCGCTGCCCGGCGCCTCCTGGTACGAGGTGGGCGGCGGCACCCTCGACGACGCCGTCCGGCTCGGCGACCGCATGAAGAAGGGGCGCTACGACGCGGTCGTGGGCCTCGGCGGCGGGAAGATCATCGACTGCGCCAAATACGCGGCCGCCCGCATAGGGCTTCCGCTGGTGGCCGTCGCCACGAACCTCTCGCACGACGGGCTCTGCTCGCCGGTCGCCACGCTCGACAACGACGCGGGCCGCGGCTCCTACGGCGTGCCCAACCCGATCGCCGTCGTCATCGACCTGGACATCATCCGCGAGGCCCCGTCCCGCTACGTCCGCTCCGGGATCGGCGACGCGATCTCCAACATCTCCGCCGTCGCCGACTGGGAGCTCGCCCACCGCGAGCGCGGCGAGAGCATCGACGGGCTGGCCGCGGCCATGGCCCGGCAGGCCGGCGAGGCCGTGCTGCGCCACCCCGGCGGCGTCGGCGACGACGCCTTCCTCCAGGTGCTCGCCGAGGGCCTGGTGCTCACCGGCATCTCGATGTCCGTCGCGGGCGACAGCCGGCCGGCCTCCGGCGCCTGTCACGAGATCAACCACGCCTTCGACCTCCTCTTCCCCAGGCGCGCCGCCAGCCACGGCGAGCAGTGCGGCCTCGGGGCAGCCTTCGCGATGCACCTGCGCGGTGCCCACGAGGAATCCGCGCTCATGGTCGAGGTACTGCGCCGCCACGGTCTGCCCGTGCTGCCGGGCGACATCGGCTTCACCGACGACGAGTTCGTCTCGGTCGTGGAGTACGCGCCGCAGACCCGCCCCGGGAGATACACCATCCTGGAGCACCTCGACCTCTCCACCGATCAGATCAGGGACGCGTACGCCGACTATGCACAAACCATCAGTCGCTGAACTCCGCCCGGTCGTCCACCCCGCGGGTGTGAAGGACCGGCGCAGTGGCGAGCACTGGATGGGGCGCCTGTACATGCGGGAGATCTCGCTGCGGGTCGACCGCCATCTGGTGAACACCAGGGTCACGCCCAACCAGCTCACCTACCTGATGACCGTGGCGGGCGTCCTCGCGCTCCCGGCCCTGCTGGTGCCGGGGATCTGGGGCGCCGTCCTCGGTGTGGTCATGGTCCAGCTCTATCTGCTGCTGGACTGCGTCGACGGCGAGATCGCCCGCTGGAAGAAGCAGTACTCGAACTCCGGGGTGTACCTGGACCGGGTCGGCGCCTATCTGTGCGACGCCGCGGTCCTGGTCGGCCTGGGCCTGCGCGCCGCCGACCTGTGGGGGAGCGGCCGGATCGACTGGCTGTGGGCCTTCCTGGGCACGCTCGCCGCGCTCGGCGCCGTCCTGATCAAGGCCGAGACCGACCTCGTCGGCGTCGCCCGCCACCAGGCCGGGCTGCCGCCGGTCAAGGAGGCCGCGTCCGAGCCGCGCTCGTCCGGCATGGCGCTGGCCCGCAAGGCCGCCGCGGCGCTGAAGTTCCACCGGCTGATCCTCGGCATCGAGGCGTCCCTGCTGATCCTGCTCCTGGCGATCGTGGACGCGGCCCGGGGCGACCTGTTCTTCACCCGCCTCGGCACCGCCGTCCTGGCCGGCATCGCGCTGCTGCAGACGGTGCTGCACCTGGTGTCCATCCTGGCGTCGAGCAGGCTGAAATGAGCCAGGCCGAAATGAGCGAGAACACGATGAAGGTCGGCGCGGTCGTCCTGACCATGGGCAACCGCCCCGACGAGCTGCGCGCCCTGCTGGAGTCGGTCGCCAAGCAGACCGGCGACCCCATCGAGGTCGTCGTCGTCGGCAACGGCTCCCCGCTGCCCGAGCTGTCCGTGCCCGGCCTGGCCGTGCGCACCGTCGAGCTGCCCGAGAACGTGGGCATCCCGGCCGGCCGCAACGTCGGCATCGAGGCCTTCGGCCCCGCCGGCCGTGACGTCGACGTCCTGCTCTTCCTGGACGACGACGGGCACCTGCCGAGCCAGGACACGGCGCAGCTGTGCCGGGAGGCGTTCGCCGCCGACCCGAAGCTGGGCATCATCAGCTTCCGGATCGCCGACCCGGACACCGGCGTCACCCAGCGCCGCCACGTGCCCCGGCTGCGGGCGTCCGACCCGATGCGCTCCTCGCGCGTGACCACCTTCCTCGGCGGCGCCAACGCGACCCGCACCCGGGTCTTCGCCGAGGTGGGCGGGCTGCCGGACGAGTTCTTCTACGCCCATGAGGAGACCGACCTGGCCTGGCGGGCCCTGGACGCGGGCTGGATGATCGACTACCGGTCGGACATGGTGCTCCACCACCCGACGACCGCCCCGAGCCGCCATGCCGTCTACCACCGCATGGTGGCCCGCAACCGGGTCTGGCTGGCCCGCCGCAATCTGCCCGCGCCGCTGGTCCCCGTCTACGTCGGGGTCTGGCTGCTGCTGACCCTGGCCCGGCGGCCCTCCCTGCCCGCGCTGCGCGCGTGGCTGGGCGGTTTCCGGGAGGGCTGGACGACCCCGTGCGGACCCCGGCGTCCGATGAAGTGGCGTACCGTGTGGCGCCTGACCCGACTGGGTCGCCCGCCCGTGATCTGACAAGCTCGTATCCGAGAGTCGTGTCGAAGAGCATCGGGCGCGCACCGGGGCCTGGCCCCGGTGGGCGCGCCTTGAGGACGAAAGTGTCAACTGTGAGCGAGACAACGCACGACAGTGCGGTCGCCCTGACTGTGCCGTCGTCACCCGACGACGGACTGCCCGCCGCCGAGCTGGCCCGTAAGTACGGCCTCGCGGTGAGCGGCGCCCGGCCGTCCCTGGCCGAGTACACGCGGCAGCTGTGGGAGCGGCGCCACTTCATCGCCGCCTTCTCCCGGGCGAAGCTGACCGCTCAGTACAGCCAGGCCAAGCTGGGCCAGGTCTGGCAGGTGGCCACGCCCCTGCTGAACGCCGTCGTGTACTACTTCATCTTCGGCGTGATGATGGACCAGAAGCGCGCGATGGCGACGAACACCTACGTCCCGTTCCTGGTGACCGGTGTGTTCGTCTTCACCTTCACCCAGAGCTCGGCGATGGCGGGCGTCCGGGCGATCGCGGGCAACCTGGGCCTGGTGCGGGCCCTGCACTTCCCCCGGGCGGCCCTGCCGATCTCCTTCGCGCTCCAGCAGCTCCAGCAGCTGCTCTACTCGATGGTCGTGCTGGCCGTCGTCCTGGTCGCCTGCGGGCACACGCCGTCGATGGCCTGGCTGATGATCGTCCCGGTGCTGGCGTTCCAGTTCCTCTTCAACACCGGACTGGCGCTGATCCTGGCCCGCGCGGGCAGCAAGACCCCCGACCTGGCCCAGCTGCTGCCGTTCCTGCTGCGCACCTGGATGTACGCCTCGGGCGTCATGTACAGCCTGGTCGACAACCTCAAGCGGACCCACGCGTCCCAGTGGGTGATCGATCTGCTGGGGGCCAACCCGGCGGCCGTCTACATCGACCTGATGCGCTACGCGCTCATCGACAACTACGGGGCGAAGCACCTGCCGCCGCACGTGTGGTCGCTGGCGGCCGGCTGGGCCGTGCTGATCGGAGTCGGCGGCTTCGTCTACTTCTGGAAGGCTGAGGAGAAGTACGGCCGTGGCTGAGCAGATCACCCCCAAGGGCTCCGAGAACGTCCCGACCGTGATCGCGGACGATGTCCACATCGTCTACCGCGTCTACGGCGGCAACACCGGCCGGGGCAGTGCCACGGCCGCCCTGAACCGGATCGTCCGCCGGCAGCCGAGCGTCGGTGTGCGGGAGGTGCACGCCGTCAAGGGTGTGAGCTTCACCGCCTACCGGGGCCAGGCCATCGGCCTGATCGGCTCCAACGGCTCCGGCAAGTCGACCCTGCTCAAGGCGATCGCCGGGCTGCTGCCCACCGAGCGCGGCAAGGTCTACACCGACGGCCAGCCCTCGCTGCTGGGCGTCAACGCCGCCCTGATGAACGACCTCACCGGCGAGAAGAACGTGATGCTCGGCGGGCTGGCCATGGGGATGTCCCGGGAGCAGATCCGCGAGCGCTACCAGGGCATCGTCGACTTCTCGGGGATCAACGAGAAGGGCGACTTCATCACCCTGCCGATGCGCACGTACTCCTCCGGCATGGCGGCCCGGCTGCGGTTCTCCATCGCGGCCGCCAAGGACCACGACGTGCTGATGATCGACGAGGCGCTGGCCACGGGTGACCGGGCCTTCCAGAAGCGTTCCGAGGAACGCATCCGCGAGCTCCGCAAGGAGGCCGGCACGGTCTTCCTGGTCAGCCACAACAACAAGTCCATCCGGGACACCTGCGACCGGGTGCTGTGGCTGGAGCGCGGGGAACTGCTGATGGACGGGCCGACGGACGAGGTCGTCCGGGCCTATGAGAAGGAAACGGCCCGCTGACGCGGACGTGACGTCCAAGGCCCCCGCCGGTGCGGTCGCGGCGGGGGCCTTGACCGTTCCGTGACGATCAACTGGCTTATTGCCAGGGCCGATTGGGCGCTCGCGTGGCATGGTATGGATCAGTGCACATACCCCGGCGAGCGTCGGACACCAGTGCGGCGTACGCTGTAGCCTGCTCTTTTGCGGCTGTTTTGGGGCGGGGCGTGGCGATACACGCGGACGGCCCCGCCGCCGGAGCCGCGACGGAGCGGCCCGGAAGGGAGGCCAGGGGCACGGCCCGCCCTGCGGCGTGTCCGAAATAGGATGTTCTGGGTCGGCAGTGTAGAACGGGAGATGTGACGGCAATGGTTACGGGAACTCTCCAGATCAGAGACGCGTACGCCGTCCCCGGTCCGGGCAGCCCGCGATGACCGCGGGGACGGACGCGCACGCGCGCGCCGTGCTCGACAAGGCCGCGCACGAGAACTTCCCCGTGGCGCCCTTCTTCGTGCCACGCGCCTGGCGTGCCGATCTCATGGCGGTCTACGGCTACGCCCGCCTCGTCGACGACATCGGCGACGGCGACCTCGCCCCCGGCGGCCGCGACGCCGAGCTGCTCGGCCTGGACCGCGAGCAGACGGACGACCGCCCGGCCATGCTGGACGCCTTCGAGGCCGACCTCCGGCGCGTCTTCGACACCACCGGCACGGGCCCGCGCCACCCGCTGCTGCTCCGCCTGCGTCCGACCGTCCGCCGGTGCGGTCTGACCCCCGAGCCCTTCCTGGGGCTGATCGAGGCGAACCGCCAGGACCAGCGGGTGCGCCGCTACGGGACCTACGCCGACCTGCTCGCCTACTGCGAGCTGTCCGCGAACCCCGTCGGCCGCCTCGTCCTGGGCATCACCGGCACCACCAGCCCCGAGCGGGTACGCCGCTCGGACGCGGTCTGCACCGCCCTGCAGATCGTCGAACACCTACAGGACGTCGCCGAGGACCTCCGGCGCGACCGCGTCTACCTGCCCGCCGAGGACATGGCGCGTTTCCGCGTCACGGAGGCCGATCTCGCCCTCCCGACCGCTGGCGCGTCGGTGCGCGCCCTGGTCGCGTACGAGGCGGAACGCGCCCGGCGCCTGCTGAATGAAGGCACCCCCCTGGTGGGTAGCGTCCACGGCAGGCTGAAGCTGTTGCTCGCGGGATTCGTGGGCGGAGGGAGGGCCGCACTCGCCGCGGTCACCGCCGCGGGGCACGACGTTCTCCCCGGACCGCCCAAGCCCACCAAGCTCAGCCTGCTGCGCGAGGTGGGGGCGACACTGCGAAGAGAGGGGTGAGCCGGAACGTGAATGCAACGCCACAAGCGTCGCCGCCGGTACTCGCCGCGTACAGCTACTGCGAAGCCGTCACAGGACAGCAGGCCGGCAATTTCAGCTATGGGATCAGGCTGCTGCCCACCGCCAAGAGGCGGGCCATGTCGGCGCTGTACGCCTTCTCCCGGCGCGTCGACGACATCGGGGACGGCCCCCTGGACCCCGAGTCCAAGCGGCTGCGGCTGGAGGACGCCCGCACCACGCTCGACCGGATCCGGGCGGGCGACATCGAGGAGGACGACACCGACCCGGTGGCCGTCGCGCTCGCCCATGCCGTGCGCCGCTTCCCCATCCCCCTCGGCGGCCTCGACGAGCTCATCGACGGCGTCCAGATGGACGTCCGCGGCGAGACCTACGAGACCTGGGACGACCTCGCCCGCTACTGCCGCTGTGTCGCCGGCGCCATCGGACGGCTCTCCCTGGGCGTCTTCGGCACCGTGCCCGGCGCACGGGACGCCGCGCGCGCCCCGGAGTACGCCGACACGCTGGGCCTGGCGCTCCAGCTCACCAACATCCTCCGCGACGTCCGCGAGGACGCGGCCAACGGCCGCACCTACCTGCCCTCCGACGACCTCGCCAAGTTCGGCTGCTCGGCCGGATTCCACTCCGCCCTGCCCCCGGCCGGCGCGGACTTCACCGGCCTGGTCCACTACGAGGTCCGGCGCGCCCGCGCGCTGTTCGCCGAGGGCATGAAGCTGCTGCCCATGCTCGACCGGCGCAGCGGCGCCTGCGTCGCGGCCATGTCCGGCATCTACCGCCGGCTGCTGGACCGCATCGCCGAGGAGCCCACGGCGGTGCTGCGCGGCCGCGTCTCGCTGCCGGGCCACGAGAAGGCCCTCGTCGCCGTCCGCGGACTCTCCGGCTACGACGCGCGCAGCGTCCACCGGCAGACCGCCAGGGGGCGCGTTTGATGACCCGCGCCCGCACCATGACGACCCGCACCGGCCGTACGCCCGGCGAGACGCTCCACCGCACCGGAAACCGGTGCGCAACCCTCCGCCCGGTGGACGCGTCCCTGACAGCAGCCGAGGGGATGGGCGCATGACGGAACGAACGACAACCCGGCCCGACCGGCTCCGCACGGACCAAGCAGGCCGCCCCGACGGGGCGGCCGCGGTAGTGATCGGGGGCGGACTCGCCGGTGTCACGGCGGCCCTCGAACTCGCCGCCGCCGGGCTCCGCGTCACCCTGCTGGAGGGCCGGCCCCGCCTCGGCGGGCTCGCCTTCTCCTTCCGCCGCGGCGAGCTGACCGTCGACAACGGCCAGCACGTCTACCTGCGCTGCTGCACCGCCTACCGGTGGTTCCTCGACCGGATCGGCGGCACCCACCTGGCCCCCCTCCAGGACCGGCTCGACGTACCCGTCCTGGACGTCGGCCACCCCTCGGGCAGGGCCCGCCTCGGCCGGCTGCGCCGCGCCGGCCTGCCCGTACCCCTCCATCTGGCCGCCAGCCTCGCCACCTACCCACACCTCTCGCTCGCCGAACGGGCCGCGGTAGGGCGGGCCGCGCTGGCGCTGCGCGGCCTCGACCTCGACGACCCCGCACTCGACGGCGTGGACTTCGGCACCTGGCTGCGCCGCCACGGCCAGTCGCCCCGGACGGTCGAGGCCCTGTGGGACCTGGTGGGCGTGGCCACCCTCAACGCCACCGCCGACCACTCCTCGCTGGCCTTGGCCGCCATGGTCTTCAAGACCGGCCTGCTCTCCGACCCCGGCGCCGCCGACATCGGCTGGGCCCATGTGCCGCTCGGCGAGCTCCACGATCGCCTGGTCCGCGCCGCGCTGGACGCCGCCGGCGTCCAGGTCGCGCTGCGTACCCGCGCCACCCGGATCGCCCGCCGCCCCGACGGCGGCTGGCACATCGACACCGAGGCCGGGCCGGGCGAGGGCGAGCGGCTGGAGGCCGGCACCGTCGTCCTCGCCGTGCCCCAGCGCGAGACCCACGCCCTGCTGCCCGAGGGCGCCCTCGACGATCCCGACCGGCTGCTCGGCATCGACACCGCGCCCATCCTCAACCTCCACGTCGTCTACGACCGCAAGGTCCTGCGGCAGCCCTTCTTCACGGCGCTCGGCAGCCCGGTGCAGTGGGTCTTCGACCGCACCGACTCCTCCGGGCTGGCCGGCCGCGACAAGGCCGCGCAGTACCTGGCCGTGTCCCAGTCCGCCGCGCAGGACGACATCGACCGGCCGGTCGCCGAGCTGCGCGAGCGCTACCTCCCCGAGCTGGCCCGGCTGCTGCCGGCCGCCCGGACGGCGCGGGTGAAGGACTTCTTCGTCACCCGCGAGCGGACGGCGACATTCGCCCCCACCCCGGGCGTCGGCCGGCTCCGGCCCGACGCCCCCACGAACGCGCCCGGCCTCTACCTGGCCGGTGCGTGGACCGCCACCGGCTGGCCCGCGACCATGGAGGGCGCGGTGCGCAGCGGCCTCGCCGCCGCCGGCGCGGCCCTCTCCGAGCTGGGCCGGCCCCACCGGAGCCCCCTGCGGGAGGCGGCGGTATGAACCAGCGAGCCCTCAAGGCGCGCGTTCCCGCGAGCGGGACGCGCATGAGCACGACCACCACCAGAGGAGAGACCGTGACATCGGCGATCCCAGCTGTCGACACCGCGGGCGTGCGCGCCCTGCTGGAGCGCGGACGGACGCTTGCCACTCCGGTGCTGCGTGCCGCCGTGGACAGGCTCGCTGCACCCATGGACACCGTCGCCGCCTACCACTTCGGCTGGATCGACATCGACGGCAAGCCCGCCCACGGCGACCCGGGCAAGGCCGTCCGGCCCGCCCTGGCCCTGCTGTCGGCCGAGGCCGCCGGTGCCCCCGCCGAGACCGGCATCCCCGGCGCGGTCGCCGTCGAGCTCGTGCACAACTTCTCGTTGCTGCACGACGACCTCATGGATGGCGACGAACAGCGCCGCCACCGTGACACCGTCTGGAAGGCCTACGGGCCGGCCCAGGCCATCCTCGTCGGTGACGCCCTCTTCGCGCTCGCCAACGAGATCCTGCTGGAGCTCGGCACCGTCGAGGCCGGGCGGGCCACCCGCCGGCTCACCACCGCCACCCGCAAGCTCATCGACGGCCAGGCCCAGGACATCTCCTACGAGCACCGCGAGCGCGTCACCGTCGCGGAGTGCCTGGAGATGGAGGGCAACAAGACCGGCGCGCTGCTGGCCTGCGCGGTCTCCATCGGCGCGGTCCTCGGCGGCGCCGACGACCGTACGGCCGACACCCTGGAGGCCTACGGCTACCACCTCGGCCTCGCCTTCCAGGCCGTCGACGACCTGCTGGGCATCTGGGGCGACCCGGAGGCCACCGGCAAGCAGACCTGGAGCGACCTGCGGCAGCGCAAGAAGTCCCTCCCCGTGGTCGCCGCCCTCGCGGCCGGCGGCCCCGCCTCCGAGCGGCTCGCCGGCATCCTCGCCGCCGACGCCAGGCTCACCGACGCGCAGCTCGCCGACTTCGACGAGGAGGAGTTCGCCTCCCGCGCGGCGCTGATCGAGGAGGCCGGCGGCCGTGAGTGGACCGAGCAGGAGGCCCGCCGCCAGCACGCCACCGCCGTCGAGGCCCTCGACGGCATCGACATGCCCGCGGAGATCCGCGCGCAGCTCGTCGCGCTCGCCGATTTCGTCGTCGTACGGAAGAGTTGATCACGATTAACGCGAACTAGCCCCGCGGTCTCCGGCCGGTGCCCTGTGTGTGCGGCACCGGCTGACGGAACCCCCCGAAGTACGGCATCACAGCAGTACGGCAGAGAAGGAACTCACTGCATTAGGGGAAACCATGACAGCGACGACCGACGGCACCGGGGAGTCACCGCTCCCCGAGGCCGAGGCCGGCCACAGCACCACCGCTCCGGCGACCGCCACGGCGTCCCCCGGAGCGCCGAAGACGCGTGAAGCCGCGGCGCGGGCCGTCACCCTCGCCACGGAACACCTGCTGGCCCGTCAGGACGCGGCCGGCTGGTGGAAGGGCGACCTGGAGACCAACGTCACCATGGACGCCGAGGACCTGCTGCTGCGCGGGTTCCTGGGCATCGACGACGAGCGGACCACGGCCGCCGCCGCCCGCTTCATCCGCTCGCGGCAGCGCCCCGACGGCACCTGGGCCACCTTCCACGGCGGGCCCGCCGAGCTCTCCGCCACCGTCGAGGCCTACGCCGCCCTCCGCCTCGCCGGGGACGCCCCCGAAGCCCCGCACATGGCCGCCGCCTCCGCCTGGGTCCGCGAACAGGGCGGCATCGCCGCCACCCGCGTCTTCACCCGGATGTGGCTGGCCCTCTTCGGCTGGTGGCGGTGGGAGGACCTGCCCGAGCTACCGCCCGAGATCATGTACCTGCCGAAGTGGGTGCCCCTCAACCTCTACGACTTCGGCCAGTGGGCCCGGCAGACCATCGTCCCCCTGACGATCGTCTCCGCCCTGCGGCCCGTCCGGCCCGCGCCGTTCGCCCTCGACGAGCTCCACACCGACCCCCGCCGGCCGAACCCGCCGCGCCCCCTCGCCCCCGCCACCAGCTGGGACGGCCTCTTCCAGCGCCTGGACAAGGCGCTGCACGTCTACCACCGCTTCCCCGTCGCCCCGCTGCGCAAGGCCGCGCTGCGCTCGGCGGCCCGCTGGATCGTCGAGCGCCAGGAGAACGACGGCTGCTGGGGCGGCATCCAGCCCCCCGCCGTCTACTCGGTCATCGCCCTCCACCTGCTGGGCTACGACCTCCAGCACCCGGTGCTGCGCGCCGGGCTCGCCTCGCTGGACCGTTTCGCCGTCTGGCACGAGGACGCGGACGGCGCCCCCGTCCGGATGATCGAGGCCTGCCAGTCCCCGGTCTGGGACACCTGCCTGGCCACCATCGCCCTCGCCGACGCGGGCCTGAGCCCCGACCACCCGGCGCTGGTCAAGGCCGCCGACTGGATGCTGGACGAGCAGATCCTGCGCCCCGGCGACTGGACCGTCAAACGACCGCATCTGACCCCGGGCGGCTGGTCGTTCGAGTTCGACAACGACAACTACCCCGACATCGACGACACCGCCGAGGTCGTGCTCGCCCTCAAACGGGTCCGCCACCCCGACCCCGGGCGCCTGGAGACGGCGGTCCGGCGGGCCGCCAACTGGGCGGTGGGCATGCGGTCGAGAAACGGCGCCTGGGGCGCCTTCGACGCCGACAACACCAGCCCGTTCCCCAACCGGCTGCCGTTCTGCGACTTCGGCGAGGTGATCGACCCGCCGTCCGCCGATGTCACCGCCCACGTCGTGGAGATGCTGGCCGCCCTCGGCAAGCAGCACGACCCACGCGCCCGCCGGGGCGTCGAATGGCTGCTGGGCGAACAGGAGGAGTCCGGCGCCTGGTTCGGCCGCTGGGGCGTCAACTACGTCTACGGCACCGGGTCCGTGGTGCCCGCCCTGGTGGCCTCCGGCATTCCCGTCTCCCACCCGGCCGTCCGCCGGGCCGTCGCCTGGCTGGGCGAGGTCCAGAACCCGGACGGCGGCTGGGGCGAGGACCTCCGCTCGTACCGGGACCCCGAATGGATCGGCCGGGGCGCCTCCACCGCCTCCCAGACCGCCTGGGCACTGCTGGCGCTGCTGGCGGCGGGGGAGCGGGACGGCGAGGCCGTGGAGCGCGGGGTGACCTGGCTGACGGACATCCAGCGGGAGGACGGCTCCTGGGACGAGCCGCACTTCACCGGCACGGGCTTCCCCTGGGACTTCTCCATCAACTACCACCTGTACCGCCAGGTGTTCCCCCTCACCGCCCTCGGCCGCTACCTCCACGGCGAGCCCTTCGCCGAGACGCCACTGGAGGGCTGATGTCCACCGGCACGGGTACCCCCGCCCCCGCACCGCTGCTGATCGCCTGTGCGCTCGGCATCGAGCGCCTCGCCCTGCGCGGCGGCCTCGGCGGCGCGGCCGGACCCGTGACCGTCCTGCGCACCGGCATGGGCCCGCAGGCCGCGGAACGCGCCGTGACCCGGGCCCTCACCGACAGCGCTCCGGCCGGGGCCGGGTCCGAGACCGCGGTGATCGCCACCGGCTTCTGCGCCGGACTGGCGCCGGGGATGCACCCCGGCGATCTGGTCGTCGCCGACGAGACCCGCGACCGGGAGGGCCGGACGGAGTGCGCCGGCGTCGAGCTGCTGGCCAAGGAGCTCGCCCGGGTGGCGCCCCGGCGCGTCATCCACACCGGGCCGCTGGTCGGCTCCGACCACGTAGTACGGGGCGCGGAGCGGGGCGCGCTGCACGCCGCCGGGGCGCTGGCGGTGGACATGGAGTCCGCGGCCACGCTCCGAAGCGCCGTGCGGGCCGGTGCCCGCCCCGTTGCGGCCGTAAGAGTGGTCGTGGACGCTCCCGAACATGAACTTGTGCGAATCGGGACCTTGCGGGGTGGAATATCGGCTTTCCGCGTGCTCCGCACCGTCCTGCCGGCCTTTTTCGAATGGCACCGTTCTTTGCTGCTCCCCAGGAGGTGAGCCAGATGGCCATGCCGCTTCGCCAGACCATCCGGGTCGGGACCTATCTCTTCGAACAGAAGCTCCGCCGTCGGGAGAAGTTCCCGCTGATCGTGGAGCTGGAGCCGCTCTACGCCTGCAACCTCAAGTGCGAGGGCTGCGGGAAGATCCAGCATCCGGCCGGGGTGCTCAAACAGCGGATGCCCGTGGCCCAGGCGGTCGGCGCGGTGCTGGAGTCGGGGGCGCCGATGGTGTCCATCGCCGGCGGCGAGCCCCTGATGCACCCTCAGATCCACGAAATCGTGCGCCAGTTGGTGGCCAGGCGGAAATACGTCTTCCTGTGCACCAACGCCCTGCTCATGCGGAAGAAGATGGAGAAGTTCACCCCGTCTCCGTACTTCGCCTTCGCCGTGCACATCGACGGGCTGCGCGAGCGCCACGACGAGTCCGTCGCCAAGGAGGGGGTGTTCGACGAGGCGGTGGAGGCGATCAAGGAGGCCAAACGACGGGGCTTCCGGGTCACCACCAACTCCACCTTCTTCAACACCGACACCCCCCAGACCATCATCGAGGTGCTCAACTTCCTCAATGACGAGCTGCGGGTCGACGAGATGATGATCTCGCCGGCCTACGCCTATGAGAAGGCCCCCGACCAGGACCACTTCCTGGGCGTCGAGCAGACCCGGGAGCTGTTCAGGAAGGCGTTCGCCGGGGGCAACCGCTCCCGCTGGCGGCTCAACCACAGCCCGCTCTTCCTCGACTTCCTGGAGGGGAAGGTCGACTTCCCCTGCACCGCGTGGGCCATCCCCAACTACTCGCTCTTCGGCTGGCAGCGCCCCTGCTATCTGATGAGCGACGGGTACGTGCCCACCTACCGGGAGCTGATCGAGGAGACCGACTGGGACAAGTACGGCCGCGGCAAGGACCCCCGGTGCGACAACTGCATGGCGCACTGCGGCTACGAGCCCACCGCCGTCCTCGCCACCATGGGCTCGCTCAAGGAGTCGCTGCGCGCGGCCCGCGAGAGCGTCGCCGGAAACCGGGGCTGACCGCGATGGCCATCACGGAGCCGGTCTCCCTCGGCCTCCCCGTGCCACCCGCCCGGCCCCTGGCGGCACGCCGTCCCGCACGGCGCATCCAGGTCGGCCGGGTACCGGTGGGCGGGGACGCCCCGGTGTCGGTGCAGTCGATGACGACGGCGGTCACGGCCGACGTCGGCGCCACATTGCAGCAGATCGCCGAGCTCACGGCGGCGGGCTGCCAGATCGTCCGCGTCGCCTGCCCCTCGCAGGACGACGCGGACGCGCTGCCGGTCATCGCCAGGAAGTCGCAGATCCCGGTGATCGCCGACATCCACTTCCAGCCGAAGTACGTCTTCGCCGCCATCGACGCCGGGTGCGCGGCGGTGCGCGTCAACCCCGGGAACATCCGGCAGTTCGACGACAAGGTCAAGGAGATCGCCAAGGCGGCGGCCGCGGCGGGCACCCCGATCCGCATCGGCGTCAACGCCGGGTCCCTGGACAAGCGCCTGCTGGGCAAATACGGCAAGGCCACCCCGGAGGCCCTCGTGGAGTCGGCGCTGTGGGAGGCGTCGCTCTTCGAGGAGCACGGCTTCCGCGACATCAAGATCTCCGTCAAGCACAACGACCCCGTTGTGATGATCAACGCCTACCGTCAGCTGGCCGCCCAGTGCGACTACCCGCTGCACCTGGGCGTCACCGAGGCCGGCCCGGCCTTCCAGGGCACCATCAAGTCCGCCGTCGCCTTCGGCGCCCTGCTCTCCGAGGGCATCGGCGACACCATCCGGGTCTCCCTCTCCGCCCCGCCCGCGGAGGAGGTGAAGGTCGGCATCCAGATCCTGGAGTCCCTGGGCCTCCGGCAGCGCCGGCTGGAGATCGTCTCCTGTCCGTCCTGCGGACGGGCGCAGGTCGACGTCTACAAGCTGGCCGACGAGGTCACGGCCGGCCTGGACGGCATGGAGGTGCCGCTCCGGGTGGCGGTGATGGGCTGTGTCGTCAACGGGCCCGGCGAGGCCCGCGAGGCCGACCTGGGGGTGGCGTCCGGCAACGGCAAGGGCCAGATCTTCGTCAAGGGCGAGATCATCAAGACCGTCCCCGAGTCGAAGATCGTGGAGACCCTCATCGACGAGGCCATGAAGCTCGCCGAACGGATGGAGAAGGACGGCACCCCCTCGGGGCCGCCGGCCGTCACCGTCCTCTGAGGGATCCGGGCGGAGTCCGATCAACGCGCCCGGCACCGCCGGGCCGACGACAGGAGGAGGGGGCCGGCGTGTCGTTGCTGGAGAACATCCGCGGTCCGCGCGACCTGAAGGAACTTGACGGCGAGGAGCTCACCGACCTCGCCGAGGAGATCCGCCATTTCCTGGTCCACGCCGTGGCCAGGACCGGCGGCCATCTCGGGCCGAACCTCGGCGTGGTCGAGCTGACCATCGCCCTGCACCGGTCCTTCGACTCGCCCTCGGACCGCGTCCTGTGGGACACCGGGCACCAGTCCTACGTCCACAAACTGCTCACCGGACGCCAGGACTTCTCCAAACTGCGCGGCAAGGGCGGCCTGTCCGGCTACCCCTCGCGCGAGGAGTCCGAGCACGACGTCATCGAGAACAGCCACGCCTCGACCGTCCTCGGCTGGGCCGACGGCCTCGCCAAGGCCAACCAGATCCTCGGCCGCTGGAACAACCACGTCGTCGCCGTCATCGGCGACGGCGCCCTCACCGGCGGCATGGCCTGGGAGGCCCTCAACAACATCGCGGCCGCCAAGGACCGCCCGCTGATCATCGTCGTCAACGACAACGAACGCTCCTACGCCCCCACCATCGGCGGCCTCGCCGACCACCTGGCCACCCTGCGCACCACCGACGGCTACGAACGCGCGCTGTCCTGGGGCAAGGACGCCGTCCAGAGCGTGCCCCTGCTCGGCAAGCCGCTCTACGAGTCGCTGCACGGGGCGAAGAAGGGCTTCAAGGACGCCTTCGCCCCCCAGGGCATGTTCGAGGACCTGGGCCTGAAATACCTCGGCCCGATAGACGGCCACGACATCGCCGCCGTCGAGTCGGCGCTGCGCCGGGCCAAGCGCTTCCACGGGCCCGTCCTCGTGCACTGCCGCACCGAGAAGGGGCGCGGCTACCGGCCCGCCCTGGAGGACGAGGCGGACCGCTTCCACACGGTCGGCGCGATGAACCCGCTGACCTGCGAGCCCCTCGCCCCCTCGGCCGGCACGTCGTGGACGTCGGTCTTCGGCGACGAGATGGTCAGGATCGGCGCCGAGCGGCCCGACGTCGTCGCGATCACGGCGGCGATGCTCCACCCCGTGGGCCTGAGCAAGTTCGCGGTGGCCTACCCGGACCGGGTCTGGGACGTCGGCATCGCCGAGCAGCACGGCGCGGTGTCGGCGGCCGGGCTCGCCACGGGCGGCCTCCACCCGGTCCTCGCCGTCTACGCCACGTTCCTCAACCGCGCCTTCGACCAGGTGCTGATGGACGTCGCCCTGCACAAGTGCGGCGTGACGTTCGTCCTGGACCGGGCCGGCGTCACCGGCACCGACGGGCCGTCCCACAACGGCGTGTGGGACATGTCGGTCCTCCAGGTCGTCCCCGGCCTGCGGATCGCCGCCCCGCGCGACGCCGACCAGCTGCGGGCCCAGCTGCGCGAGGCCGTCGCCGTCGCCGACGCCCCCACCGTCGTCCGCTTCCCGAAGGAGAACGTGGGCGAGGCACTCCCGGCGGTCGGCAGGATCGGCGGCATGGACGTGCTCGCGCGGCCGGCGGACACCGAGGAGGCGGACGTCCTGCTGATCGCGGTCGGCGCCATGGCCCGGGTGGCGCTGGACGCGGCCGACCTGCTGGGCGCCCGGGGCACGAGCTGCACCGTCGTCGACCCGCGCTGGGTCAAACCCGTCGACGAGGCGCTGCCCGCGCTCGCCGCCCGCCACCGCGTGGTCGCCGTCGTCGAGGACAACAGCCGCACCGGAGGCGTCGGCTGGGCCGTGGCCCAGGCGCTCCGCGACGCCGACGTCGACCTGCCCGTACGGACCTTCGGCATCCCCGAACAGTTCCTCGCCCACGCCAAACGCTCGGAGGTGCTGGCGGACGTGGGGCTCACCCCCGCCGAGATCGCCGGGCGGATCAGCGCCGTCCTGGTGAGGACCGAGGAGCGGAACAAGCACAAGGACGGGGACAGGGAGAAGGAGAAGAGCGAGGCATGACCGCCGACGGCACCGAGAGATTCGACCTGTCCCGGCTGCTGGCCGAGCGCGGCGGCGAACGGTACGAACTGCACGCCCGGTACCTCAACCACCAGCTGCCGCGCATGCTCCGCACCATCGGCTTCGACAAGGTGTACGAGCGGGCGGAGGGCGCGTACTTCTGGGACGCCGAGGGGCACGACTACCTCGACATGCTCTCCGGCTTCGGGGTGATGGGCCTGGGCCGCCACCACCCCGTGGTCCGCAAGGCGCTCCACGACGTCCTGGACGCCTCGCTCGCCGACCTCACCCGCTTCGACTGCCCGCCGCTGCCCGGCCTGCTCGCCGAGCGGCTGCTGTCGTACACCCCGCACCTGGACCGGGTGTTCTTCGGCAACAGCGGCACCGAGGCGGTGGAGACCGCCCTGAAGTTCGCCCGGTATGCCACGGGCAGACCGCGCGTGCTGTACTGCGCCCACGCCTTCCACGGCCTGACCATCGGCTCCCTGTCCGTCAACGGCGAGGACGGCTTCCGGGACGGCTTCGCGCCCCTGCTCCCGGACACCCCCGTCCCGCTCGGCGACCTGGACGCCCTGGAACGGGAGCTGCGGCGCGGCGACGTGGCGGGCCTGATCGTCGAGCCCGTCCAGGGCAAGGGCGTCCACCTCACGCCGCCCGGCTACCTCCGGGCGGCGCAGGAGCTGCTGCACCGCCACAAGGCACTCCTCATCGCGGACGAGGTGCAGACCGGGGTGGGGCGCACGGGCGCGTTCTTCGCCCACCAGCACGAGAGCGGGGTGGAGCCCGACCTGGTGTGCGTGGCGAAGGCCCTCTCGGGCGGCTACGTCCCGGTGGGCGCCACCCTCGGCAAGGACTGGATCTTCAAGAAGGTCTACTCGTCCATGGACCGGGTGCTCGTCCACTCGGCCAGCTTCGGCTCCAACGCGCAGGCCATGGCCGCCGGGCTGGCGGTGCTGGCCGTGATGGAGGACGAGAGGATCGTCGCCAACGCCCGTGCCACGGGCGAGCTGCTGCGCTCCCGCCTCGCGGCGCTGGTCGGCAAGTACGAGCTGCTGCACGACGTGCGCGGCCGCGGCCTGATGATCGGCATCGAGTTCGGCAGACCCAAGTCGCTGGGCCTGCGCGGCCGCTGGACGATGCTCCAGGCGGCCCGCAGGGGCCTCTTCGCGCAGATGGTCGTGGTGCCGCTGCTCCAGAAGCACCGCATCCTCACCCAGGTCTCGGGGGACCAGCTGGAGGTGATCAAACTGATCCCCCCACTGATCATCGGCGAACCCGAGGTCGACCGCTTCGTGGAAGCGTTCACGGCGGTAATGGACGAAGCCCACAACGGCGGCAGCCTGATGTGGGACTTCGGCCGGAACCTGGTGAAGCAGGCGATGACACGCTGACGGGTTGTGCCCACCGGCCTAGTGCAGCAAACGCTCCTGAAGCACAGACCGCCCCTCGGCGGAGAGCCCGAGCCCCTCGGACAGATACCGCTCCGTCGACCCCCACACCTCCCCGATCGCGACGAACGCCGCCTCCAGATAAGACGCCCGCGCCTCGAAAAGCGGAGAGAGCAACTCCGAAACCTCCGCAGAAACCTCCGCGTCGCGCCGCACCCGGTACCGCCGGTGCGGCGCGTTGGACTCCAGATAGTCGGCCTCGATGACGTCGGCCGGCACCCCGAGCGCCAGCAGCGTCACCGCGACGGACAGCCCCGCCCGGTCCTTGCCGGCGGCACAGTGCATCAGCGCGGGCACGTCGCCCTCGGCGAGGGCGCGTACGACCCGCCCGTGCTCGGCCGTCCGCGTGGTGATGATCGTGTGGTACGAGGCGGCCATCCGGTCCGCCGCGCGGCCCTCGCCCAGCACGGACCGCAGCGTGGCCAGGTCGCCGTCGCGCACCATCCGCCAGAACTCGCTGCCGTCGGCCGGGTCGCTCAGCGGGAGGTTGACGTTCCGTACCCCGGGCAGGGCCACGTCCGGGCCCTCCAGCGCGATGTCCGCGGCATTGCGGAAGTCGAATACGGTGTGCAGGCCCAGCGAGGCGAAGAACGCCGCGTCCGCCTCGGTGGCGTGGGCCAGGTGCCCGCTGCGGAACAGGACGCCGGGCCGGACGCGCCGCCCGTCGGCGGCCGGCAGTCCCCCCAGGTCGCGGAAGTTGCGGACCCCCACCAGCTCGGGCTCGGCCTGCGGGGCGGGCGGCGTCTGTGTCACGTGCGCTCCTCGGGGGTGTTCCGGTCGTCGGCGCCGATCGTATTCCGGGTCACGCGACATTGCCGGGGTGGGATACATCACGGCACGTCAACCCCTGGTTACGGTGGCGTAGGTCACTCAGGAAGGTGAATCATGCACTGACGTGGCAGACGATTCGAATTCATTCATCAAGAGCGCGATCGGGTCGTACGCAGCCGTCGGGGACAGCTTCACCGAGGGCGTCGGGGACCCGGGTCCCGGCGACACCTTCGTCGGCTGGGCCGACCGACTGGCCGTACTCCTCTCCGACCAGCAGGAAGAACACTCCTTCCGGTACGCGAACCTCGCCGTTCGCGGCCGGCTCCTGGACCAGATCGTCGAGGAGCAGGTCCCCCGGGCCAAGGAACTCGGCCCCGACCTCGTCTCCTTCTGCGCCGGCGGCAATGACATCCTGCGCCCCGGCAGCGACCCGGACGACGTGGCCCAGCGTTACGAGGCGGCCGTCGCCGAGCTGTGCTCCTCCGTCGGCACGGTCCTGCTGTGCACCGGCTTCGACACCCGTGGCGTCCCGGTCCTGCGCCATCTGCGGGGCAAGATCGCGACGTACACCGCCCATGTCCGCTCCATCGCCGACCGCTACGACTGCCCGGTCCTCGACCTGTGGTCGCTGCGCTCGGTCCAGGACCGCCGGGCCTGGAGCGACGACCGGCTGCACCTGTCGGCCGACGGACACACGCGCGTCGCGCTGCGGGCCGCCCAGGTGCTGGGCTTCGAGGTGCCGGCCGATCCCGACCAGGCCTGGCCGGACGAGGAGCAGCGCTCCGCCGCCGATGTGCGCCGGGACAACGTCCACTGGGCGCGCGAGTACCTGGTGCCGTGGATCGGCCGCCGGCTGCGCGGTGAGTCCTCGGGTGACAACGTGGAGCCCAAGCGCCCGGACCTGCTGCCGCTGTAGGCCTGTTGCCGCAGTAGGACCGTCGCCGCTGTAGGACCAGGGGGTCAGTGGGGGTGCCGCCCGTGCGGCAGGTCGGCCCAGACGACTCGGCCGTGGCCGCTGTCGTCGGGCCGGACCCCCCACTCCCGGGACAGCGCGCCGACCAGGAGCAGCCCGCGCCCGCTCTCCTCGTCCGCACCGCTGCGGCGCGCCCGGGGCTCCGTGGGGGCGTCGCCCTGATCGGCGACCTCTATGCGCACCGCCACACCGCTCACCCGCAGCTGGCAGCTGACCTTCTCGCTGTCCGTGTGCCGCACCGCGTTGGTGACCAGCTCCGACACCACCAATTGGGCGTCTTCGCAGGCAACTTCGTCTATTCCCCACTCGCGCAGCCGCGCGAGGACTCGTTGGCGCGCCTCGGCCACCGAGGTGTTGAGGGCCGGGAAGTGAAAGGCGTCCTGCCGCAGATGGCCGAGGAGAGAGCCGCCGCAGAGCCCGAGCGATGGTGCGTCATGGGAGAGGACCACTCCGCAACTATGTGCGATACGTATCAGCTGTGGCAAGGTTCAACCTGCAAATTACAGAATTGCAAGGACAGTCTGTCGGGCCGACAGACCGCGTGGCACACTGCTGGCATATGACGGCAGTTGGAGGGGGTGGACAGTGGCGGACTCGCGACCGGCGGGTGCCCCGACGGTCCTGAGGGTCGTGCTAGGCAAGCGTCTCCAGCACCTGAGGGAGCGGGCCGGGCTCTCCTACGAGGAGGCGGGCCGCGCCCTGGACGTCACCCACGCCACCGTCCGGAGAATGGAGAAGGCTGAGGTCGGGCTGAAGATCCCCTATGTGGAGAAGCTCCTCCACGTCTACGGGGTGCTCGACGCGGCCGAGATCGAGGGCTTCCTCGGCCTCACCCGCGAGGCCAACCGCCCGGGCTGGTGGCACCGCTTCCGGGACGTCCTCCCCGAGTGGTTCAGCGCGTTCGTGAGCCTGGAGGGAGAGGCCAATCTCATCCGCGCGTACGAACCCCACTACGTCCCCGGTCTGTTGCAGACCGAGGAGTACGCCCGGGCCGTGCTCCGCGCCGGGATGCCGCACGCCCGCGAGGCCGACATCGAACGCGCCGTCACCGTCCGCCGGGAACGGCAGGGCCTGCTCACCAAGGACGGGGCCCCGTTGCTCTGGGTGGTGATGGACGAGACGGTGCTGCGCCGCCCCATCGGCGGGCCGGACGTGATGCGCGCCCAGGTCGACCGGCTCGTCGAGGCCACCGACATGCCGAACGTACGACTCCAGCTGATGCCGTTCGCCGCCGGGCCGCACCCGGCGATGTACGGCCCCTTCCACATCTTCCGGTTCCCCCTCCAGGAGCTTCCGGACATCGCCTACGCCGAGAACCTCGTCGGAGCCTCTTACTTCGACCAGCGTGACGATGTCTCGTCCTTCCTGGAGGCGCTGGACCGGATGTGCGCGCAGGCCGCGCCGGCACACACCACCAAGGCGATCCTCGGTGGCATTCGTAAGGAGATCTGAACCATGGATCCGGACCGCGTCTACAACGGCATGCCCGCGACGGACCTCGGCACCGAGGGCTGGAGCAAGCCGTGGAGCGGCGGCAACGGCGGCAGCTGCGTCGAGGCCATGCGATTGTGCGACGGCCGGGTGGCCCTGCGCCAGTCCACCGACCCCGGCGGCCCCGCGCTGATCTACACGCGTCACGAGATGGAGACCTTCATCCGCGGCGCCAAGGCGGGCGAGGCCGACTTCCTGCTGGCCGTGCCGGGCGTCAACGCCGCCGAATAGGCGGCCGCGGCCCGCGCGACGGATCTCACAGGCGTACCCGAACAGACGTACCGAAGGGAACAGGGCGTGATCGAGCACGGCGTGGACGGACCGGTCGGCACACCGGCCGAGGAGATCGACACCAGCAGGCCGCACCCGGCCCGGATGTACGACTACTACCTGGACGGCTGGGACAACTACGAGGTCGACCGGGCCGCCGCCGAGCGCGTCATCGAGGCCCACCCCCAGGTCCGCCTCTCCGCCCGCGCCAACCGCGCCTTCCTGCGCCGGGCCGTGCGGGAGGCGGTGCGCGGCGGCATCCGCCAGATCATCGACATCGGCACGGGCATCCCCACCTCGCCCAACACCCACGAGGTGGCCCGCGAGTCCGCCCCGGACGTCCGCGTGGCCTACGTCGACAACGACCCCATCGTGGCCACCCACGCGGAGGCCAAGCTCACCAGCGCGGGCGGGGCGGGCTTCGCCCTCGCCGACGTCCGGGAACCGGAGACGATCCTGGGGCACCCGGTCGTCCGGGAGCTGATCGACTTCGACCGGCCGGTGGCCCTGCTGCTCGTCGCCGTCCTCCACTTCGTCAAGGACGAGGAGGACCCGGCGGGCATCGTCGCCACCCTAGGCGACGCCCTGCCCGCCGGCAGTCTCCTGGTGATGTCCCACGCCACGGAGGAGCCCTACGAGGGCTACGCCGAGGGCCGTACCGACACCGCCGCCCGCGACGGCGTGCTGGACGTCTACAGGAACGCCACCGCCGCCCTCAACCTGCGCGGCCGCGCCGCCGTCGAGCCCCTCTTCGGCGACTTCGCGCTCCTCGACCCGGGACTGGTCCGGGTGCCGCTGTGGCGCCCGGACGGACCGGTCCCCGGGCCCAAGGAGCTCAGCGACATCGTCTTCTACGGCGGCATGGGCCGCAAGGGCTGACTCAGGCGCCGGGGCGGGCCGGGATCTCGCAGCTGTCCTTGAAGCCCTGACTGGTCAGCCCCAGCGCCGAGTTGATCCGCGAGCGGAGGTTCTCCACCGCCACGATCGCGGTCAGCTCGACGAACGCCGCCTCGCCGAGCCGCAGCCGCAGCCGCTCCGCCAGGTCGTCCTCGACGGCCGGCGGGGTGGCGCTCATCGCCTCGGCGTACTCCATGACGTCCCGCTCCAGCGGGGTGTAGGCGTCGCTGGACCGCCAGCGCGGCACGTCGCGCAGCTTGTCGGGCGCCATGCGCTTGTTGTGGCTCAGCCAGTAGCCGAAGTCCATGCACCACGAGCAGCCGATCGCGGCCGCCGACGCCATCACGGCGAGCTCCTTGAGCCCGCTGTCCAGCGCCTTCCAGCGGGCCAGCGACATCTCGAAGCGCGCGTCGGTCATCAGCACCCTGCGGTTGTGCCCCAGGGCCAGCAGCGGGTCGATGACCTTGCCGTAGGTGCGCCGGCTGTACCAGGCGGTGAGCCGGTTCACCAGCGTGCGGGGCGGGGTGAGGGAGATGCGGGCCATGGCCGGTGCCTCCTGCGAGAGGGGAGTGCGGGTTGCTGTCGCCCGTACGACGGAACGGCCCCGCCGGAATGTGACACCGTTCCCGAAAAACTTTTGAGTTTCTTCGAAACCGCAGGTCAGGATGGGTGTCAGTGGTCCGGCCTAGGCTTGCCGCATGGACGGCGAGATGGACGGTGAGCTCTTCCCGAGGCCCCCGGCCGAGGTCGCCCCGGGGGCGGTCCACGTGCCCGGCTGGCTGCCCGCGCCCGAGCAGCGCCGGCTGCTGGACGCCTGCCGGGAGTGGGCCAGGCCGCCCGCCGGGCTGCGCACCGTGCGGATGCCCAGCGGGGGCGACATGTCGGTACGGACGGTCTGCCTGGGGTGGCACTGGTTCCCCTACGGCTACGCCCGCACCGTCGTCGACGGCGACGGCGCACCCGTCAAACCCTTCCCGCCGTGGCTGGGCGAGCTGGCCCGGTCGGCGGTGGCCCACGCATACGGAACCGAACTGGGATCTTCGGCCGCCGACTACGACATCGCCCTCGTCAATTTCTACGACGACACCGCGAAAATGGGCCTCCACCGCGACAGCGACGAGAAGTCCCCGGCGCCCGTCGTCTCCCTGAGCCTCGGCGACTCCTGCGTCTTCCGCTTCGGCCATCCGGGCGGCCGCACCCGCCCCTGGACCGACGTCGAGCTGCGCAGCGGCGACCTCTTCGTCTTCGGCGGCCCGGCCCGCCTGGCCTACCACGGCGTGCCCCGGACCCTGCCCGGCACCGCCCCGCCCCGGCTGGGGCTCAAGGGGCGGCTCAACATCACCCTGCGCGTGAGCGGCCTGTGACCCCCGGCGGATAATGGGACGACCTGCCTGCTAGACCCTGGAGGTGCCGTGACCGGCTCCCGCCCGTTCCGCTCGCCCCTGGACGCGCTGCGTCCCGCCGCCTTCGGCGCGGATCCGGCGGGGGAGCGGATGGCGCGCATCCGCCGGTCGCCGCACTTCGCCGACGGGGTGTTCGTCAACCCCGAGGGAACGCGCCGTACGCCGTCCGGCTCCATGCTGAAGTTCCTGCCCACCTACTTCCGCAAGGAGGAGCGCGCCCTGCGCGCCCCGGCCCACCCGGTGCCCGTCCACCCCACCACCGTCGCCGACCTGGCCGTTCCCCCGGCCTCCGGGCTGCGGCTGACCTGGATGGGCCACTCCAGCGTGCTCGCCGAGATCGACGGCCACCGGGTGCTCTTCGACCCCGTCTGGTCCGAGCGCTGCTCGCCCTTCGCCTTCGCGGGCCCCCGGCGGCTGCACCCGGTGCCGGTGCCGCTGGCCGAGACCGGACCGCTGGACGCCGTGGTCATCTCGCACGACCACTACGACCACCTCGACATGCCGACCGTCCGGACCCTGGCCCGCCGCACCGGCGTCGTCTTCGTCGTCCCCCTCGGCGTCGGCGCCCACCTGGAGCACTGGGGCGTCCCGGCGGACCGGATCACCGAGCTCGACTGGCACGAGTCGACGCGGGTCGGCGGGCTCACCCTCACCGCCACTCCCGCCCGGCACTTCTGCGGCCGCGCGCTGCGCAACACCCAGCACACCCTCTGGGCCTCCTGGGTCGTCGCCGGCCCGGAGCACCGGATCTTCCACAGCGGCGACACCGGCTACTTCCCCGGCTTCACCGCCATCGGCGAGCAGTACGGCCCGTTCGACGCCACGATGGTGCAGATCGGCGCGTACTCCGAGTTCTGGCCCGACATTCATATGACCCCGGAGGAGGGCATGCGCGCCCACCTCGACCTCCAGGGCGGCGACGCCGCGCGGGGCGTCATGCTGCCGATCCACTGGGGCACGTTCAACCTCGCCCCGCACCCGTGGGAGGAGCCCGCCGAGGAGAGCGTGGCGGCGGCTCGGGAGACCGGGTCGCGGATCGCGGTGCCCAGGCCCGGCCAGCCGTTCGAGCCCGGTACGGGGCTGCCGCTCGACCCGTGGTGGCGGACGATCGCGATGCGGCCCATCGACGCGGTCCCCGAGGCCGGAGCGCCGGCCGACGCCGAGGTCGTCCTTCAGGCATGAGCCTCCAGGCGTGATCCCTGCAACGCCCTTGCGCATGGCGTGAATCCGCATATCTGTACGTGTTTCCTCTTGCGGAGGAAACGGAGCTGCGGCTTCAATTCCCGGTGACAGTTAGGAAACCTTCCTGACAGTTGTCGATCCCTCCACCGGGAAACGGAGTTCCGCATGCCCGCGCGCACCTCGACGAAGACGAAGAAGACCGCCCGCCTCGCCTTACCGGTCCTGGCGATGGCCCTGCCCGCGTCCCTGGTCCTGGCCGGCCCCGGCCAGGCGGCGCAGCCGGCCCACGCCCGTACGGCCACGGCCCCCGCCGTGGCCGCTGCGGGCGCACCTCTCGACGACCCGTACGAGAAGGACATCGCCATGCGGCTGGTCTCCAGCGCGGAGAACTCCTCGCTGGACTGGCGGGCGCAGTTCCGGTACATCGAGCCCTATCCCGACGGCCGGGGCTACACCGGCGGCATCATCGGCTTCACCTCCGGCACCGGCGACATGCTCGAACTCGTCGAGCGCTACACCAAGAAGAAGCCGGGCAACCCGCTCGCCAAGTACCTCCCCGCCCTGCGCAAGGCCAACGGCAGCGATTCGCACGAGGGGCTCGGCAAGCCCTTCGAGGAGGCCTGGCGGAAGGCCGCCGACGAGGACAAGGGCTTCCGGGACGCCCAGGAGGCCGAGCGCGACCGCGTCTACTTCGACCCGGCGGTCAAGCAGGCGAAGGACGACGGGCTGCGCACCCTCGGCCAGTTCGTCTACTACGACGCGATCGTCATGCACGGCCCCGGCGACGGCAAGGACAGCTTCGGCGGCATCCGCAAGGCCGCCCTCGCCAAGGCCAAGCCCCCGGCCCAGGGCGGTGACGAGAAGGACTACCTCAACGCGTTCTTCGACGCCCGCAAGAAGGTCATGAAGAAGGAGGAGGCCCACAGCGACACCAGCCGCGTCGACACCGCCCAGCGCGTCTTCCTCAACGAGGGCAACTTCGACCTCCGGCCGCCGCTGAAGTGGAAGGTCTACGGCGACTCGTACCGGATCGACAAGTAGGACGACGCGGTTGCTGACGGCGGTCATCGACCGCCGTCAGCAACCGCCGTCATCAGTGGGCGTCATCAGTGGGCGTCGAGATGCCCCAGGTCACAGCAGGAGTCCTTGCGCAGCTCCCGCCCGACCTCCAGCCACTCCCGGTGGAGCAGCCCATGGCGCGGGGCCGCGCCCGCCGTGCTCTCGAACGAGGCGACGAGCTCCCGCTGCTCGAAGCGGACCCCGCCGCGCAGCACCGACGCCGTCCGTACGAGCGTGTCGAAGTCGGTGAACGGGTCGCCGTCGATCACGGTGGCGTCGGCGAGCTTGCCGACCTCCAGCGTGCCCAGGTCCCGCTCCGCCCCGAATGCCCGCGCCGGCAGCACCGTCGCCGTCCGCAGCGCCTGGGCCGGCGTCAGCCCGTACCGGTGGAGGGCGCGCAGCCCCAGGTGGAGGGAGAGGCCGACGGGGACGAGCGGGGCGTCCGTGCCGAGGGCCACGATGCCACCGCCGGACAGCACCTTCCGGTAGACGTCGATCTCGCGGCGCAGCGCGGTCAGCTGATCGTCCGTGGGCGCCTTCGCGGCGGTCTGCCGGACGGTCGCCACGTCCCACGGCGGCATCAGCACGGTGACGCGGGGGTCCTCGGCGAGATCCGGGGTCTCGCCCAGCAGCGGCACCGAGGTGAAGATCGTGGCGATCATACGGAAGTCCGTGGCCGTGTAGATCTCCGCCAGGTCCTGGTACGCCCGGCCGGTCGCCGTAGTGGCGTGGCCGAACTCCAGCCGCTGCGTCGCCTGGAGGTGTGTGGTGAGGTCCTGCCCCAGCTGGACGCCCGGCGAGCACAGGTGGCTGCCCGTGCGCACCCCGAGCCGTTCGTGCGCGAAGCGGGCCGCCTCCCGCATCACCCAGCCCGGCGCGCGGACGTACGTCTTGACGAAGTCCCAGTCCAGGGCGGCGGCGCGGGTCAGTGAGCGGCGCAGTCCCTCCTCGGTGCGGTGGGCGCGGCCCATGCTGTAGGCGACGCGCGAGCCGTCCAGCAGCTCGCCCGCGGTCAGCAGCCTCGGCCCGGCCAGCGTGCCGGCGGCCACGGCCTCGCGGATGCGGGCCTGCTCGTAGGCGAAGCCGCCGAGGGAGACGGCCGTGGTGATCCCGTAGGCCAGCTGGAGGGTGGTCTGGCGCCCGCCGTAGGCGTACTGCCAGGGGTGGGTGTGGGCGTCCCAGAGGCCGGGGATCACGGTCTGGTGCGAGGCGTCGACCGTGCGGAGGGCGGCCCGGCGGGCCCGGTGCGGCTCGACGGCGGCGATCCGGCCGTCGCGGACGACGAGGTCGACGTCCTCGCGCACGGTCGTGCCCGTGCCGTCCCAGAAGCGGCCCGCGCGTACGACGGTGTCGGCGGGGGTGGGGCGGCGGTAGTCGAGGGTGACGGGGACCGTGCGGGCGGTGCCGTCCGCCACGTCCAGCAGCCGGAGCCGCCCGGCGGACAGATAGAGGATCCGGCGGCTGTCGGCGGACCAGGAGGGGTGGTCGGCGGCCTCGTCGGTCAGCCGGCGCGGCTCGCCGTCGGGGGTGCCGTCGGGGCGTACGGGCAGCAGCCACAGCGCCGACTCGTTGATCACGGCCATGGAGCGCCCGTCGGGCGACCAGACGGGCCCGGAGTCGTAGCGGTCGGAGACCGAGGCGTGCGGGGCGAGGGCGTGCAGCCGGGCGGTCCCGCTGTCGGCGTCGACGACCCTGATCAGGTTGTAGCCCTCGCGGAACCGCTGGTTGAGGCGGTTGCGGTCGCACAGGGCGACATAGCGCCCGTCGGGCGACCAGGTGGGCCGGCCCGGCAGGCCGCCCGCGCCCATGGGGGCCGCCAGCAGCTTCTCGGTGCCCGCCGCGAGATCGCGGACGATGAGGTTGCCGGACATGTCGACGCAGGCCAGCCGGTTGCCGTCGGGGGAGAGCGCCGGGTGGACGCGTCCGCCGTCGGCCAGCACGGTCTCCTCGCCGGAGGCGAGGTCGCGGCGGCGGACGGCGTAGAGCCCGTCGCGGTCGTCCGTGAAGATCAGCGCACGGCCGTCGCGGGTCCAGGTGGGCGCCATGACGTAACGCCCGGGGGAGGCGGCGAGGACCTGCCGGGGGCTGTTCTTGCCGATCTCCGAGACCCAGAGGGCGTTGAGCGCGGCGAAGGCCACCTGGCGGCCGTCGGGGGAGAGGGCGGGCAGGTGGAGCGAGCGGACGCGGCGGACCACCGCGCCGGTGTCCGCGAAGTCGTACCGCTTGACCTGGTAGCGGGGCCGGTCCAGGGGCAGTTCCGCGTGGAAGGGGATGGTGACCGCCGGCACGCCGTGGGCGCCGGCCGGGGGCGTGGGCGCGGGGGCGGCCGAGGGGTGGGGGAGGGAGTCGGCGGCGGGCGTGCGCGGCGGCTCGGGGGCGGCGCCCGGTCTGACGATCGTGAACTGTCCGCTCACGGTCAGCAGCAGCTCGTCCCGCGAGACCCAGCGCGGCGGCACGGGCTCCACGTCGCCGTCGACCGGCACGACCGCCCCGTCCACGACGAGGACGCAGGACGCGGCGGGCGCGGGCGTCGTCCGCAGATAGGCCAGCCGCCCGGCGGGCGAGACGGCCGGCGTCATGATCTGCGTGCCGGCCGCGTTCTCGGTGTGCTCGACGCGGACCGGCCCTTGCCCGTCGGCGGCCACGGACGCGACCGTACGGGCCTGGAGGGCGCCCCCGGCCACCTGCCCCCGGACGAACAGCAGCCGCTTGCCGTCCGGCGACCAGACGGGGTCGAAGTCCTCCCAGGCCCCGTCCTGCCCGGGCCCGTCCTGCCCGGCGGTCCCGGTGATCCGCGTCAGGGCCCCCGTCCGGACATCGACCACCCACACCCGGTAAGGGCTGCCGGCCACGGGATCGCCCTCGCGCTCGGACGCGAACGCGATCCGCGTCCCGTCCGGAGACCAGGCGGGCCCCCGGTCGTCCCACGGCCCGTCCGTCAGCTGCCGCAGCCCGGAGCCGTCCGGCCGCAGCGTCCAGATGTGGAAGCCACCGCCCCGGTAGGCGCAGACGGCCAGCAGCCGCCCGTCCGGCGCGTACGTGGGCCGGGTCGGCTCCAGATCGGCCGGGGTGATCGCGACGGCCTCCCCGCCCTCGCGCGGCACGGACCACAGCACGTTCTGCACCTCGACGACCAGCCGCCCACCGCCCGGGGCCAGCGACCCCGCCCCATTGGTGGCGCCCGTGAACGACAGCACGTCGTGCCCGGCCCGCGGGGCCGCCACCGCTTCTATCGCGTCCACGGGCAGCGCGACGGCCGCACCGGCCACGGCGGCGGTACCGGCCGCCGCCTGAAGAAAACCGCGTCGTGAGAGGGTGGTGTCCAACTGTCCTCCTGGGTCGGGGGAGTTGCACGGGGCGGCAGCCCCCATGGCGGAAGCCGATGGTTGCACGCCCCACAGGCCATGGGTCAACACCCTGGGACGATCACGAATGCCGGGCGGGGACGTTTCCCGGGGCCCCCGCCCGACGCCTCCCGCCGGGAGCCCCGGGCCCGGGGGGATTCTTCATCCGAACGGGTAACCCACGTCACACCCCCCTCGCCGCGGTGGGCGCGGGCCCCGGTCGCGGGGCGGGGAAGGGGGCGGGGAAGGGGCGGGAAAGCGGTGCGCGAGCACCGCGTGAAGTGCGGTATTGTTCTCATGCGCGGTCGGCGAGGGCGAAAGCCCGGGCCGGACGAGCACCGGGACGTGGCGCAGCTTGGTAGCGCACTTGACTGGGGGTCAAGGGGTCGTGGGTTCAAATCCCGCCGTCCCGACCAGCGATTTTCGCAGGTCGGAGGCCGTTCTCGCATGGTGCGAGGACGGCCTTTCTGATGTTGTGTCGGCTTGTGGTCGCAAGGTGGTCGCAGGTGCGGGGGATCTTCAGGGCTGGGCTGCCGTAATTCCTGGTGCTGGTGGGCTGTCTGGTGATGGTCATCTGGTTGTGGAGCTGGGGGATGTGGTCGCAGGGCGGTCGCGGTGCCGGGATGGGCCGTGGGGGAGTGGGCGGCCGGTCTGCTCTGGTGAGGGTTTTGTCGATAGCGTCAACGGCCTCGCGGGCTGCCTGGGTGGTGAGGTGGCTGTAGATGTTCGCGGTCGTGGACAGTGTCGAGTGCCGCAGGGTCTTGGAGACCACGGTGAGCGGGACTCCCGCGTTGATCGAGATCGTGGCTGACAGGTGCCGCAGGTCATGGATGGTCGTGCGGGAGACGTCGGCCTCGCGGCTGAGCAGGTGGAAGCGGTTGAGGGCGTATTCCGGGTGGATGGGGCGGCCGTCGGGCCGGTGGAAGACGAAGTCGCCCTCGAGGCCTTCGGCGGTTGACGGGCATCTGGCGCGTCTGCGGCGCTGTAGGGCGGTGGCGACGCGGTCGGAGATGGCGACCCAGCTTCTGCTGCTCCTGGTCTTGGGCGTGGTGATTACGAGGCGGTTGTTGTCGATGGCCGAGAGCGTGGTGTGTATGTAGAGGACGCGCTTGTCGAGGTGAACGTCGTCCCAGCGGAGAGCGAGAGCCTCGCCCTTGCGGATGCCGGTTCCGATGAGGATTTCGACGAGGTCGGCCATGAGCGGATCGGCCGTGTGGCAGTACCGCAGGAAGACGGCAGTCTCCTCGAGTGTCCAGATGTGGCGCTCGGCGGCCGCTGGCCGGGGGATGATCGTGGGCCGTGCCGGATTGTGGTCGAGCCGGTGGTGCCGGACGGCCTCGCCGAGCGCACTCGACAGGGTGGCGAGGATGCGGTGGACGGTGACAGGCCCCCTGCCACACGCGAACTGTGCTCGTACGAAGGCGGCGATGTGGCCGTACCCGAGGTCGTCGAGCTTGATTTTCCCGAGCGCGGGGACGAGGTCATCGACGACATACGCGTGATAGCGCACCACGGTCGTCGGCTTCAGGGTCATCGCCTTGGCCTGGAGCCAGGCGGTCAGATAGTCCGCGACCGTCTGGTTCGGGTCCGCAAGGAATCCGCCGGCGCTGTCGACCATCCGCCGCAGAGCCTGTGCAGCCGTGTTCCGGTCAGAGAAGCCGCCCCGGCGGATGGTGCGTCGACGGGCGGGGGAGGGGAGATCGACGGCGAACGTCCAGGTCCCGTGATCAGGATCGGTGAGGAGCCGTGGGCAGCGTGATCCGAGCTGTTGGTGCTGGTGGTCCCGGCAGCCGCAGCGCCGGTAGACGCGCCCCCGAGACATGGCGGAGCGCATGGTGATCGCTTCCAAAGGTTGCGCATTGAACTGCTACACCCAGTGTCGATCTCCGAGTGGCGATTCATGCGACCACCTGCGACCACAACGCCATCCGCATGACCTCTGACCTGCGGCGATCCCTTGGTGGGGCGCCAAGTGCGTCTGCCTGCAGACGCGGGCCATCGTCCAGTGGCCGCAGACCGGTGGCGAATGGGGCGAGCAAGCGTCCTCCATATCCCATCAGTCCGGGACTTGCTCAAGATGCTGGAGCGGATTTCCCGCGGGGAGCAACTCTGTGTCTGCGGTCCGAGCGGCACGGGGTGTACCGCCCGGCGGCCATGGCGGTCCTGACCTTGGGGCTGTTCAGGGGGTGGCCGAGATACGACCGGAAGGGATAGCAGTGCGACGGGGTTCCGGTGCTGATCGCCGTAAAGACAACCGAGGGCTTCCAGGCAATAGGACATTTTCTGGCCTATTGGACTTCTAGCGTGGGACACGTCGCAGGGAGAACATCCCTGCCCTTCTGGTTCTATGCGGGTTTGCCCGTGGAGAGATAAAGGAGTTTGTCATGGCTCTCAAGGAAACGATCCAGCGGTTCACCCCGATGCTGTATGTGCGCGGCAGCAAGGACGCCGTCGCCTTCTACGACGAGGTGTTCGGCACGGAGGAGATCGCCGAGCGCACCATGCTGCTTTCCCAGGTGCCGGGCATGGAGGCCGTTCCGGGTGCGGACCGGACGGTTGTCTACTCCAAGCTGCAGTTCGCCGACGGCAGTGGTCTGAACGTCGCGGAGCAGAACGAGGGCGGCCCCACCACGCGGGAGGGCGTCGTCGTCGGCAACAATATTCACGTCGGTCTGCAGCACTCCGATGCCGCCGTGCAGAAGGCGGAGTTCGACAAGCTTGCCGAGGGCGGTGAGGTGCTGGAGCCGCTGGAGGAGAAGTTCTGGGGTGTGGCGTTCGGGATCGTCCGTGACAAGTACGGCGTGATCTGGGAGTCCAACTGCTACCTGAAGCAGGGCTGATCAACTGATGCCCCCGCCCGCGGGACCGTCTACCGGTCCCGCTGGCGGGGGCTTTTGCTGTCCGGGGTGCGGCGGCTGACATCGCGTATGTAGTCCTCCCAACGCGGCAGTCCGTGGCGGGCGGCCCGGGCGTGGAGGTGGGCGGTGACCTCACGGACGTATGAGGCGGGCATGGAGCGGCTGTTGGCGTAGGAGGCGGCCAGGAGCTGGTGGAGGTGGGGCGGGAGGTGGGCGGCGGACTGGGTGAGGAACCAGTCGCGAGCGCCGGGGCTGATGCGCATGACGTCGGGGTAGACGGTGACGGCCCCGGCTTCGGCGCAGGCGTCGACGAGCGCGTCGAGGGCGGCGGGGCGGTCGCCGGCGTGGGGGATGACGGGGGCGATGAGGACGCCGGCGGCGACGCCGGCGGCGCGGAGGGCGGCGATGGTGGCGAGGCGGGCGCGCGGGGGTGCGGCGCCGGGTTCGAAGGCGCGCCACACGCGCTCGTCGAGCGAGCCGAGGGACGTCATGACCAGGACGTTCGCGACGCGGGCCGCTTCGGCGAGGAGGGGGATGTCGCGGCGCAGGAGGGCGCTCTTCGTCGTGGTGGTGAAGTTGACGCGGTGGTCGGTGAGGGTGCGCAGGATGCCGGGCATCAATCGGTAGTGGCCTTCGGCGCGCTGGTAGCAGTCGGTGGAGGTGCCGACCATGACCCAGTCGTCGCCGGTCTTGCCGCCGCGCAGTTCGCGGCGCAGGACGTCGGCGGCGTTGGTCTTGACGACGACCTGGGTGTTGAAGCCTTCTCCGGTGTCGAGGCCGAGGCGGGCGTGGTTGTCGCGGGCGAAGCAGTAGGTGCAGGCGTGGGTGCAGCCCCGGTAGGGGTTGAGGGTCCAGGCCATGCCGCCGGGACGGGCGCCGGGGATCTTGTTGAGGAGGGTGCGGGCGCGGTGTTCGTGGTAGGTGATGCCGCGGAATCCGGGGGCTGGGGTGGGCGGCGGGGCCACCGACGCGGCATCGAAGAGACCGGGCTGGTCGTGGTCGTTCACTCGCCGACGCCCTTCTCCGTGGAGCGGGCCGCGCGCAGGACGCGTTCTCCCAGTGTGCGCAGGTGCGGGCCGAGTCCGGGCGGGTCGAGGACGTCGAAGTCGACGCCGAGGACGGCCACCCGGTAGGCGAGGTACTCCAGGGAGTCGGCGCCGGTGAGCAGGCGGCAGGTGTGGTCGTCGACGGGTTCGACGACGCCGAGGGTGGGCGGGACGCGGTCGGCGACCTGTTCGGCGGGGGCGTGGACGAGGAGCAGGGCGCGGTGGCCGGCGGTGCCGCTGAGGGTGGTGGAGACCCAGGTGGCGGCGTCCACGCCGCCGGGCAGTGCGCGCGCCGGTACGCGGGCGCCCGTACGCAGCGGGTCGGTGAGGCGGTCGAGGCGGAAGGTGCGCCAGTCGGCGCGGTCGCAGTCGTGGGCGACGAGATACCAGCGGCGTCCGGCGGCGACGAGCTGGTGGGGCTCGACCAGTCGGCGGGTCTCCTGGCCCTTGGCGGCGCGGTAGGTGAAGCGGAGCTTCTCGTGGGCGACGCAGGCGGCCGCGATCAGCGCCAGGTGTTCGGCGTCCGCCGTGGGTCCGCCTTGCGGCACGGCGACGGCCGCTTCCTGGAGCACGGTCACGCGCCGTCGCAGCCGTGAGGGGAGCACCTGTTCCAGTTTGGCCAGGGCGCGTACGGAGGTCTCCTCGATGCCGGTGACCGCGCCCGCGGCGGCGGTGCGCAGGCCGATGGCGATGGCGACGGCCTCCTCGTCGTCCAGCAGCAGCGGCGGCATCGCGCTGCCGGCGGTCAGGCGGTAACCGCCGGTGTTGCCCTGGGTGGCGTGCACCGGATAGCCGAGCTCGCGCAGGCGGTCGATGTCGCGGCGGATGGTGCGCGGGCTGACGCTCAGGCGCTCGGCGAGCTCGTGGCCGGGCCACTCGCGCGGGGACTGCAGCAGGGAGAGCAGCCGCAGGAGGCGGGCGGGGGTGTCACTCATGGACGGGAGCATCCCATTCCAATAGGACATTTTCCGGCCTATTGCCCGACCGTCCACCGGCTTGCCGGGGCCTTGCCGCCTCGCCGTCGCACAGGTTTCGCAATAGGTCATGAATTGACCTATTGGGTTCCTATGGTCGTTTCAGAGCTTCGGAGAGCCCGTGCCAGGGCCCGGGCATTCCCCCCATCCCTTGAACGACCAGGAGTACGTCATGGCCGGCACCCCCACCTTCTTCGTCACCCCGATGATCTACTGCGACGGCGCGCTGGAGGCGATCGCGTTCTACGAGGACGCCCTCGATGCCAAGGAGGTCGCCGGGAGCCGCATGCTGGCCTCCTACCTCCCCGGCATGGCGGACGTGCCGGGCATGGACCGCACCGTCGTCTACTCCAAGCTGCTGTTCACCGACGGCAGCGGCCTCAGCGTCGCCGACCGCTTCGGTGACCCGACCGCCAAGCACGGCCCGGTCACCGGCAACAACCTCCACATCGGCCTCCAGCACACCGACCTCGCCGAGCAGAAGACGGCATTCGGCAAGCTCGCCGCCGGCGGCGTCGTCCATGAGGCGCTGGAGCCCAAGCCCTGGGGCGCGTCCTACGGCATCGTCCAGGACCGCTACGGCGTGATCTGGGAGATGAACTGCTGCACCGGCTGAGCCCGTTCACGGCCCGCCCGCACGCACCACCCCTTTTTCAGGAGCACTTGATGATTCCCCCCGCCACCTCCCACGCGCCCCCCGATCCGCGCCGCTGGCTCGCCCTGACCGCTCTGCTGGCCGGCACGCTGATGGACGTCATCGACGTCACGATCGTCAACGTCGCCATTCCGCACATCCAGGAGGACCTCGGCGCCTCCTACACCGCCGTGCAGTGGACGATCGCCGGCTACGCGCTGACCTTCGCGCTGCTGCTGATCACCGGCGGGCGGCTCGGCGACATCTACGGCCGCAAGCGGCTGTTCATGCTCGGCATCGCCGGGTTCACCGTGGCCTCCGCGCTGTGCGGGTTCTCCGTGAACGCGCCCATGCTCATCGCCGCCCGTGTCGCGCAGGGTGCCATGGCGGGCCTGATGGTGCCGCAGGTCCTGGCCACCGTGCACGTCACCTTCCCCAAGGGTGAGCGGGCCAAGGTCTTCGGCATCCACGGCGCGATCGGTGCCGCGGGCACCATCCTGGGCCCCGTCCTCGGCGGCATTCTCGTCCAGGCCGACCTGTTCGGCCTGTCCTGGCGGCCGATCTTCCTGATCAACCTGCCCGTCGGCCTCGTGGCCCTTTTGATCGCCGCCCGCGCCATGGGCGAGTCGAAGGCCGAGAAGGCGCCGCGCCTGGACCTCGTCGGCATGGGCCTGGCGGCGCTTGGGCTGCTGATGGTCATCTACCCGCTCACGGAAGGCCGTTCGCTGGGCTGGCCGGTCTGGTGTTTTGTGATGATGGCCGCCGGCGTCGCCGTGCTCGCCGTCTTCGCCGTCCACCAGCGGGCCAAGACCGTCTGCGACGACGGCCCGTTGATGCCGACCGGCCTGTTCGCGGCCCGCAGCTTCAGCGCGGGGATCGGCGTGCAGCTGCTGATCACGCTGAGCCTGAGCGTGTTCTTCCTGGCGTGGATGCTCTATCTACAGATCGGCCTGGGCTACAGCGCCCTGCGCGCGGGCCTTGCCGGACTGCCGTTCTCGGTGGCCGTCATGGTCGGCGCCGGGCTGGCGATGGGCGCGCTCGTACCGCGCTTCGGCCGCACGGTCCTGCAGGCGGGCGCGGTCCTGATGATCGCGGGCCTGCTGCTGTTCGCCTGGCAGACCGGCGAGGCCGGGGCCTCGATCGGCTACTGGCAGATGGCCTGGCCGATGACCGTCTTCGGACTCGGCATGGGAATGATCGTCGCCCCGCTCGCCGACACCGTCCTCACCGACGTCCCCGCCCACGACGCGGGCGCCGCCTCCGGCGTCACCGCCACGGCCGGCCAGCTCGGCAGCGCCTTCGGAGCGGCCCTGGTCGCCGTCGTCTTCTTCGGACTGCTCCCCGGCCACGCGACGAACGACGACGTCACCGCACAGCTCCGCAAGGAACTGGCCGCCGGCTCCCTGACCGCTGAGCACGCCGAGCGAACGGTGACCGCCTTCACGATGTGCCACCGCGACCGCTCGGACCAGACCGACCCCAGCCGCATCCCGCCCAGCTGCCGCGCCCTCGCGTCCGCGAACAGCGATGCCCGCGCCGCGGCCGCGCTCCGCCGGGCCGGAGAACAGGCCAACGCCCAGACCTACACCGACACGGTCGGCGAGAGCGTTCTGTACGTCACCGGACTCGTCGCCGCAGCCCTCCTGCTGATGTTCGCCCTGCCCCGCAAGGTCCGCCAGACGGAACCCGGCGCGGACCAGGAGGACACCCCCACCCCTACCGTCAGCGCAGCCTGACGCCACGAAAGGAATGCTGTCATGAGCTTCATGTCTCCCGGATCCGTCGTCTGGTTCGAGATCGGCACCACCGACACGCAGCCCGTCCAGGACTTCTACGGGGCCGTGCTCGGCTGGACCTTCGAGACCGACCCCGACTCCTCCACCGGCGGACGCTCCTACACCCGCATCATCGCCCCCGGCGCGCCGTGGCCCATGGGCGCGATCGAACAGGGCGGCAGCGGCAGCGAGGTCATCAACCTGTCCGTCCTGTCGGCCGACGTCCCCGCCGACGTCGAACGGCTGCGGAAACTGGGCGCGACGCTCGTCGTCCCCGCCACGACGGTCGGCGAGGTCACCGTCTTCGCCCGGCTGCGGGACCCGCTGGGCAACACCTTCGCCCTCTTCTCCCGCACGGCCTCGGACGAGCTGGCCGAGCGCGCGGCCGCCACGGAGGAACACCTCGCACAGGCCGCGTACGCGCCCGCGGCGGGCTCCTTCGCCTGGTTCGAGATCGGCACCACCGACCCGCAGGCGTCGAGCGAATTCTACGGCGAGGCGTTCGGCTGGCGCTTCGAGAAGGACGACAGCGCCGGCGGCAAGCCGTACTACAACGTCTTCACCGGCAACGAGTGGCCCTCCGGCGGTATGTACGACCACTCCTCGGGCCCGGGCGGCGCCGACTACACCATGCCCTCGTTCATGGTCACCGACGTCCCCGCCACCGTCACCGCGGCCGTCGAGGCAGGCGCCGTGGTCGAACACGGCCCGGACGGCAACCCCGACGGGCTGGTCTTCGCCCGCCTGAAGGACCAGAACGGCAACCGCTTCGGCCTCTTCTCCATGCCGACGCGGCCCTGATCACCACCACGACAAGGGGCCCGGCGCGGACGCCGGGCCCCTTCTCAGCCGTCCAGACCCTGCCGCAGTGCCCGCGCGGTGTGGGACGTGCGGTGCTTCAGCAACCGGGCGGGTGTGCCGGTGAAGAGGACCTGCCCGCCGTGGCGGCCGCCTTCGGGGCCCATGTCGATGACCCAGTCGGCCTGTTTGACGATGTCGAGGTTGTGCTCGATGACGATCACGGTGTTGCCGTCGTCGACGAGCCGGTCCAGCAGCCGCTGGAGGATCTCGACGTCGGCCATGTGCAGCCCGGTGGTCGGCTCGTCCAGCACATAGAGGCCGCCGCGGCCGCCGAGGTGCCCGGCCAGCTTCAGCCGCTGGCGCTCGCCCCCGGACAGCGTCGACAGCGGCTGCCCGAGCGTGAGATAGCCGAGCCCGACCTCCACCAGCGTCCCCAGCGCCGACCGGACACCGCGCTCGCCCCGTCCGGTGAAGAACGCGCACGCCTCCTCGGCGGTCAGCGCGAGCACGTCGGTGACCGTCCTGCCGCGCAGCCTGTACGAGAGGGCCTCGGCGCTGTAGCGCGAGCCCGCGCACGTCTCGCAGACGGTGGTGACCGGGTCGGCGAAGGCCATGTCCGCCGTGAGGCTGCCCTTGCCGCCACAGGCGGGGCAGGCGCCTGTGGAGTTGAAGCTGAACAGCCCGGCGGGCACACCGTTGGCATCGGCGAAGAGCTTGCGGACCGTGTCCATAATGCCCAGCCACGTAGCGGGCGTAGAACGGGAGTTCGCGCCGATGGCACCCTGATCGACGAAGACCGCCTCGGGGTGCTGAGCCGTGAACACCTCGGACATGAGCGTGGACTTGCCGGAACCCGCCACGCCCGTGACCGCGGTCAGGACACCGGTGGGCACGTCCACGGACACGTCCCTGAGGTTGTGCAAGCTTGCGCCGGTGACCGCCACGTGCCCGGTGGGCGTACGGACCTCGGTCTTCAGCGGCAGCGTACGGCCCAGGTGCCGGCCGGTGAGCGTCCCGGACCCGCGCAGCCCGGCCACACTCCCCTCGAAGACCACCCGCCCACCGTGTACTCCCGCGCCCGGGCCCATGTCGACGACGTGGTCGGCCAGCGCGATGACGTCCCGGTCGTGCTCGACGATCAGCAGCGTGTTGCCCTGGTCGCGCAGCTGCGTCAGCAGCCGCCCCACCCGGTGCACGTCCCGCGGATGCAGCCCGGTGGACGGCTCGTCGAAGATGTAGGTCATGCCGGTGAGGCTGGAGCCGAGATTGCGTACGATCTTCAGCCGCTGCCCCTCGCCGCCGGAGAGCGATCCCGTCTCCCGCCCCAGGTGCAGATAGCCCAGCCCGATGTCGTCGATGCGCCGCAGCCCCTCGACGGCCGCCTGTGCGATCGGCGTGCCCAGCGGATGGTCGATCTTCTCCAGGACACCGATCAGGTCGGTGACCTCCATGGCCATGTGGTCGGCGATACCGAGCCCGTTGATCCTCGTCGCGAGAGCGGCCTGGTTCAGCCGGGCCCCGTGACAGGCGGGACACGGGGCGTCGGTGGTGAACCTCTCCACCGCGTCCCGCGTCCGCTTGGACAGCGTGGAGAGATCCCGGTTGAGGTAGAGGCGGTTGAAGCGGTCGACGATGCCCTCGTAGGTGACATTCTGGGTGCCCATGCGGGTGGCGAGCTCGATCTTCACCTCACCGTCCGCACCGCCGTGCAGCAGCGTCCGCCACTCCCGCTTCGTGTACGAGCGCAGTGGCTTGTCGTTGTCGAACAGCCCCGAGCGCGTGAACAGCGTCCACTGCACACCCCCGACGTTGAACAGCGGGAACAGCAGCGCCCCGTCGTTGAGGGACTTGCTCCTGTCGAAGAAACACTCCAGGTCCAGCTGGACGGTACGCCCCAGTCCCTGACAGGCGGGACAGGCGCCGGAGGGGTCGTTGAAGGAGTACGCGGTGGACATGCCCGCGGACGGCTCGCCCGCACGGGAGAACAGCAGCCGGATCAGCGAGGCGATGTCCGTGACCGTGCCCACCGTGGAGCGGCTCCCGCCGCCCAGCGGCCGCTGGTCCACCACGATCGCCGGGGAGAGGTGGCGGATGCCGTCGGCCTCGGGCTTCTCGTACTTGGGCAGACGGTTACGGACGAAGGTGGGGAAGGTCTCGTTCAGCTGCCGCTGCGATTCCACGGCGACGGTGTCGAAGACCACCGACGACTTGCCCGACCCGGACACCCCGGTGAACACCGTGATCACCCCCTTCGGGATGGTCAGGCAGACGTCCTTGAGGTTGTGCTCACGGGCGCGGGTGATGACGATCCCGCTGTCACTGTGTCGGGTCATGGCGGTGCTCCTGGCAGGTGGGGCGGCGAACGGGGTGCGGGGCGGGCCCCGGGCCTGCAGGGGTGGCCCGGGGGAAAGGGGTCAGGACGCGGTGAGGGCCCGGTCGATGTCCAGGGCCAGGCGCAGGGTCTCGGTCGCCGCGCGCGGGGTGAGCAGCGTGTCCGGCGCGCCGTCGGCGAGGCGGTCCAGGACGTGGTTGATCGCCGCGCTGTAGTTGTCGGCCGGGGTGAGCTCGATGTCCCGGGAGCCGCCCGGGGTGTATTCGGTCAGGCGCATCGTCGGGCCCGCCGGGTCGAAGGGCCTCTCGTGCAGCTCCAGGACGCCCTCGGTGAAGGTCGCCTCGAAGCCGTGGGTGACGCCGTAGGAGGCCGGGACCATGGACGAGGAGGTGTACTCCACGACCACGTCGTCGTAGCGCAGGACCGTCTCGGCGGCTGCCCGCCCGGCGCCCGCGGCGACTGCGGCGGTGTGGACGGTGCGCGGCAGGCCGAGGGCGGCCACGGTGTAGTCGAGGTCGGAGAGCATCACCTCCAGGGCGAGCTTGTCCACCCCCAGGTCGACCGGCCCCCAGACCGGGCCGGCCTTGCGGTACGAGCGCAGCGCCCGCAGCTCACCGAGCGAGCCGTCGCGTATGACGCGGTGCAGGTGCTGGACGGCGGGGTGCATGCGCATGAACATGTCGATGAACACCCGCTTGTCGCTCGCCTCGGCGGCACGGGTGATCTCCTCCGCCTCGGCGACGGTGGGGGCGATGGGCAGCTCGCACAGCACGTGCTTGCCCGCCGCCAGCGCCCGCAGGATGTGCTCCTTGTGCAGGGCGGTCGGCAGGCAGACATCCACCAGGCCGACGGCCGGGTCGCCGTAGACGGCGTCGAGGTCCGTGGTGGTGGCGAAGCCGAAACGGTCGGCGAAGGGCGCGAGCTTCTCCGGCGTGCGCCCGAACACCACGACCTCGGTATCCGGCCGCGCCGCATACGCGGCGGCGTGGGCGATGGCGAATCCGGTACCCAGCAGTCCGATCTTCATGGGGTCATCTCCTGGACGGTCCGTGCGGGAATCTCCTGGTTCGTCCCCGCCGATAACTCCACGCTAGGAGCCTTTTAGGACACCACTCGTCCGCAGAGACGGGCACAGTGGAAAACATGACGACCGACATGCCCGCCCGGATGCTCCGCCTGCTCTCGCTCCTGCAGACTCGCCGCGAATGGGCGGGCACCGAGCTCGCCGACCGGCTCGGCGTCACCACCCGCACTGTCCGCCGCGACATCGAGCGCCTGCGCGAACTCGGCTACCCCGTCGAAGGCACCACCGGCCACGCCGGCGGCTACCGCCTCGCCGCCGGCACCGCCATGCCGCCCCTCCTCCTCGACGACGAGGAAGCCGTCGCCATCGCCGTCGCCCTGCGCACCGCCACCACCGACATCACCGGCATCGAGGAAACCGCCCTCCGGGCCCTGGCCAAGCTCGAACAAGTCCTGCCCGCCCGGCTGCGCACCCAGGTCACCGCCCTCCAGCGCGCCACCGCCGCCCCCGTCACCTACGGCGGCACCGACCGCGTACGCGCCGACCCGGCGATGCTGGCCCTGCTCGCCGCAGCCTGCCGCGACCACGAGATCGTCACCTTCGACTACACCACCCGCCACGGCAGCCCCGGCCCCCGCCGCGTCGAACCCCACAGCCTGGTCCCGGCCGCCGGCCGCTGGTACCTCGTCGCCCACGACACCACGAAAGACGACTGGCGCGTCTACCGCCTCGACCGCATCACCACCCCCGCCACCACCGGCCGCCGCGTACCACCCCGCGAACTGCCCACCCCCGACCCCGCCGCGTACGTCGCCTCCAAGATCGCCACCGCCCCCGCCCGCCACCGAGTCATTGCCACAGTCCACGCCCCCGCGGAAACGGTCATCGCACGCACACAGTCCCTGCCGGAACGCGTCACCGCACTCGACGCCACCACCTGCACCGTCGACCTCTCCGGCGACTCCCTCACCCGCATCGCCCAGATCCTCGCCACCCTCGGCGACATCACGGCCCTCGACGCCGACCCCGAAGTCCTCCGCCACCTGCGCGCCACAGCCCGGCGGACCCTGCAACTCGCAGGATCCGGCGACGACTTGCCATCGGAATCCTGACGGGCCGTTCACCGGGACCGCCCTCGGCCGGCAACAGGACACCCCATGTCCTATTGCAACCGTAATGTCGGCCCCGACGCCGGAGATCTTCCCGGAAGCCCCTTTCCGGGCGGTCCGGCGGAACCGTTGGATACGTCTATCTCGACATCGTCACCGGCGCAGCGCTCTTCTTCTGGCCGCTCGGATCGTGCTCGGAGCGGGTAACTTAATAACAGGCCCCACGCGCGGGCTCATCAGACAGGGAAAGAACAGTGGCCGGCAGCGCGAGGGGGCACCTCGTGCAGGCTCATTGGTGCGAAGTCCCGTGGTGGTGCGGGGGTGTATACCCGTGTGATGGTCGTGCTTTACGGGTTCGCTTGGTGCGGCGTTACGCTCGAGTTGTGCCCAGCTCACAAACCCCTGAACTTAGGGCGGTAGCCGAGGTGCTGGAGATCCTGGGGGCCACGTGGGGACCACACGCCCTGCGCGTAATCGGACATCCTGTGCGTTACCGAACGAACTGCCGGGGCAATTTGCCCTGGTTGTCGCGGAGGTGACGGCTGGGGGGCAAGGGGTCGGGGGTTCAAATCCCGCCGTCCCGACCAGCGATTTCCGCAGGTCGGAGGCCGTTCTCGCATGATGCGAGGGCGGCCTTTCTGATTTTGTGTCGGCTTGTGGTCGCAAGGTGGTCGCAGCCTCTCGCGGCTGGTGGGGCGGCTCTGCAGTAATTCCTGGTGCTGGTGGGCTGGCTGATGATGGTCATCTGGTTGTGCAGCTGGGGGATGTGGTCGCAGGGCGGTCGCGGGGCCGGGATCGGTCGTGGGGGAGTGGGTGGCCGGTCGGCCTGGGTGAGGATTTTGTCGATAACGTCGACGGCTTCGCGGGCTGCCTGGGTGGTGAGGTGGCTGTAGACGTTCGCGGTGGTGGAGAGCGTCGAGTGGCGCAGGGCCTCGGAGACCACCGTCAGGGGGACGCCGGCGGTGATGGAGATCATGGCGGCCAGGTGTCGCAGGTCGTGGAGCGTGGTGCGGGAGACGCCGGCTTCGCGGCTGAGCAGGTGGAAACGGTTGAGGGCGTATTCCGGTCATGGCCGATCACTTCCGCGCCTTGGGTACTGTCTCGCCCGACGCCGACCAGCTCTACATCGTCTTCTCGACGAGCAATGGGGCCAAGGTGCTGCCGCTGGCAGCCATCGAGAAGCGGCTGGCAAGCGGCTGGCACGGCGTCGTCATCGCCGGTGCCTCGGATCTTCCCTCGAGTGTGATCGAGCCATGGGTCGGTGAGATCGGCCGGAGGCCGGAAGGACAGGAGAGTATCTGGCCCGAGCAAGTCCACGACGTGCATGACCCGCGCTTCGGGGACTGGCTGGGCCTCGCCGATGGAGCGCGGACGACTGCGTGGCTGACCTTCAGGGATCAAGACATCGAACGTAACCTCCGCTGTCTCGCCATGGCCCGGAGCGTTCATGATCTCCGGACCCTCGACAGCGGGAGCCGTCGGCGCGGAGTGCCCCACGATGTGTGGCAGGGCTTGCTCACCAGCAGGCGCCTGGACCTCGAGCCGTTCGAACCGCCCACCAGCGACCGGTGGCGAGAAGGCAGCGGAATTCCGCTGGGCGTGCTTGCCGACGTGCAGATCTACACCACCAACGCCGATCCGCGAATCGAGGGCAAGGGGCACTCGCCGCTGTGCAGGCACTCCCGGGAGCGCGGCGTCATCGACGATGACGACTTGCTGACCGTAGGGGACCTGCTTGCCCGGGACGATTTCGACTGGTGCAGCAAGTGCGGCGGCTACGCGGCGCGTCGGCTCACCGATACCCAGCTTTCCTACTACCGCGCAGCTCACCAGCTCCACGACATCGCCCAGCGGCTCGACCCGAAGCGAGCCGGATACGGCCGGGCCGACTTGGAGACGATCATTTCCCAGCTGAGCGAACTCGCCGATTGGCGGCCGATCGGCGAAGACCACTGGTACTCCCGGGGGGCGAGGCAGTGGTGGCAGATCGTCCGCCGCCTGCAGGGCCAGGCCGAGGCCGGCCGCCATGACATCCCATGACCACCCACACGCGACCAGCTCCTGACCACGCTCGCTCTGCCTCACTGGCTGGACTGGGTAGGGCGCCCTGCCGGAACGCCTCTTTGAGCTCGGTGCGGACCGCGCCCAGCTGATGCCGCCATGCGACTCCGACGGACAACGACACCACGAGGACATTAAGGGACGGAGGGTCGTATGAGATGATTCTTCGGCATTGACCTCTTCCTGAGGCACCTGGCGTGAGCAGCGACGGCTGGGGCGGCACCCCCGCCTTGACTTGGGCTTGGGACCAGTTTGGGACCACGCGACCCGCACACCATCGAACGATGCCCCTTATGCCCCACGTCGAGAACCCCTATTTGGCGGATATTGTCCGCATCTGATCAAGTGTCAACTTGACTGGGGCAAGGGGTCGCGGGTTCAAATCCCGCCGTCCCGACGGTACGAAAGAAGTCTCTGATTGGCGGGAAACCGCAGGTCAGAGGCTTCTTTCATGTGATCACCGGACGAGCCGCAGGTGCCGCACGGGCGCGGTCTCCGGGACCAGATTGGGACCAGCGGGTTCCTGGCGGCCCTCGGCGAGGTACAGGCGGCCTTCGGCGAGGTAGCGGTTGAGGGCGGCGTCGGCCAGGTGGATCGACCGGCGGCCGGGGTGTAATGGTGGAGTCGAGTATTGGAACCCTCGGAATGGGTGAGGCTATTCATCGAGGTACTGGTGTCTGGTGTCGGCGGGCGAGATGACGAGCTGGCCTTCGCGGACCTGCCACTCTGTCGTCCCGTCGACTTCGTGGCTGGCAAGGAACAGGCCTCGGATGCGGTCTCCGTCGTCGGAGGCTGCGACCCGGGCGATCTCCTGGAGCTGGTTCGTGAACCAGTCCAGGGCCGATGCGCGGATGTCGGCGCCGTAGAAGATGTAGTGGGTCCAGTTGACCTGCTGCCGAGGTGTGCTCCATCCGCCGGAGTAGTGATCGTCCGCGTGGGACGAGATGATCTCCTGGATGCTGGCGAGTTGTGTCTCGTCGCACTCCAGCCATCCTCTGACACACGTAAACGCCCATCCTGTATGTCCTTTCTGTCGCTGTCAGTCCTGGTGTGAGAGCCGTCGGCTGACGTCGGCCGCGTAAACATGCCTGGACGCCGTTGTCGACCACGAGGTGTTCTACAGGGCGCTGCGAGAGCTCATTCTGGCGGCCGTGGGTGAGGATGGGGCCTGTTCTGGTCACTGAGGCCAACGGTTGCCGAGCGCGCCCTTACAACGCGCTTGCGTAACAAGGTAGTTGACGAGGTGTCGGAATCGGACGTAGGGACGGATCGACGGGCATCTAGCCAGATTGGCTCCAGAACACGCCATTGGCGGAGATTCTTGGGGATAAGTCCTCTCCGTGTGCGGTGGAATGGCCCGGCGACCGCGCGCTTGCGGACTGTCGTCCGGCGATGCGCGGTCCGTGACGGACCGACGCCATCGAGGGGATGACGACATGCCGGTCAAGGTGGTGTTCTTCAATGTGGGGCAGGGTGACTGCACGCTCATCACGTTCTACCAACCGGGGGCGACCAAGGCGCACGCGGCGGTGCTGCTGGACTGCGGGTCCAAACCCGGGGGAGAGGTGGCGCCACGGTCGCAGGCGGGGGCGCCTGCCGCAGGCACGGCCAAGCAGCGCTTGATCGCCCACCTCCGGAAGCGGATCGACGACCACCTGCGGGACCTCGTGAACCCCGGCGTCCTCGACTACCTGCTGATCAGCCACCCGGACGAAGACCACTTCAACCTCTTCGAAGACGTCCTGTGCGACCCCGCGACCGGGAAGCTCCGCTGCACGCTCAACAACGTCTGGTACTCGATGGGGCCCGACGACTACAAGGAGCGCAGCAAGACCTTCGTCAAAACCCTGCTGACCAACCCGGCAGCGCTGGTGGCCTCCGGTGGACATGTGCCCGAGGTGAAGCTGAAGCCGGACGAGGGTTTCCCGGAGAAGGTCTTCACCGGACACCCCTCCGCCGATGCGAACCTCTACCTGGTGAACGGCGGGGCGTTCGCGCATCCCGGCTACTCAAGCGCCGAGAAAGAACGCCTCGCCAACCTGTGCAGCCTCATCTTCCTGGTCGTCGGCGAGGACGACGGCACCGGCAAGCGCCAGAAGGCGCTGCTGATGGCCGACGCCCTGGTGCAGAACGAGAAGGCCCTCATCACGCTCGACTCCACTGATCCCTCCCTCAAACGGGAGAAGAACCTCTGGCTCAAGGTCGGCCACCACGGCAGCAAGACCTCGACCTGCAGGCAGTGGCTGGAGTACACCACCCCTGACGCCCTGTTCGTCAGTACCGGACCCCTTCTCTTCGGCGGCAAGACGGCCACCTGCACCGACACCGATTTCCACCAGCGCATGCTGACCGACTGGGAAGACGTCCGCGACGCGCACAACATCCCGGACCCCAAGGTCACCCGGAAGAAGCCGCGGATCGGTCACTGGGGCTTCGGTTTCCAGGACGACACGGGCACCCTTCCCTGGAAGTTCAAGTTCGAGGACATGACCGGTAGGGGCGTCTTCAGCACCCTCGGCGGGGCTCCGCTCCCCCCGGACCCATCGGTCCCCGGCAGCCCCGCGGGCGAATGGACGGGTCTCGACTGGACCCTGTGGATCGGCCGCGACGAGTACGGCAAGGACGACGCCGGCGCGTACACGATCTCGTTCGAATAGGAGGCTTGCCATGGCGTTGACCGTCGACACGCTGCGCGCAACCCTGCGGGCCGCCGTAGGCCGACCAGAGCTCACCGTCCCACCGGAATTCCTCCAACTGGAGCCCGCCGAAGGGCTGTTCCGCGACCACCTCGCCGACGGCGTACTCCAGGTGCGCACACCTGAGATCGACGTGGACCGGCTCACGGCTGTCGGCGCTGTGCCACTCGCGAGCGGCACAGAGGCGCACACGGCCGTACGTTTCCTGGCCGACGACCGCCGAAGCCTCGTCGTCGGCGTACGGATCGACGCCGCCCTGCCCGCCGACGCGCACGACCTGCCCAAAGAACTCCGCGACGCCCTTGTCCCGCTGGAGCGCTTCGGGCTCGGCACCCTGCACCTCGTACTCGGTGTGGAGCCAGCCCTCAACGAGCAGTCCGAGGCCCTGGTGGGCGCGGGAGCCGAGTTGAACTTCCCCAGCGCCCAGGCCGACCCCAAACCGTATCTGTGGGGTTACCCGCCCGGGCACGGCGCCATCTGGCGGCTCGGTGCCGAATTCCCGCCCGTACGCATCACGGCGCTGGACGACCTGAGCGCCTTCGCGGCGCTCGGCAAGGGCGGCTTCGACTTGCCGTCCGATCTCGCACCGGGTACCGGCCTGGCGCTCACCGCCCTCACCGTCGCCTACACCGTGGGCCACGGCTCCCCGCAGGCCCCTGGCGCGAGCGGCATCCTCGCGATTCAGCCGGCCGTGGGCCTCGACCGGGAGTGGAGCCCGGTGGACGGGCTCACGGTGAAGAACCTGCACGCCGAGTTCTCCGTGCTCAGCCCCTTCGACAGTCCTCAGCTCCTCACCACGCTCGGCGGGACGGTCCAGCTCGCGGACGGCATCGCCGTCGACATCGAAATCGGCCTCCCCGACCGCTCCTTGGCCGGCACCCTGGCCCGGGCTGTCAATGCCGGGCAACTCCTCCAGGACCGCTTCCCCGGCATCCCCATCCCCGACACCCTCACCGTCAGCGAACTCACCCTCTGGGCCGAACTCGCCTCCGACGCGGGGAACCGCGGCTACGGACTCGACCTCGCCCTCACCGACGTCTGGCGGCCCGTCCCCGGCGTCGAGCTCAGCCAGGTCGTGCTCACCGTCTCGCACCAGGCCGGGATGACTCTGGCCGGGCTCGCGGCGCGGTGGCAGCTCGACGCGGGGGTGCTGGACGTCGCCGGCGCCTGGTCCTCCGCCGGCGGATGGGCCTTCACCGCACATGCGGTCGGCCTGCAACCGGCCGTCATCATGAGCCACTTGGGCATCGACGTGCCCGAAGCCCTGCGCGACCTGACCATCGAAGAACTCTCCGTCGCCTTCGACACCCACGGTCACTTCGTTTTCGCCTGCACCACCACCCTCACCGTCGACGAGACCCCCGTCTCCCTCACTGTCACCGTCGACCGCACGCCCGAGCAGACCAAGGTCACCGGGCTCCTGCGGCTGACCGTCCCCCTCGCCAACGAAACAGAACGCGTCCTGGAGTTCGCCGTTGACTACACCGGTGACCCCACCGGCCGCACCCTCACCGCCCACTGGACCGGCGCCCCCGGCATCACCTCCCGCGAACTCGCCGGAGCCGTCGGGCTGTCCATCCCCGCCGGTGTCCCCGCCGGGCTCCTGCCCACCCTCACCTCCGTCGGTCTCCGCTACGACACGACAGCCAGGCGGCTGCTGCTGTCCGCCACCACCGAGGCTGGCGGCGGAATCGTCGTCGCCTCCGTAGCCTCCGTCCCCGGCACCCCGCGTGCCCTCGTGCTGCTCGTCGCCGCGAAGATCTCCGACCTCAAGCCCACCAAACTGTCCCAGCTCCCGCTCGTCGGCGACCAGATCCCGCCGAGCGTGGACGTCGGCATCACCGGCATCCAATTCCTGGCCACGAGCAACGCGTTGACCACCGCCCAGGTCCAGCAGGTCAACGCCGACCTCCACGCCATCGACTGGACCGGCGGCAAGCTGCCCGACTCCGGGGCCGGACTGCCCAAGGGCGTGGTACTCACCCTCCCCTACGAGATCGCCGGCCAGGCTCAGGTCCCCCTCGCCGTTTCCTTCGGCGGCGGAGGCCAGAAGCAGCTCGCCGTACGGGACGGCAGCGGCAGCGCCCCGGAGTCCGCTGCCTGGGTCGACATCGGCCGCTCCTTCGGGCCCCTGCACCTGCAGCGCATCGGCGCGGGCTTCGACTCCGGCAAGGTGCTGGTGATGTTCGACGCCAGTATGGGCGCCGCCGGGTTCACCCTGGGCGTCATCGGCCTCGGGATCGCCCTCGACCTCGACACCATGAGCGCCGAACCCCGCCTCCAAGGGCTCTCCGTCGACCTGCGCCGCAATCCGCTGCACATCGCGGGCGCTCTCGTCAACCGGCAGCCCCCGCCCGAGGATTACAAGATCCTCATCGAGGGCCTGCTCGTCGTCGAGATGCCGAAGTTCGGAGCGCTCGCGCTCGGCGCGTACCAGCGGCGCGGCGACGGCATGACGTCGTTCTTCGCCTTCGGCAGGCTCACCGGGACGTTCGGCGGGCCGCCGCCGTTCCGCGTCACCGGCTTCGCCCTCGGCTTCGGCTACAACAGCGGCGTCCGTGTCCCCGAGCAGACGGAGATCGCCCAGTTCCCGCTGGTGTCGGGTCTGGACGGCGGTCTGCCCGACGGCCCGCTCGAGATGCTCCCGCGGCTCACCGGCGGAGCCAACCCCTGGGTCAGCCCCGCCGAAGGGCAGATCTGGCTCGCCGGCGGCATCGACTTCACCTCCTTCGAGTTCATCCAGGCACGCGTCCTGCTCCTCCTCGAAGTCGGCAACTCCCTCACCCTCGCGCTCATCGGCCGCGCCAGCGCGAGCTTCCCGCAGAAGGGCGTCAAGAAGTACGCGCGCATCGGCGTCGACCTGCGCATCGTCTACCAGTCCGCGCGCGGCGAACTCGCCGCCACCGCGCAGCTCGTGGACTCCTACGTCATCGACCCGTCCTGCGTGCTCACCGGCGGCTTCGCCTTCTACTCGTGGTTCGGGCCGAGCCCGCACGCCGGGGACTTCGTCCTGACCGTCGGCGGCTACCACCCCGACTACAAGCCGGTCCCGGCGCACTACCCGGTCGTCCCCCGCCTCGGCTTCACCTGGTCCGTCGGCTCGGCCGTCACCGTCAGCGGCGGCGCCTACTTCGCGCTCACCCCGAACGCCGTGATGGCGGGCGGATCGCTGGACGTGCGCTACAAGGCCGGAAACGTCGAGGCATGGCTGACCGCGCAGGCCAACCTGCTCATCCAGTGGGCGCCCCTGCACTTCCGCGTCGGGATCTCCGTCCGCGTCGGCGCCCGCGTCAAGCTGCTGTTCACCGTCAGCGGCGAGATCGGCGCCTCCCTCGACCTGTGGGGGCCGCCAACCGGCGGCACGGTCACCGCGAAATTCGTCTTCATCAAGGTCACTGTCAAGTTCGGTGCCCCACTGTCCGGTCCGGACGCGCTCACCTGGGGCGAGTTCCGTACTCAACTCCTGCCGGCCGAGGCCCCGCTCACCGCCCACCCGCTCACCGGACTCCTCACCGACCCCGACGCCGACCCGGCCCTGAGGGCCGCCCGCATCAAGGCCGGTGAGGAACCGTGGCTCGCCGACCCGGCGGGATTCTCCTTCGCGGTCTCCTCCGTCGTGCCCACGGCACAGGTGCGGTTCAACGAGCGCGCCCCGGAGAGCAGCCACACCGTCGACATCCGGCCCATGAAGGAGAAGGGCATCGACGGACTGCTCCACGTCACCGTCGAGTACAGCGACACCCGCCGCCGGCAGGCCGCTTCCTGGCAGTCCCTGCCGCACGACGACAAGTGGCAGATCGAAGCCGAGCACGGGAACGTGCCCTTCGCACTGTGGGGCGACCCCGACGTCCCCCAGGACAAGACCCTCGGCCAGGACCCGCTGCTCGACCACCTCACCGGCCTGCGCGTCACCGTCCCCGCCCCCAAGCTCAACGGCCAGGACCTCGGCCCCATCGCCGAACGCGACCTCGCCTGGGAGAAGCTCCACCCCGACGCCACGCTCCCGCTCGACCCGAACGCCGGCCCCACCGGCTCGCCCGTCGAGCTCGCCGAACCCCTCGGCGCGGGCGTGACCGTACTCGCGGAACAGATCGCGGGCCTCGCGGCGGGCTCGGCCCGTACCCGCATGCACGGCGTCCTCGCCGGCCTCTGCCCCGACATCCCGTTGCCCAACGGCACGGTCGGCGACTACGCCGAGCAGGCCTGTACCGCCGGACTCGACGCGGACCCGCTGCTGCTCACCGAGGACCATGTACCGCCCGCACCCGGTCCCGTCGTCCTCGTCCTCGACGACACCACCGGGACCATCCTGTCCGTGGACCCGGACACGACGGCCGTCGTCGGACGGGTGCCGGTCGGTCAGCACGGCCCATACCTCGCGGTGACCTCGGTGGACGGGGCGACGCTCTACGCGACCGGGCCGGACCCGAAGCAGCTCGCGGTCATCGACGTCGTGGCCCAGCAGGTACGTCCGCCGCATACCGGAATCCAGCTCGCCGGGCCGCCGACGGTGCTCGCGGTCAAGCACGACAACTCCCGTGCCGTCGTGGCCCGTCCGGCAAGCCTCACGGCCGCTTCGGTCGATCTCACCGGGAGCGCTGGGCCGGTCGGCACCGACGTCGGTCAGGACGTGCAGAAGATCGGCAGGATCTCGGTCGATGTCGAGGCAGGCCGCCTGTACGTCACAGCCAACGACCTCAGCAAGACGTTCACCTACGACACTTCGACCGGCGACCGGGTCGGCGACGGCGTCACCGGGCCCGCGACGCCCACGTTCGTCACCGCCGGCGAGCCGGGCCGGGTGTACGTCTACGGGGCCGAGGCGAGCAGCAACGGGCAAGTGCAACTCGTGACGGTGCCGAGCAGCGGCGCGTGGTACCAGCCGTACAACCTCTCCGCGCGTGGCACCGCGCTGGCTTTGCTCACCAACTCGGGCCGACGCGGCGTCCTGTTGCGCAAGGTCGGCGACGGCGGGCAGGTGGTGACGCTGTACGAGCGCCAGGGCTCCACCAAGGACACCATCGCGGAATCCGTCGTAGCCATCGGCCCCGACCCCCGCTCCCTCACCCTCGACCCGCGCGATCGTGCCTGGGTGCTCCACGACTCCACCGTCTCCGTCGTCAGCGGCGGCAGGCTGCTGGGCGCACTCGCCCTCGACGCCGTGCCGTTGTCCGTCACCTACACACCCGACGCCGCCCGCGCGTTCGTCGCCTGCGACGACGCGACCGTCACCGTCGTCGAGATCCACGACAACGCGCCGGTCACCGCCGAGCACTGGCAGCTGCCGCCCGGCACCCGCGCCTCCGCCGCCCTCTACACCGTGTTCGCCGCCACCTCCTCGGAAGGGGCCGCCCAATGACGGACCAGCGCCGAGCCCCCGCGCCGGCCACCGACCCCAGCTTCGTCCTGCGCTTCCAGGACAACCGCGAACCCGCCATCAACGCGGGGCTCTACCGGGTACGGGCCACCCAGACCCTGCCCGGCGTGGACACCGGCGACTACCTGGTGCCCGTCGAGGAGACCTTCGAGGTCCGCGCCCCGCAGTTCGCGCTCGCCGACGAGCAGGTACACGCCGTCAACCCGGCACCCGAGGCCCGCTCCGACTACTCCACGACCCTCGCCCACCTCACCCTCCCCGATCCGCTCCTGCCCTGGATGCGCCGCCTGGACGAGTCCGGCGCCGCCCTCGGCGAAGCACCGGAAGAGCCCTGGCTCGCCCTGCTGCTGTTCGCGGAGGGCGAGCTGCCCGGCGACCCCGAGTCCGTGGCCCTGACCGTGCCCATGACGGCGGAGGAACTGCTCACCGACGCCACCGGGGTACGCCACCCGCGCATCGATCCCTCCCGGATCGAGGGCGACCCGACCGCGCTCTGCCACACTGTCACGATCCCCGGCGACATCTTCGCCACGGTCGTCCCGCGCACCGACGAGCTGCGGCACCTGATCCACGTCCGGGACGTACGCACGGACACCGGGCTGCGCGGCGAACAGCTCGCCGAGGGCGCCTACGCGGTCGTCCTCGCCAACCGGCTGCCCGACCGCGAGCGCGAGGTCCGATACGCCGCTCACCTCGTCGCCCTGGAGGGCTGCCGCTCCATCCTCGCCGACGCCGACGCCGGGCGGCTGACCGCCGACGTGCGCATCCGCCTCGCCGCGCTGCACAGTTGGTCCTTCACCAGCAATCCGGCACCCGGCGGCGGCTTCCCGGGCCGGGTACGGCACTTCCTCTTCGACGCGGACGGCAAGGAACGCGATCTGCTGCTGCGCGTCCCCACGCCACCGGCCGCGCCGCCCGCCGGAACCGATCCCGCCGCGTACACCACGGCCCGCGCCCGGCTGGTCTCGGGCCGGGTGCCGCTGGCCCACGGCCTGGAGACCGGAGAACGCGGTTACGCGTGGTACCGGGGCCCGCTCACGGCCGAGCCCGCGCGGCCACTGCCGACGCCGCCCGCCGCCGGCTGGACGAGCGCCGCGCAGCTGATGGCGTACGAGAAGGCGTGGGGCCTGTTCGACGCGGGCTGGGGCGCGGCCTGGACCCTGGGCCGCGCCCTGGCCCTCGCCGACGCGGACTTCGCGGCGATGCTGACGGCGTGGCACGCGAAGGCCCGTACGCGGGCGGCGATGCTGGCGCAGCGGCTGGCGGCGGCGGGGCTGGAGGCGGTGGGGCTGGCGGCGGGCGCGGACGATGCAGGCGCCCGAGCCCTCACCCCCCGCCCCTTCGGCACCCTCCTCGAAGAGTTCGCCGCCACCGGTGCCGCCGCTCGTCTCCTGCGCGCGGGCACCCACCCCGCCGAGACCCGCCACGCACCCCCGCCCGAGCCCTTCCACCGCACCCCCGTCGCCGGGCGGCGCGGGGCCGGGCGGTCCGCGCGGACCGCCGCACTGCTCGCCGACCCCCCGGCCGTGCTCCGTACCGCCCTCACCGCCCAACTCGCCGACGCCGCCGCCCCGGTCAGCGAGTGGCTGCGACGGCTGCGGCTCCTGCACAACATCCCCTTCCCCGACCTCGTGCCCGACGAGCGCGCCCTGCCCGCCGAGTCGCTGCGGGTCTTCTACGTCGACCCCGGCTGGCTCACCGCGCTCGTCTCCGGCGCGGCCGGCATCGCCATCACCGGCGAGAGCGACGCCGCCCTCGCCCGGATCGCCGCACCCTGGGCACGGACCGGCGATGAGGGGCCCGCACCCCGCGCGGGCGTGATCATCCGGTCCGCGCTCGTGCGGGAGTGCCCGGGGCTGCTCGTCCGCCCGTACCGGGGCCACGGCGACGGCCGTCAACCCATCGCCGTACTGCGGCAGGACGTCCTCGGCCCGGACGTCCTCCTGGTCCTCTTCGAGCAGGTACCCGACGAGGTCGAACTGGCCGAGCCGCCCGAGGGCCTGTCCTTCGGCATCGATCTCGACCGGGAGGCGAAGAGGGTGATCGACCTGCGGCGTGTGGACGCACCCGACGTGGCCCGGCAGATCGACGGACAGGCGTTCCCGAATCCCGTCGGCCCCGCCGGGCTCGACGCCCACCTGCGCCCCGACCCCGGCGGACGCCGGGCAGTCCTCGACCTGCGCCCCGCCGCCACGGACGGGCTGCTGCGGAAACTCGGCACGAGGCTCACCGAACTCGGCCAGCAGGCCGCCGCCGACTTCGGCCCCGCCGGACTCGCCGTCCAGCTCGTCAACGCGCCCCGCCGCCAGCTCATCACCCGCGCGACGGCCCGATGACCGCCAACCATCCGAAGGAAGGGCAGAACAGCGCCGTGACGCCACCCTCCGCAGCATCGGGCTCCCAGCCGCTCGTCGTGCCGATGCGCATCGAAGCCCTCACCGTCAACGAACGCGTCCGCCACGCCGAGGTCTTCCAGCGCTGGCAGGCCAACTACGCCGTGACCCGGCTCAACCTGTCCCCGGAACCACACGCGTTCTCCAACACCGATACGGCCTTCAACGCCGACCCCGACCGCGAAGGCATCTATCTGCACTGGCAGTTGCCACAAGCGCTCACCCACGGCGTGGACGAGGAGGGCGACGGCGTCCCCGTCTTCCCGCTCGTCCCCAACCGCTGGCTCGTCGTCCGCCAGGCCGTCGCCACCGCGACCGGCGCCCGCACCGACACCGGCTGGATCGTCGAGAGCGACTACCTGGACCCGGCCCTCGGCTCCAGCACCTACATGGACAAGGACGGCAGCCTCACCCGCATCGGCCGCCGCATCGCCCTCGTCGACGGCGCGTGGAGCGAACCCGGCACGTCCGACGGGCTGTTCCTGACCGCGGTCGGCCCCGGACTGCCGACCTTCGCCGCCTACCAGCCCTACAACACCGACGTGTTCTCCGTGCACGACCGCACGGACGACCTCGACCCGCACACCGCCTACCAGCTGAACTACCTGGTCGCCGGCTGGTACAGCGACCCTGACGAGGACCCGCTGGCCGGGAACCTCATCAAGCGGCTGGCCGCGCACAACTGGAAGACCAAGGGCACGGCACCCGAAACCGCCCGTACGGTCTGCCACGGCACCGCCCTCGACGTGCAGTGGCAGCGCCAGGGCAGCGGCATGCCCGCCTCCGACCGGCCCGACTACGTCACCGTCGCCGTCGGCAACAACACCGAGCACGCCACCAAGGCCATCAAGGAGTACGCGGCGCGGCGCGCCGGATCCCCGCCCGAGCTCGCCGCCCTGCTGTCGGCCGCGCACTCCGGCGTCCTCGACCTGCTCGAAGAACCCGACGGCCAGTTCCAGGCCGAACGCGCCGTGCACGCCTCGTGGTTCACCCCCGAGCCCGGCGGATACACCTGGGTGTTGGAGGACGCCGAGAAGTCCGCCGCCCCGGAGGTCAGGCGCCGCCGGCCCCGGGCCGTACGCGCCGCGTACGCCCAGGCCCTCGCCAAGCTCAACGAGGACCAGGCCGCGCACGACGCCGCCGTACAGGACCTCATCGCCGCACAACGCCGGCTGTACGACCTGTGGTGGGCGGCGAACCTGCCGAAGGTGCCCGACGCGCCGGGGGAGCCGGCCGGCAAGTACCGCGAGGACCTCGGCGAGTGCGTACAGACCGCCACCAAGGCGGCCAAGGACCAACGCGACCGGGTGGAGCGGCTGCGCGCCGCGATCCCCTGGGGAGACACCCCGGAGCAACTCGCCGCCGCCATCGGGAAGTACCAGCACGACCACGGCCTCCCCGAGGACGAGGTCGCCCTCAAACGCGCCGTCCTGCCCGACTTCCACCGGCCCAACGACCCCGTCGTCGTCATCCGGGGGACGAAGGACCGGCCTGTCCCGCCGGGCCCCGAGCAGCTGACCGAAGCCGACCCGTACGCGGTGCGCGAGGGCACGTACGACGACTCCGAGCAGGACGAGGACCCGCCGCTGGCGTGCCGCTGGCCGGACGCGCTCGTCACCGGCGTGAAGGTGGCGGGCAAGCCGGTCTCGGCGACCGAAGCGCAGACCCCCAAGCCGACCGGTCTCCCGTCCCCCGACGGCCTGTCCGGCATCCTGCCGGCCCTGCTGCGCGAGCTGTTCCACCTGGCCTCGTCCAACGCCCGGACGCTCGCGACGGTCACCGGCCACCCCGGAGACGTGGCGGAGCTCGCCACCGCCATGCGTGACCCGCACGCCAACGCCGTCGGTATCCCCGGCGCGTACACCGCGCAGTGGCGGCAGCCCTGGCAGCCACTGTTCTTCGAGTGGAAGGTCGACTACTTCCCCATCGAGTGGCAGGACGACCCGGACGGCGGCCAAGCCGGCCGCGACAACTGGGCCTTCGACGGCACCGGTTACCACTGGCTCGGTGCCGGTGCCCACCCCGTTCCCCGCACCCTCAGCGGCCGGCAGTTCCTCACCCCGACACCCTCGGAAACGGTGGCCGCAGCGCTGCGGCAGTACGCCCGTACCCACCCGGGACCGGGAGCCGCCGCGCTGCGGGCACTCGCCCGGCAGATCGAGGACGACGCCGACTGGTTCTCCCAGCCCCTCGTCGGCTTCACCGAACAGCTCGCCGCACGGGCCGCCGGTCCCGCGACCCTCAACCCCCACTCCGAGCTGCCGGAAGACCTGCGCACCGCGCTCACCGAGGCGTCGGGCCGCACCCTGCCGCCAAGCCCGGGCGCCCTCCCGCGCCCGTTCATCGGCTGGAACGACAGCCTCTACCAGCCCCTGCGGGCCGGGCAGTTCGCCTTCGCGCGGCTCGCGGTCATCGACCGCTTCGGACACGCACTGCCCGCGATCTTCCCGGACCCGGTCGCCCTGCGATTCGCCCCCGGCAACGAGCCCGGTGACGTCATCGGCGTCGGCGTGCCCGCGCGCCGTTTCGCGCCCGAGCTGCCCGAGGAACTCACTCCCTCCTGGAAGGACCCCAAGGACCCGGACCAGGGCCACTGGACCATCAACCCGCCCACCTGGTACCGCTTCACCCAGCTCACACCACGTCTGACCCAGCCCGCCCGGGCCGGCTTCACCCTTCTCGACGCCCGCGACGACCTCAACCCGCTCACCACGGCGAGCGACCCGGACACGAGCCCGGTATCGGCCTGGCTCGTCCCCGGCTATCTCGACCGCGCGCTGTACGCGTACGGGCCCGACGGCGCCCCGCTGGGCGAACTCCGCATCACCCTTCCGCCCAGCGGGATCCCGCGGGTCACCTGGCACGCGCTGCCGTACTCGCAGTACCGCACGATCGACGATCTGCACGGCAACTACCCGATTCTGCACGGCTTCCTGACAGCGCTGACCGCCCCGGACCGGGGCCCGGCCGCCTTGCGCTCCCTCCTGACCGTCATCGACCGCACCCTCTCCACCACCGCGCCCCTGGGCGACGCCGCACCTCCGCACACCCCGAGCGTGCTCGTCGGCCGGCCGCTCGCGCTGATGCGCGTACGCTTCGACATCGACCTCGACGGGCCGCCGTACCCGGACCCGTCGTGGAAGAACCTGCGCGACCCGGAGCCCCCCGCGTACCCCGGCTACCGCTGGCCGGTCCGGCTCGGCGAACGCAACGAGCTGACGGACGGGCTCGTGGGCTACTTCCACGGCGAGCACCACGACACGGACTACCGCGTCCTGCACACGGTGCTGGGCGAGGCAGAACTCCCCGACGAGGCACGGGAGTACTTCGCCCCGATCGGCACGGGCGCCTCGCTGACCCTCCCGGCCCGGCCACCGGGCAGTGACCCCGACAACCGGAACGCCGCGTTCCTGACGCTGCTCGCCGACCCGCGCGGCACCGTGCACGCCACGACGGACGTCCTGCCGGCCGCCGAGGTCCGGCTGCCGGCCCGGCTCGTGGAGCCGCCGCTGGCCGAACTCCCGGTGTCCTTCCGGCTGGGGCCGCTGCCGGTGAGCGAGTACGTACCGGATCCGGCGGGCGTACGCACCGGGGAGCAGCCGCCCGCGCTCGTCCTGCCCCGCCCGTCCGACCGGTACGGGGCGTGGACCTGGGTGCAGAACGAGACCACCGGCACGCCGAGCACGGCTGCCACGTACGCCTCCGACGGCGAAGCCCACCACCCGCACCCCGCCCCCACTCTGCGCACGGGTCGCTTGACGCTCCGTCCGATCCACGCCGATGAGACCGAGACCGAAGGAGACCGCCGATGAGCGACTGCGTGCTCAGCTACGCCCTGACGACCGTCCCCAACCCGCTGACCGTCAGCCCGCCCAAGGCCGTCCCCGGCAACGAGGACGAACTCGCCTACGGAGCCATCGACCTCGTCATCTCCAACAGCGGCAACACGACGGTCCGTTGCAGCCGCATCGCCATCGTGCTGCCGGTCGGCTCCCTCGCCCAGGACCTCGCGCTCACGGGCGAGGGCATCGCGCCGTACGTCGAGCCCGAATCCGGGTGGACGATCGTCGGGCCGCAGCCCGATGTGCTGGTCGCCGTGCCGACGGCGGAGACGGCGGTGTTCCCGGCAGCGGGGGAGGCGACGGGGGAGTCGTCGAAGGTGCGGTTCAGCGTGGAGCCGAGGGGAGGGGCGAGCGAGGTCACCGTCGACGGGCTGTACATCACGTTGAAGAACATCGCGGTCAGCAACAAGACGGGCGTCGCCCGGATCGGGATCGAGGAGTGGGCGACGACGGGTTCCACGATCCCGGACGTGCCGAACACGCGGACGCTGGAGGTCGCGAAGTTCCCGTTCCGGAGCGGGGGAGACCCGTCGCCCGGCATCGGGCGGGCGCTGGTGGCGGTCACACAGCAGGGCGGGCCGCCGGCGACGCGGATCGCTTCCGGGGCTCCGGTGCGGTTGGAGTGGAACCATGTGCGGGGCGACAACCATGAGTTGTACATGGACGGGGAGCGCGTCACGGATGCCTCGATCGCGGGCGGGAGCGTGTATCCGGTTCCGGCGGGGAAGGTGCTGCGGGACACGGCGTTCGCGCTGAAGACGGTGACGCCGACGCCGGGTGGGGGGTTCGTGACGCGGTGGGATCACCTGGTGGTGTGTGTCACGGACCAGACGCTGGCGAGTCTGACGGTGAGCGGAGGGCTGACCGCGAAGGGGGCGGTGACGGCGGAGAGCACGCTGGGCGTCACCGGCAACGCGACGGTCGGGGGGACCCTCGGGGTAACGGGGAAGCTGACGGCGGACGGCGACGTCCAGGTCAACAAGACGTTCAAGACGGGCACGGTCGGTGAGTCGGTCTTCTACCACAACGTCACGGTGTACACGCCGAGCAAGCTTGTCGTGGGCAAGGACATGGAGGTCAACGGCAACCTGACGACCAGTGGGACCGTCCAGGGATCCGCCCTGAAGGTCGGTGCCACCTACGGAATCGCCAGCAATGGAGCCATCACCGGATCCAGCCTCAACGCCGGAAGCGGCAACATCACCACCAGCGGCAAAGTGAACGACAACGGCGAAATCCTGCGTTCTGGTACAGCGGTAACCCTCAGGAATCAGTATCACAATTCCGAGGGCCTGAACGAGGACAATAAGGCGAGCGGTGGCGTATCGCTTAAGGGAATCGATAGGAACAACATGCGTTGGTGGTGGTACCTGGAAAAGTAGGGCCGGGAGCTGACGCGGCGGCTGAGGTTCCGTTTCCAGCCCCCGCCGCTTCACATGAAGTAGACCGCCAACGAGGCGCCCGTGGTTCGGGTCCTTGCCGACGGCCACCGAACCGGAGGTGCGGCTTATGGCCGCGCCTCCGGTTCTCCAGCGCCTTTTCTTCCGGCCCGGCCGGTACTGACGGCGGTTTCTGTAAGCGGTTCTGATCCATTTATTGGATGCTGTTGGTGATCTTCAGTTGCGGGGGTGGTGGTAGCGGCTTTCCGGGCATCTGGGGTGGCGGTTTCTGCTGTGCTGATCGGGAGGTTCGGCTCGCGGGAGGGGTAGTTCGATGTCTATGGCCTCGGAGTCCGGACGGGTGATCCCGTCGCTGACGGGACGGGTGGCTCGGGCGAGCAACCCACGTGGCACGGCGGCGATGTGGGTGCGGGACCGGCTGGACGGCCTATTTACGGACGGTGGTTTCGCCGACTGGTTCTCTGCGAATGGATGTCGAGGTATCTCGCCGGCTCGGCTGGCTCTGGTGTCGGTGCTTCAGTACGCGGAAAACCTCAGCGACCGTCAGGCGGCCGGGGCGGTTCGCTGCCGACTGGACTGGAAATTACTGCCTGGGGATGGAGCTGGACGATTCCGGCTTCGACCACTCGGTGCTCAGCGAGTTCCGTGACCGGCTGGCCCAGGACGACCGGGCGGACCGGCTCCTGGCGCTGATGGTCGAGCGCCTGCCGAGGCCGGGCTGGTGCGGCGTCCGGGCCGGGTGCGGACGGATTCCACCCACGTGCTCGCCGCGGTCCGCCGGCTGAACCGCGCCGAGCTGGTGGGCGAAACGCTGCGGGCGGCCCTGGAGGAACTCGCCGTGGCCGACGACGAGTGGCTGGCGGCGGCAACCACGCCAGACTGGGGCAATCGCTACGGCCGTCCGGTCCGCTACGAGCGCCTGCCTCGGACCAAGGAGGCGCTGTCGGCCTACGTCGTGCAGGTCGGAGAGGACGGCATGCACCTGATGCGCGAACTCTTCCGCGACGGTGCCCCGCGCCGGCTGTGGCTGCTTCCTCAGGTCCAGGTGCTTCGGCAGGTCTGGGTGCAGCAGTACTGGTACGACGAGGACGACGAGCTCCAGTGGCGGGGGCCGAAGGACACAGGCGACCGGCAGAGCCGCCGCGCCACTGAACGCCGGAACACCGGCACTGCCGCTGCCGCGGGCAGACCCGACCCGGCGACGGCGCGGGTGCCGTGGTCAGGAATGGAGATCGTCACTCCGCACGATCCCGAGGCCCGATTCTGCCGCAAGGCGGGCAAGGAGGACTGGATCGGCTACCGCGATCACCAGACGGAGACCTGCGGTGACTCAGGAGCGAACATCATCGTCCACGTGGCGACCAGGCCGGCCCCCGAGCAGGACATCGACGCCCTCGACCAGATTCACGAAGGCATTGTCGGCCAGGGTTTCCACCCGAGCGAGCGCCTCGTCGATTCCGGATACGTCAGCCCTGACGTGATCCACTACGCGCAACAGCGATGGTAAATCCCACTGATTGGCCCGGTGCGCTTGGACTCTCGCGGCGACCGCGGCCACCCCGGATTCACCAAGGAGGACTGCCACGTCAACTGGGGAGAAAGGACGGTAACTTGCCCGCGAGGTGTCACCAGCCCGCCATGGAAGCCCACCCACACCGATGGACACGCCCGCTTCTCCGTCCTTTTCTCCCGAAAGTCCTGCCGGGCGTGTGAAGAGCGCCTTCGCTGCACGGGCAACACCGATGACAAGGGCCGCTACATCACCTTGCTCCCCCAGCCCATCCAGGAAATCCAGACCCAGGCACGGGCAGAGCAGAAGACCAAGGCATGGCAGCAGCGTTACGCCCTGCGCTCCGGCTGCGAGGCAACAGTGTCCGAGACTGTCCGTGCCCACGGCCTGCGCCACTGCCGCTACCGCGGAATCTCCAAGACACACGTGCAACACATCCTCACGGCCGCCGGAACCAACATCATCCGCCTTGCCCAGCACCCCCAAGAGGGGCACCGCACCACTCCGACCACCCGTTTCCAGCGTCTCTGCCAGCAACTAACTGACGGCACTCGAACCCACGACCGCTGAAGATCACCAACAGTAAAGCCCCGCCGTCTTGATCGTCGGGCAGTGGTCACGGGCGGTCTGCCCGTTTCCAGGTCACGGGGCAGAGCGGGTTCGTAGGCTCGCGGGATGACGGAGATCAGCGAAGTCGCCGAACGCGTCGCCGCCCGCCGGGCCGAACCCGACATGGATCCAGCCCCGGGCCCAGTCCAGGGATTTGCGCTGTTCAAAGGGGTGAAGGACGCCGCTGTTGAGGGGTAATCGAGATCCGCGAGAAGACCTGCAAGCCATGTGCCCAACAGCTTGTCACGCTGCGTGGATCAGCGGCTGATGGCCGCAGGCTACCGAGTGAACTGGGTGTGATTCCTTGACACTCTTCGATCTTGAATGCATCGTTGCTGAGTGGGTTGTCGGCATGTGATCCGTTACAGCACTTGCGTGCAGCCGCGGAGCACGTACCCGGTCAGCGAGATGAGGAGTGGTGCATCGTGGACAGCTCGAGATCGGTTGCTGTGGCGCAAATCGGTTGTGTGCCAGGTGATATCGGTGCAAACCTACGGCGAATAACGGAAACGGCCGAGGCGGTGGCGAGCACGGGGGTCGAGCTGATTGTATTTCCGGAATGCGGCCTGACGGGTTATTTATTCGATTCTCGCGGCGAAGCTGAGGCCGTCGCCGTCACGGCCGACGGCCCCGAACTGGCAACAGTCGCCGAACTCTCGGCCCGGCTGAATCTACATCTGGTTGTCGGCGCTCTCGAGAAGGACGGTGACGGCCTGTACAACTCGGCGTTCGTAATCGGCCCCGAGGGGCACGTCGGGGTCCACCGCAAAGCTCACTTGCCGCCGCTGGGGGCGGACCGGTTCGTGGACGAACCTCCCGCGTCGGGTGTCTCGGTCTTCGACACGCCATTGGGGCGCTTGGGCGTGATGATCTGCTATGAAACGAGATTCCCCGAAATCGCTCGCACGCTTGCACTTTCTGGTGCGGACATAATCGCGGTGCCCACCGTCTGGTCGGCGCAGTCGCGCATTCTGGCCGAGCATTTCGCGCGGGTACGCGCGGCCGAGAACCTGGTCTATCTGTTGGTCGCGAATCGACCCGACAGCGAAAAGACAACAGACTTTCTCGGATTCAGCCAGATCGTCGCACCCAACGGCGAAGTCCTCGCTGCTCAGCAAGCCCGGCATGAGGAAGTGCTGACGGCTCGGATCGATCTCGACCGTTTCCGTGGCAAACGCCTCGTCTTCGACGACGGAGCGTCGATTGCCCCGCTCGAGGACAGGCGGCCGAGCACCTATGCCCTCTGACTCCGCAGCGCAGGTCCGATCAGCTCGGTGTGTCCACCGAGCCGCCCGCCTGATAACGAATGAAAATCGAAGCCCCGCTTGAAGACCGGAGCGGTGAATGCCGCGGCTAGGTCATGTCTCCCAATCGGTCTTCGCGGATTGTGCCCGGTAGGTCGCTGCGTCGGGCATCATGTTCGCCGTGGCGACGGCGGCCGGTGATCGGTATCGGATTCTGACGGACAAGCAGTGGGAGCTTCTCGAGCTGTTGCTGCCGAAATCCGATGGCCGCATGGGCCGCAACTTCGCCAATAACCGCCTGGTCGTGGAGGGAATGCTGTTCCGGTTGCGGACGGGGGTGCCGTGGCGGGATCTGCCCGAGGCGTTCGGTCCGTGGCAGACGGTGTCGAAGCGCCACCGCCGTTATGCCGCCGACGGGACCTGGGATCGGGTGTTGGTGGCGTTGACCGCGCTCGCGGACGCGACGGGGAATCTGGATCGGGTTGTATCGGTGGACTCTTCGATCATGCGGAAGCAGTGAAGCCCCGCCAACTTGGTTCTCGCTGGTCAAGAGGGCTGGTGTGCTGCTGCTGAGGGGTCCTCGGGCCGGTGGCGGGCGGTAGCCCGCCGTCTTGATCGTCGGGCAGTGGCCACGGGCGGTCTGCCCGTTTCCAGATCACGGGGCAGAGCGGGTTCGCAGGCACGCGGGATGACGGAGATCAGCAAAGCCGCCGAACGCGTCGCCGCCCGCCGGGCCGAACCCGACGAGGACGAGAAGCTCCTGGCCGAGCAGCTCGGGAAGGTCCGCTCCGAGCGCGAGGACCTCGCCGCGGCGATGCGCGTGTGGGAGCGCATGCACGCCCGGCTTCAGACGGAGAAGGCGGCCACGCAGGCGGTGCCCGCGCAGGCAGGCGGCCGTGGCGTGCTGCTGGTCCCGCACCAGGAGGCGGGCGCCGGCGAGGACACGCTGCCGCCGGACCACCAGCGGATCATGCAGATCGTGCAGGAGGCGGGAGGCCCGGTACGCGTCAAAGACGTCGGCACCGTGCTCGGCCTCGAAGTCGAGGTCAAAGGGGCGGCTGGAGCCGCTGCGCGGCAAGTTGACCAAGCTGTCCGGCCGCGGCTGGCTGCGCAAGCTGCCCGACGGACGCTTCCAGCTCACCCTGTAGAACCAGGGCCGCACCCATAACCAGGGCGCCCCCGGCGGCCGTTGACTTCGAGGTGTGCATGAAGAAGCTCAACGAGCCTGCCGGGGACACCGGCTTCCCTGTCCACCAGTGCTGCCTGCCGGTGTCCCGGAAGACCAACGAATACCGCGCCGGCCTGCTGCGCCGCCACCTCAAGACGACCGGCTCCCGCCGGCGCCGCCTGGAGCCCGGGCAGATCGTCGTCATCGTCCTCGCCGTGCTCCGCCACGACCAGCGCATCGCCGACATGGCCGGCGGCAACCAGACCGGCGAAACGCCGATACGGCGCCGGCGCGACGAGTTGATCACGCTGCTCGACGCCCGCGCCCCGCGCCTGGACCGCGCCCTGAAAAGAATCGCCAGGCGGGGCGGCGAAGCCGTCCTGATCGACGGCACCCTCATCCCCACCGTCCGCCGCGTCGGCAAGGACAACCGACCCAACTACCCGGGAAAACACCGACGTCACGGCCTGCACCTCCTCGCCCTGACCGACGAGAAGGGCCACCTGATCCGGATCTCCGCGGCCCGCCCCGGCCGCACCCACGACATCACCGCCGCCCGCCACGACCACATCCTCGAGCATCTGCGTGCCACCGGTCTCGGCGCCTTGGCCGACCTCGGCTTCCTCGGCCTGGACAACGATCCCGACGCCCCGGCCGTCGTCACCGGCTACAAGGCCACCCGCACCCGCAAGCTCACCGACGGCCAAAAGAAAGCCAACCGTGTGCTCGCCGCCGCACACGCCCCCCGTCGAACGCGGCTTCGCCCACCTCAAAATGTGGCGAACCCTCACCAAGCTTCGCACCGACCCCGCCCGCACCACCGGCCTCTTGCGCGTCCTGCTGATACTCACGAACCTCGAGGTCAACCGCTGACGGATGATCGAGCCCAGACCGCCGCCCACGACCTGGGTGAGCATGACGCTCAACGAGCACACCACCCCCGCTGAGCTGCAACTTCAAGTTGGCGGGGCTTCCTTGATCGTCGCTCTCTGCGCCTGGCTGTGGAGCCGACGGGCCAAAGGCCAGTGCGATGCTCGATAGGCCTTGGTGGCAGTGTAATAACAGGCCCCAAGCACTGCGGTCGCTGCAGCCGAACGAAGACGCCGCAGCAGCGGCGGGGCGGTTCCATGCAGGCCACAGACGCAGGCCCTCATCATGGCGACTTCGATCACGTCCGCGGACGCCTCCAGCCCGTATGGAGGGAGTGGGTCAAGTTGCAGCGTGGGTTCGGATCCGGGTTGTCGCTGGGACCAGTCTGGGACCATGTGGAGCGCGCGTTAGTGAACACCGTCCGGTTTGTAGAGCTTTGCTCACAGTGATTTGGGCTAGTTTGGGCAATTTGAACGCCGTGCCTCTGGGGGTCAAGGGGTCGTGGGTTCAAATCCCGCCGTCCCGACCAGCGATTTTCGCAGGTCGGAGGCCGTTCTCGCATGATGCGAGGACGGCCTTTTTGATGTTTCGTCGGCTTGTGGTCGCAAGGCGGTCGCAGGGCGGTCGCGGTGCCGGGATAGGCCGTGGGGGAGCAGGTGGCTGGTCGGCTCTGGTGAGGGTTTTGTCGATAACGTCAACGGCTTCGCGGGCTGCCTGGGCGGTGAGGTGGCTGTAGATGTTCGCGGTCGTGCAGAGCATTGAATGGCGCAGGGTCTTCGATACCACGGTGAGTGGGACTCCGGCGTTGATCGAGATCGTGGCCGACAGGCGCCGGGGATCATGAATCGTCGTGCGGGAGACCCCGGCTTGTCGGCAGCGGTAGTGGAAGTGGTTGAGCATGTACTGCGGGTGTAGCGGTCGGCCGTCGGGCCGGTGGAAGACGAAGTCGCCCTCGAGCCCCGCCATTGTCGACGGAGACCTCTCGCGCAAGCGGTGGCGGAGTGCGGAGGCGACGCGTCCGGAGATTGCGACCCAGTTCCTGCTGCTGCGTGTCTTCGGCGTCGTGATCGCGAGCTGGTTGTTGTCGATCGCGGAGGGCGTGCGCCGTATATAGAGGACACGGTCGTCGAGGTGGACGTCTTCCCAGTGCAGACCGAGCGCCTCGCCCTTGCGTATGCCGGTCCCGACCAGCACCTCGACGAGGTCGGTGATGAGCGGCTCCGCGCCAGGCAGTACTGCAGGAAGGTGGCTGCCTCGTCGACGGTCCAGATATGGCGTTCGGCAGCTGCTGGTCGGGGGATGATTGTGGGTCGTGCGGGGTTGTGGTCGAGCCGGTGATGCCGGACGGCTTCGCCGAGCGCACTCGACAACGTGGCGAGGCTGCGGTGGGCGGTGACCGGACCCCTGCCACGCGCGAACTGTGCTCGTACAAAGGCGGCGATGTGCCCGTACCCGAGGTCGTCGAGCTTGATCTTCCCCAGAGCCGGGACGAGGTCGTCGACGACATAGTGGCAGTAGCGGACCGTAGTCGTCGGCTTCAGGGTCATGGCCTTGGCCTGGAGCCAGGCAGTCAGGTAGTCGGCGACCGTCTGGTTGGGGTCGGCGAGGAAGCCGCCGGCGCTGTCGACCATCCGGCGCAGAGCCTGTGCGGCCGTGTTCCGGACGGGGCAGGGGAGATCGACGGGGAACGTCCAGGTCCCGTGATCAGGGTCGTTGAGGAGTCGTGGGCAGCGTGATCCGAGCTGTTGGTGCAGGTGGTCCCGGCAGCCGCAGCGCCGGTGGACGCGCCCCCGAGAGGTGGCGGAGCGCATGGTGATCGCTTCCAGAGGTTGCGCATTGAACTGCTACACCCAGTGTCGGCAGGGCTCGGCGGATGGCCTCGGCGTAGGTCGCGGAACCGTCGCGGCACACGATCTCGACGCCCGGACGCTCGCGCAGCCACGCCTCCAGCGTCTCAGCCGTGCGGTCGGGCAGGACCCCGATCCGTTCGTGGGTCTCGGCGTCGATCACCACGGTGGCATAGCGGTGACGTCGGCGCAGGGCGAATTCGTCGACACCGATCACGCGGGGCACCCGCGGAGCGGACAGCGACATGCGCAGAAGAGTGCGCAGAGCGGTGTGACGCGACAGACCCACCGCCGGTGCCGTCGGCAGACGCACTCCTGCGCGGCCTGCCAACTCCTTCACCACGGCTTTGACTTGGCTGGTCAGACGGACGGTATGTCGTTGGCATCGCTCCAGCGCCCCGGGCACTTGCTCTCGGAAGGTACGGCGGCGGCAGCAGCCACGGGTGGGACACACCAGACGCCGCACCCGCACGCGAACCACGGTCCGCTCCCCCGATTCCGCTACCCTCGCCGCCCCTCGTCAGGTGATCTGCCGCCGCACCAGCTCGCGAAACAACCCGCCCGCATCCGCGAGGAGTTCGGCAGGCGCCCCCTGCTGCACGATCCGGCCCTCCGACATCACCACGACCCGGTCCGCGTCCATGACGGTGGAGAGCCGGTGGGCGATCACGACGCGGGTGGCGCGCAGGGCGCGGGTGGACTCGATGACCACACGCTGGGCCTCGTTGTCCAGCGCGCTGGTCGCCTCGTCCAGGAACAGGATGCGCGGCTTGCGGACGAGAGCCTGGGCGATCATCAGGCGCTGGCGCTGGCCGCCCGAGACGGTGCCGCCGCCGTCCGACAGCATGGTGTGCATGCCCATGGGCATGGCTTTGATGTCCTCGGCCAGGCCCGCCATCGCGGCGGCCTCCCACGCCTCTTCGAGCGAGAACGCCTCGGTGCCGCAGATGCAGTCGAGGATCGAGCCGGAGAAGGGCTGGGCGTTCTGCAGGACGACGCCGCACTGGCGGCGGACGGCGGCCCGGTCGAGGGCCGCCAGGTCCTGGCCGTCGTACAGGACGCTGCCGGCGGCCGGTTTGTCGAAGCCGATGAGCAGGCGCAGCAGGGTCGACTTGCCGCAGCCGCTGCCCCCGACAATCGCGACGAACTCGCCCGGCCGTACCTGGAGCGACACGTCGTCCAGGACGAGCGGGCCGTCGTCGGAGTACCGGAAGGACAGGTTCTTCGCCTCCAAAGCACCGCTGAGCGCGCCCGGTTGGGCACTGGTGCCGCTCACCTCGGGGGTCTCCCGGAAGAGCGGCCCGACCCGTTCGAACATGGGCTGCACGGCGGCGGCGGAAAGGAGCGCTCCGGTCAGCTGGGTGACCGAGGACAGCAGCATCGTCACGGCGGTGCTGAAGGTGAGGAATGCACTGGCGGACATGCTGCCCTGCGCCGGCCCGGCCAGCAGCACGAACATCACGAGTGTGCACAGCGGCAGAGAGACCGCGTTGAGCACCGTGACGACGTTCTTGATCCGGCCGATGCGCTGCTGCAGCACCCGGGTCCGCGCGAACTCCCGCGCCCAGGCGGCGTACGCGAAGCTCTCGGCCGCCGCCACCCGCAACTTGGGCAGCCCCCGCAGGGTCTGGAACGCCTGATTGCCGAGCTTGTCCTCGAGCTTGACCAGCTGCCGCTGGTAACGCAGCTGCCACAGCCCCAGGCCGAGGAAGACCGCGGCGATCACCAGCAGCATCGCGACCGCCACCAGCGCCAGCGGCACGCTGTAGGCGAGCAGCAGGACGAGGTTCACCGTGCCGACGGTGCTCGCCTGCACGGCCACCGACCCGAAGCCGGACAGCACACGGCGGATGGAGCTGATGCCCATGGCCGCACTGGCCAGTTCTCCGGTGGAACGGCCGGTGAAGAACCGCGTCGGCAGCCGCAGCAGCCGGTCCCACACAGCGGGCTGCAGGGCGGCTTCGATACGGCCCTCCAGGCGCAGGACGGCGATGTTCTGCAGCAGTATGAAGGCAGCCGAGACGACGCTGGTGGCGATGAGCGCCACGGCGGTCTGCACGATGAGGCCGTTCTCGGCCTGGGGCACGTACGCGCCGAGCACCTTGCCGGTGGCGACGGGCACGAGCGCGCCCAGGCCCACCGCGACCAGTCCGCCCAGGAGGACGGAGCGCACCTCCCGGGCCGTCCCGCGCAGGCTGAAGCGCACCAGCCGGAGCAGGCCCAGCTTCCCCTCGGGCAGCGGCCGGTAGAACATCACGGCGCGCGGCACGAAGGCGGCCTCGTTGGCCTTGCCGACGCGTTCCCGTGTGCCGGTGGCGGGGTCGACGGCCTGGTATCCACCGCGCCGCCACAGCAGCGCCACCGGCGCCTCGTCGTCCGCGCGCAGGCCCACCAGGGGCCCGCTGTCCTCCCGCCACCAGCGGCCGTCGAGCTTGACGGCGCGGGTACGGACCCGGGAGGCGAGCCCGATGCGCTCGACAGGATCCATGCGCCCGGAGGCGGCGGGGCCGCTGTCGACGGGCTTGGTCAGGACGATGCCGGCTTCGTCGGCGACCAGGCGGCACACGGCGAACGTCGCGTCGTCGCCTGCGCCGCGGTGCGTCTTGCCGCGAGCACGGTCGATGGAGGCCAGCAGTGCCCGGTCGGCCTGCGCGCGGGCGGCCTCGCCGGCTTCGATGCCGGCCGCCGCACGGTCCTCGTGGGCGCGTTCGAGCTGCTCGATCCAGTCGTCCAGGGCGTACAGCAGCCGGTACTGCTGATCGACCATGCCCTGCCACATCCCCGCGTCCACGAGGAGCGTGCCGGCGGTGTCGTGACCCTCGTAGACGGCGCCGTACTGCACGTCGCCGGGGGAGATCTGCATCCACAGGACGTCGTCGTCGGCCGCGTCCGGACCGGTGGCGGAACGGCCTTCCAAGGGGGCTTGGTAGAGGACGCGCAGGCCGCGCCCCACGCCGAGCGCGAAGGCGTTCTCAAGCGGACTCAGTGCCCCGCCTGTGGAGTTGTACGGGGCATGGCCGTACGGGTCGTAGGCGTACGGGTCATGGCCGTACGGCGGCCGGTTCAGTTCGCGCAGCTCCACGCGGCGCAGCCGGCAGCCGTGCAGGGGCCGGCCGATGAGAGTGTGCCGTGGACCTTGGGCCGGGCCCAACAGCAGCGTGCCCGCTGCCAGTCGGCCCAGGAAGTGCCAGTGGCCCGCCTGCTCCGCGTCGACGGCGAACAGGTCCAGTCCGCCGTCCAAGACGAGCCACAGCACGTGCGGCCCCTCAAGGGAGAGGCTGCGCATGCCCGTGCAGTCGACGGCCGTGCCGAGTCCGCCGAGCGATTCCACGACCGGGTCGGGGACCGGACCCGGCCGCGCGCCGGCGGTGGCAGTTGCGGCGTAGTACGGAGAGGTCATCAGTGCTCCTTGACCAGATCGGCGTACGCGCCCTGCGCGGCGAGCAACTCCTCGTGCCGGCCGCGCTCGACGACCGTGCCGCGGTCGAGCACGACGATCTCGTCGCTGTCGCGCACCGTGCTCAGCCGGTGGGCGATGACCACGCAAGCGCAGCCGCGCTGCCGCAGGTTGTCCATGACGACCTGCTCCGTCACCGCGTCCAGGGCGCTGGTTACCTCGTCCAGGACCAGGACGCCGGGACGCCGGACCAGCGCCCGCGCGATCTCAAGGCGCTGACGCTGACCGCCGGAGAAGTTGCGGCCGTCCTGTTCGACGCGGCTGTGGATGCCGCCGGGGCGGCGGGCCACGACGTCGTACACCGCGGCGTCCTGCAATGCGGCGATGACGTCCTCGTCGGGCACGGAGGGATCCCACAGGGCGACGTTGTCACGCACGGTGCCCTCGAAGAGGAAGAGGTCCTGGTCGACGAAGGAGACGGAGGCGGCCAGCGCGCCGCGCGGAATGTCCTCCAGCCGCATGCCGTCGATGCGGACGGCACCCTCCCACGGCGCGTACAGGCCGGAGATGAGCCGCGAGACGGTGGACTTGCCGCTGCCCGAACCGCCGACGAGCGCCACCTGCCGGCCGGGCCCGACCGAGAGGGAGAAGTCCCGCAACAGGGGCGCGTCCAGCGGGCTGTAGCCGAAGGTGACGGCGTCGAGTTCGACGTGGCCCTTGAGGCGACGGGTGCCGGCGAGGGGCTCGCGCCGCGCATGGAGCGGATCGACGGGGAAGTTCTCGACGTCCTTGAGGCGGGCGACGTCGGCGGCGAAGTCCTGGACGCGCCCGGCCACGCCGTTGAGACGGGCGATGGGCGCGGTGAACCCGGTGACCAGCGCCTGGAAGGCGACCAGCAGGCCGACCGAGAGATGTCCCTCCACCGCCCGCAGGCCGCCGATCATCAGGATGAGCGCACTGTTGAGCGCCGCCAGCGTGGGCGCGACCACCGCGAGCCACGCGCTGGGCACTCCGAGCCGCTGCTGCACGTCGAGGGTGATCGCGTGCCGGCCGGCCCATCGGCGGAAGAAGCCGTTCTCGCCGCCGGTGGCCTTCATGGTCTCGATGAGCTGCAGGCCGCTGTACGCGGTGTTGACGAGCCGGGCGTTCTCGGCACGCAGCTTCTCGGTGCCGGTGGCGCGTATATGGACGACCACCCGCAGGGCGACCACGTTGAGCAGCGCGATGCCGATGCCGACGACGGTCAGCTGTGGGTCGTACGTCCACAGCAGCACCGCGTAGAGGACCACGACCACCGCGTCCACCGCGGCCGCGGCCACGTCCCTCGCCAGGGTCTCGGCGACGGCGTCGTTGGACTGCAGGCGCTGGACCAGGTCGGCGGGGCTGCGCTGGGAGAAGAAGGTGACCGGCAGCCTGAGCAGGTGCCGCAGGAAGCGGGCGCTGCCCAGGGTGGAGGAAATGACGCGTCCGCGCAGCAGGTTGGCCTGCTGCAGCGCGGTGAGCGTCGCGGTCAGCAGCAGGGCGGTCGCCATCGACGCGAAGAGCACACCGGTCAGAGAGGTCCGGCCGCCGATCAGGAACGTATCGATGTATGTGCGGCTCAGCGCGGGCACCGCCGCACCGACGACCACCAGGAGGAGGCTGGCGAGTACGGCGGCGAGCATGGTGCCCGACGTGCCGCGCAGCCGGGCGGGCAGGGATGCGAGGACACCAGGTGTGCGGCGGGTGCGGCGGAAGCCCTCGCCGGGCTCGAAGGTGAGGACGACGCCGGTGAAGCTGGTGTCGAACTCCTCCATGGGCACGAAACGCCGGCCCTTGGCCGGGTCGTTGACGTACACGCCGCGGCGCCCGAAGCGGCGGCCCATGCCGTCGTAGACGACGTAGTGGTTGAACTCCCAGAACAGGACGGCCGGAGCGGGCACGCGGGCGAGAGCGGCCAGGTCCATCTGCATGCCCTTGGCCTGCAGCCCGTGGCCGCGTGCGGCCTTGAGCAGGTTGCTGGCGCGCGAGCCGTCCCGGGAGACGCCGCAGTCGATGCGCAGCTCCTCCAGGGGGACGAAGCGGCCGTAGTGGCCGAGCACCATGGCCAGAGCGGCCGCGCCGCACTCCACCGCCTCCATCTGCAGCACGGTGGGGGTGCGCACGGGCCGGGGCGTTCGGCCTCTGGGGGCTTGCACGGTGCCTCGGCGGTGCCGGTGTCCTCCGGGTGCGGGCGGGCGCAGCGGGGTCTCTTCCGGTGCCGCGGTCATGGGAGCAGCCAGTCGACGGGCCGCTGAGCGGCGAGGTGGACGGCTGCGGTGACGGGAGTGGGGGAGCCGAGGGAGAACGGGGGCCCGTCCGCGGAGGACCATCGGTAGCCCGACGTGGTGGTGGAGGAGCGCTCCAACTGCACGAGCACCGCAACGGGGTTGCCTTGCCGGGAGAACTGCGCGGCGAGTCGGCCGTCGCCGAGGAAGCCGCTGATCTGCGCCTGCGTCTGCGGGGCGCGGCCGACCGCCGTGACGCGGCCGCGGAGCATACCGAATCGTTCGCGGGGGACGGACTGGACCGTCAGGTCGACCGCGGCGCCCGGGGAGATCACCCCGCCGCTTTCGCCGGGTACGTACAGCATGGCCACCAGCGGCTCGTTCGGGTTCTGCATGTGCTCCACGATCGCCACGTCCGCTCCCGTGGTGAGGACCGTGCCCGTCTTGGCGGCCAGCGTGGTCACCCGTCCCTCGGCCACCGCGCGCACCGTCCGCATGCCGTGGTCCGTGTCGACCTGGATGAGAGGGGTGCCCGCCGAGAGGAGCTGGCCCTCCTTGGCGAGGACTGCGGTGACTTGTCCGGCGAATGGGCTTTGCAGCAGATAACTTCCTTCTGAGTGGGTGAGGATGCCGGGTGCGCTCAGTTTGGAGGACACCGATCCGGTGAATACCCAGACGCCGGCCACGGCCATGACGAGGAGCGTGACGGCAAGGACGAGCCGTCCTTGCGGGCGGGCGAAGCGTACGGGCAAATCGAGTTCTTCGGGCGATTGCAGCTTGGAAAGCGCCTTCTGGCGGAACTGCACGAACTATTCCTTCGACTGCGTTCTCGGCGGGCGTGCTGAATGTGCACCGAGTGAACGGCCATGAACCCCGGAACAAGGGGAGCGTTCCGGGGTTCATGGGTTTCCGGGTCGCCTCACGGCGGCGCGGGAGCGACGGTCAGACCGTGAAACTCCCCGGACCGTGCGGCCCGGTGGGGTACGTCACGCTCAGAGGCCGGCGACGCCGACGTTGAGGCCGATGATGCCCTCGACCCCGGCGGGGACGGCCTTGACGGCGCCCACCGTGTTCAGGGAGGTCACGGTGTTCACCACGTTGTGGACGTCGCCGGTCACGGCGCCGAGGAGACCACCGTTGATGGCCACGCCGCCGGCAATGCCGTCCAGCTCGGCGTCGGCGATCTCGCGGGTCTCGATGTCGTTACGCATGGTTTTCGCGCACCCTTCGTTCGTCTGACACTTTTTCAAATAGACGGGTGGACAAGGGAAATAACTGTCCGTCCGCCCCGCGTCGGTCCGGTCGAAATCGACCGCCGTTCTCAGGACCACCGCGGTGCCGCAGATATAAGCATGCGAATGGGTCGCGCGGCCAACCGTGTTGACGGCTGCGGGTGCGGAGAGGGGTGGCTCGAGCGGTCGACTTTTCGATTCCTTTGCCGTATCGATACAACTTCTCCATGGGATCGAGTAACAGATTCGCGCCCTCTGTCGCGCTCCTGGAACATAGACGGACACAGCGCCACCAAGCGTGCCGGTCATAACCGGCATTTTGTAGGGCGGTTGGAGGGAGGGGTGGCCGGGCGTCGCAGTTGTAAAGATTCTTTGAAGCGACGTACAGTGGCGGAGGGGTCACAAACCGTGGTGGGCGGGGGTGTCGTCTGCAGCACGACGCCCCTTGACCGTCGGCAGGAGAGGCCGCGATGCCCGTTGAGTCCCTCATCCGGCTCCGCGGCCGTCGCTTCATCTACCTGGACTTCGAGGGACCCGGCCCCGTACTGCCGGCCCGGCCCTGCACGGCCATTTCGGGTGCGGGCGGATTTTCGGCCAGTCGACCGCCGCGCTCGCCGGGCGCTATCGCGTCGTCGCGCTCGACCAGCGGGGACACGGACTGTCGGACAACGGCGGCGACTTCACGCCCGACACATACGTCGCTGACGCCGCGGCCTTACCCAGTGTCGATCTCCGGGTGGCGATTCATGCGACCACAAAGGCATCCGTACTGCTTCTGACCTGCGCAGGTCCCTTGGCGGGGCGACAAGTGCGTTTGCTGGCCTCGCCACCGGCAACCGCCTCCAAAGAGCCGGTGACCACGGGAGGTGGCGTCGACGGGGCGGTCAGGCCGGTGTCCGGACTTCCGGGTGTCAAGGACGGCGAGCGCGTTGCATCCCGCAGCGTGCACCGTCTAGCCGGGCACCCCTCGGTCACCGCGTTTCGTCCTCCCGCCGCGCAGGCAGTATCAGGTCGATGAGCCGTTTCCCTCGCCTCTCGTTGGCAGACGAATTCGTGGCCCGGCATACCTGCAGTCCTCTGATCTGGTGCGTGTCCTTTCTGCTCAGCGGCAGTCCGCCTGCTTTGGGCGATCTGCGGAGCCGTGTGGCGGCTAGGTGGAGCCGACTCAGGCGGCTGCGCTGGGTGTTGACGCCGCCGCCCGGGACGGGTGGTGCCGGTCGGTATCGGTGGACGGAGCATGACCGTTTCGCGGTCGAGCAGCATGTGGTCCAGGACCCGGCCGGGCTCACGATCGACTCGTGGGCGTCCGCAAATCTGGTGCGTCCGCTGTCGCCGGAGCGGCCTTTGTGGGAGCTGCGGTTGATGCCGTGTCCGGTGGAGGGCGGGTACGGGTTGCTGTTGCGGATGCATCATGCGCTGGCCGATGGCCAGTCGGCGGTGACGCTGATGCGTTTGCTCCTGGACGGCCCGGGGTGCGCGCTCCCCAGGCCCCGACGGCACCCCGATCGCAGCGATCTGCGTCGCGTTGTCGAGAGCTTTCTGGAGCCGGGACTTGCCGTTCCGCTGCCTCAACGCTGTTCACCCGAGCCCGACTTGGCTTGGGAGCCGGTTGACGCGGGCGCATTCCGGGCGGCGCGCCGGGCCCTTCCCCACACCACCGCGACCACCACGGAGACGCTGATGGCGGCCGCGGCCGGCGCGCTGCGTTCGTGCTTCGGGGATCCGGCCGGATGGTCCCCGGGACGCGTCCGGGGCCGTGGCCGCGTCTTCACCTGGGTCCCCGTGAGTACTCGCACCGCCGGCAACGCGGGCGAGCTGGGCAACCACGCCAGTACGCTCCGCCTGCCGCTGCCCGCACACCACGACACGCCGTCGGCCCGTCTCATGGCGTGCCGCGGCCTGGTGGACGCCTTCGGCCGCCGCGCTCTGGACCTGCCCTGGCAGTTGGGGCGTGCGGTGTCGATTCTGGGGCCACGGGCCATGGATGCCGTGCTCGCCCGCGCCATGCGGCCCTCACACGCGGCTGTCGGCTGTACGAGCCTGCCGTGGGGGCACACCCGGTGGGATCTCGACGGGGATCCTGTGGTCCGGATCGTGGCGTGGCCCGTCGTACCGCCTCTTGGTGTCTGTCACTTCGTCCTCAGCCAATACGCCGACGCGTCCGTCGTCGCCGTGACCACCCACCGCCTGCCCGGTGACGCCGGCCGGCTTGCGAAGGGCTTTATCCGGGAGATCGCCCGCCTCGCGGAGAGCGGCGCGCTCTGATGCGCCCAGGGGAGCCCCGGCCCGGCAGGCCGGCACGGGTGCTGGTCGTGTCGGGCAGTATGGGAGCCGGGCACGACGGTGTCGCGCGGGAACTGGTGCGCCAGTTGCGGGAACGCGGGGTGGAGGCCGTCTCGCGTGATTTCCTCCAAGCGTTGCCCCGGCCGTACCGGCCACCGTTGCGAGGGGTGCATGAGCTCACCGCCCAGTACACGCCCCGGGTGTTCGACTGGCTGGCCCGTAGCGAGGAGCACGATTCGGCCGTCCGCGCGGTGACTCAGCGGGTGTGCCGTGCGGCCCGGCACGCGGTGGCGCGGTGGGCGGCCGGGGGGTGCGATGTCGTGGTCTCGACCTTCCCCCTGGCCACGCAGACCCTGGGCATGCTCCGGCGGGACGGCGGGCTGCGCGTTCCGGCGGTGTGCTGCTTGACCGACCCCGCGCCGAACCGGCTGTGGACGCACCCGGGGATCGACCGGTATCTGACCGTCATGCGGGCGACGGCGGTGGAGGCAGCGCAGCGGTACGGGATCGCCATGTCGGTCGGCGGGCCGCTGGTGGCTCCCGCGTTCGGGCAGCCGGTGGACGAGGCCGTGCGCCGCGCGGTGCGTCGCGGGTTGGCGGTGCCGCCGGACGTGCGCGTGGTGCTGCTGGTGAGCGGGGCGCTGGGCAGCGGGGATGCGATGACCGGCGTCGCGGCGGTGCGCCAGGTGCCGGGGACCGTGGCCGTCGTCCTGTGCGGCCGCAACGATCGGCTCAGGCGCAGGGCAGCGGCTCTGCCCGGCGTTGTGGCGCTGGGCTGGTGTGAGGACGTGCCGCGGCTGATGGCCGCGGCCGACGTCCTGGTCCATAACGCCGGGGGCCTTGCGCTGACCGAGGCGATGGTCGCCGGGTTGCCTGCGGTCAGTTACCAGGTGCTGGCGGGGCACGGCAGGCAGAACGCCGCGACTCTCGCCCGTGCCGGGCTCGTTCCCTGGCCCCGTACCTCCGGGGAACTGGCCGAGGCGCTGCACCGGCAGGCGTCCCTGGGCCGGACGTTCCTGCTGCCCGAGCCGGAGGCTCGGACGGCAGATGTCGTCGAGGCGCTGGCACGGCGGAGCCGTTGGGGGTGACGGAGCGGCATCGAGTCCTCAGCCGGCCTGGCCGAGGGCGGTGAGGTAGCCGCCGAGTGCCCAGAGGGGGAAGTACTCGGCGTAGTGGCGGTAGTCGAGCATGGCCGTGCCGAAGAAGACGCCGGTCACCGCCTCTTGGTGCCATGAGCCGTCCGCCGCCTGGTGCTCGCACAGCCAGTCGATGCCACGGTGTACGCACTTCGTGCCGGGGTCGGTGATCGGCAGCAGCGCGAGCAGCGCCCACGCAGTCATCACGGGCTGACTCTCGGGGTGTTCGACGTAGCGGTCCTCAGTGCAGCCGCGGTGATGTTCGCCCCAGCCGCCGTCGGCCCGTTGCACGGACTGCAGCCAGTGCGCGGCTCGGGCCAGCCGGGGATGGCCGGGCGGCGCTCCGGCAGCGCGCAGGCCACGGACGGCGAAGAGGGTGCCGTAGATGCGGTTGACGCCCCAGGCGGCGCGCCAGGATCCGTCCCTGCGCTGCGTGCGGAGCAGGAAGCGAGCTCCCTGCCGGATGGCGCGTGTCACCGCTTCCCGATGCGCTTGGCCCTCCCAGCGCCCGAGTTCCGCGAGGGCGGCCAGGGCGGAGCCGGTGCATTCGGTGTAGGAGTCCTCGATCATGCAGTGGGAGAACATCTCGGACGGGTTCGCCGCCTCCAGCAGGCGGCTGCCCCGGCGCGGTTCGTACGATCCGAAGCCGCCGTCCCGGTTCTGCCGGTGGAGCAGAAACGCGGTCGCCTGCTGCAGGCGTTGCTCGTCGGGCACGGGTACGGGTACGGGTGCGTCCGGCAGGAGTGCGCGGGCCTGCAGGAGGGCGGTCGCGGCCTCGGCGGTGCAGTCGCTGACCGGCCAGCGGTGACCGCTGTCGGAGAAGCACCAGCCGCCGGCGGCGGGGGCGCGGGCGGTCACCTCGGGGCGCGGTACGTCCTCGGTGACCTGGGCTTCGCGCAGATACGCGCAGGCGCGGAGAATCGTGGCCTCCTGGGTGCCCGGCCGGGTGGGCCGGTGGGCCAGCAGGGCCTCGACGGCGAACGCGGTGTCCCAGGTCTGGGACCGGGCCCCCGCGTAGCGGATGCCGCGCTCCGGGTCCGCCCAGCGCCAGTGATCGAGGGCTGTCAGGGCGCGGTCCACGGCCGCGGGGTGAGCCCCGGAGGCGTACAGCACCAGGACGTTGAGGAGCGAGCTGACCGGGGAGATCCCCAGGTTCCGCGTGATGTCCTGCTCATGGGTCACGCGCTCCAGGCAGCGGGCCAGCGCGCGGGCCCGCGTCCGGCGCGGAGGCCGACGTTCGTACAGCGCGAGAGCGTCGAACGCGGCCCGGAGCCCCCGGCCCGGGGGGACCACGGCATCAGTGCCGAGCAGGTGGCGCTGCGTACGGAACGGCCTTTGCGCTACGGGCTGTTGTTCGCCGAACAGCAGATCGTCTCGTAGTTCCTTGGTGAGCGGGTGGCCGAGGTCGCCGGAGAAGCGGATGCCGTAGAGGTAGGCCATGGCCTGGTAGATGGTGCGGGTGTGGCAGTAGAGCCGGTCGGGGTGGATCGGCAGTCGGCGCGGCAGCAGGAACAGTTCCGGCGGCAGTGGGTTGACGGCGCGGTAGTCGTGCAGCCCGGTGAAGGCCAGCCAGAGTTTGCCCCAGGTGGGCACGGCCTGCACTCCTCCCGGCCGGGCGCGGAGCCAGGCCGCCGAGCGGGCGCACAGCGGGTCTTCCCGGTGGTTGCCGAGCAGCCGGAGCGCGATGTGGGCGAGGGTGGTGCAGTACAGGGAGGGGCCGGCCTCCGGGTGCAGGCCCCAGCCGCCCTCCGGGGCGGCCGTGCCGCGGTAGTGCCGTGTCATGGCCGCCCGGGTCGGCTCCGGCAGGTCGCGCCCGACGAGGCGGCAGACGATGACGTACTGGGAGAGGATCATGGTGTTCCACACCATCTCGCCCTCCCAGCAGCCCGACGGTTCCTGGAGGGAGAGCAGCCGGTCAAGGGCTTTGCGGTGCGCCTGGTCCGGGGCCGGGGCGGGGCCGGTCCTCGGGGCGTCGCCGGGTGTGTGCGTCGCGGGCAAGGTACTCCTCCCATTTGCGGATGGTGAGGTCCTGGCACAGCCGGACGGCCGGGTTGAGCTCCACGGCCGGTGCGGCGAAGTGCCGCTCGTATCCCTGCTGTTCCTCCTCCACCGCCGCGCCGTCCTGGGACAGGGTCGGGCGGGCGGTGAACGCGCTGACCGCCCGCATCAGGGGCGCGGTCAGCCGGTACGGCATGGCGAGACCGGTGCCGGGCAGCTGGATTCCGTCGGCCTTGAAGTAGAAGAGGAAGAAGGCCCGCGTGGTGCGGCGGTCCATGGGGAGGATGAAGAGCCAGTGCTTGATGTAGCCGCCGGTGTCGGAGCACTGGTACGGGTAGTGGTAGGTGATGTCGATGGAGGTGGTGTCGGCGCGCCTGCGGTTGACGAAGTGCCGGACGAAGCGGCCACCGCCGATGAAGGCGGCGTAGGAGATCTCGACGCCCTCCCCGTCCTCCGTCGGGGCCCGATGGGTCAACTTGGCATCCCAGAAGGGCCGGTACCTGCGGTGCAGGTAGGCGTGGGTGAAATCGCTGGTGTTGTCGATGATCAGGGAGTGGTGGGCCCGCCAGACGTAGGAGATGTCCATGCGCGGCCACGGCCGGGGCCCGTCCAGCTCGGGGATGGCGGGGATGCCTCGCTCTCCCGCCCGGGCGGGGTCGCCGGGGAAGACCCAGACCAGGCCGTGGCGGGTCGTCACGGGGAAGTCCCGTACCCTCACCTCGGGTTCGGCGCGGCCGAACAGGTCGTGCGCGTAGTGCACCACGCGGCCGTCCCCGCGGTAGGTCCAGCCGTGGTACTCGCAGGTGAGATGGCAGCCATCCACCACCCCTGAGGACAGCCGCAGTTGGCGATGCGCACAGCGGTCCTCCAGCGCGTGCAGCGAACCGTCCCGACCGCGCCAGACCACGATCGGACGGTCCCAGAACGAGGTGGCGAGCGTCTTCCCCGGGAGCAGGGCCCGCTCGTACTCCACGGGATACCAGTGATCGGGATCCATGCCTGACGCCAGAACCTTCTGGCGCCTTCCCCGCGCCTGTGCGAAACCCGGCGGGCCGGTCATGGCCGCCCCGCCCGGCGTCGCGCCGGACGGCCGACGCAACCCCGGGGCATGGTCGTTGCCCTGCGGCCGTCGATCAGCCCGCGCCGCACGAAGCAGGCGTAGGCCTCCTCCACGGCCCGGGCCACACTCGTCGGCCGAAACCCCAGATCCGCGACCGCCCGTGAGCAGTCCGCGCGCCGCCGGGAGCGGAGGAAGGACACCGCGGCCGGGGTCAGCCGCATCTCATGACGTGGGGCCAGCAGGGACACCGCCGGCGCGGCCGCCCTGGCGATGCCCGCCATCACAGGCGACGGCACGCGCAACAGCCGGCGGCGCCCGCAGGCCTCGCCGTAGAAGCCGAGCATCTCCTCCACCGTGTGGTAGTGGGTGGACAGCAGGTATTTGCGGCCGGCGACCCCGCGGCGCATCGCCAGTAGATGCCCGGCGACGAGATCCTTGACGGAGACGAACTCGAACCCGCCCGGGACATAGGCCAGGAGCCGCCCGTTGGCGAAGTCCAGCAACAGCCGGCCCATCCGCGACGGCCGGTAGTCGTGGGGGCCGATGATCGCCGTGGACGTCGCGATGACGACATCGAGCCCCTGCGCCGCGGCTTTTGCACACTCGTGCTCCGCCAGCACCTTGCTGACCGTGTACGGCGTGTGCTCCCCAAAGGGATAGAAGAGATCCTCCTCGGTGCACGCGGCACCGCGCCGCCGGCCGGTCGCGCTCAACGACCCGGTCACCACGACCCGCCGGACGCCCGCCTGCCGGGAGGCGGCCAGCACATGGTGCGTACCGAGTACGTTGACGTCATAGATCTCGCGCTTGCCGCCGCTTCTCGTGGAGACCTGGGCGGCGCAGTGATACACCTCCTCGCAGCCGGAGACGGCACGACGGACCGCCTCCGCGTCCCGCACATCACCCGGCATCCGGTGCACCGCAAGGCCGTTCAGCGCGGGCCCGGCCGCTTCCCTCAACAGCACGCGCACCTCCTGCCCCTCGGCCAGGAGCTCACGGACCAGGTTGGCACCCAGGTGTCCGGTCGCGCCCGTGACAAGGATCATCACCCCGCCCCCCACGCACTTATCCAGATGTCATGAATATGCGATCACATCGCGATATTGCAGTTTAGCGACACCCCAACACGAGCAGAAGTGGGCCAAGAAGACGCAGGGGGGATTTCGTGCGGACTGCGGACGTACTGGTCGCAGGCGCGGGACCGGCGGGCTGCATGACGGCGCTCGCCTTCGCCCGACGCGGCGCCACGGTCCTCATCGTGGACCCAGGCTCGGCCCCCGCCCGGCGACTGGCGGGGGAGTGGCTCCACCCGGCCGGCGTGAGCGCACTGCACCGAATGGAAATAGCCACTGAGACATGGGAGTTCACCGCCAACCACGGGTTCGAACTGCACACCGGCGACGGGAACCTCCCACTGTACTGCCCCTACCCCGACGGCACCGCCGTGAGCATGTACCACCACGTCCTGACCGCACTGCTGATGCGCACGGTCCGTGCCACCCCCGGCATCAGCCTCCGTCAGAGCGAACGCGTCACCGCCGTCACCACGGCCGGGCAGGCCGTCACGACCCGGGAGGAGCTGTGCGCCGGACTCGTAGTCGGCGCGGACGGCTGTGCCTCCACGGTGCGCCGGCTCCTGCGTCCCGGAGAACCACCGCCCGCACCGCTGTCCCGGATCGCCGGACTCCTGCTGCGCGGCGCCCGGCTCCCGCGTGAGGGGTACGGCCACGTCTTCCTCGGCGGGCCGGGCCCGGTCCTGGCCTACCAGGTATCCCCGGACACCATCCGCCTCTGCCTCGACGTCCCCCTGCCCTACCCGGCTCCCTCCGGCATCCGCGGTTACCTATGGCATGGCTACGCCACCGCACTCCCCGACGCCCTGCGCCCGGCTTTCCGCGAAGCGCTCACCGGCGGCAAGGTCCAGTGGGCGGCTGCCCGATTCCGCCGGCGCTCCTTCTTCGGCAGAGGACGCTGCGCCCTGGTCGGCGACGCAGTCGGACTCGGACACCCCCTGGCCGCCCAGGGCATGACCCTCGCGCTCCTCGACGGCGAATGCCTCGCCCGTCAGGGCGGGGACATCTCCTCCTACGCCGCCGAACGAGCAGCCCGCTCCTGGTCGGCCGAACGTCTCAGCGCCGCACTCCACCGCGCCCTGACCGGGACCGACCCCACCTCCCTGCTGCTGCGCCGGGCGGCCTTCGGCTTGTGGCGGAACGACGCCCGTCAACGTGGCCTCGTCCTGGGGCTGTTGAGCATGCGGGACGACCGCCGCAGCGCGTTGTGCCATGTCCTCGCGCATGTGACGACCCGCGCGCTGGCCGAGCTCACCCGTGTCGACCCCGTCCTCCGCGGCGCCGCCGAGCCGTCGGGCGGGCTGGCCGAACTGGCCGAACTGGCCGACTGGCTGCTCTGGCTGATCGGCCCCGCTGTCGGCACCCGTCGCCCGCCCCGCAGGAGGCTGGCGACGCTTGCCGTCATGGGGCCATGACAGGCGGCACCCGCCGACCACCCATGCGACCACATCACGGTCGATCAGGGACTGACCGGCAGATATCCCTTGAGGTGGGCGACTGTTCCGCCCGACATCCGGAAGGCTGGGGAGGCGTCGGAAAGGTTGCACAGGAGTCCATGCCTGTTGCGTCCTGAAGTACTCGCACTACGGCCGTCTGCGCAGCAGCATGCTGGGACAGCGGCTTTCGAATGCGGCGAGAGTTGCTCTGACCTCGGACGAGCTTTGGCGGTAGCGGTCGATGCATGGATCAAGGCAGCAGGCAGAGCCCGTGTTCACGATTTTCCCCTCCGTCCATGTGGCCGCAGGGCAGGTGGTCCACCTCGTCGAGGACGGCTACGTGCCCGAGCCGGCACGCACTGACCCCGTGGGCTGCGCACGCGCCTTCCAGGACGAGGGTGCCCAGTGGCTGCACCTGGTGATGACCGAGGAAGCGGACGGGTTCGACGTCGATGCCGCCGAGCGGGTCGTCCGCGCCGTCGACCTCAAGGTGCAGATGATGTGCCGTGCGGGGATCCACGACGACGCTTCCCTCCAGCGTGCCCTCGACACCGGCTGCGCTCGCCTGAACCTGGGGCGCGGCGCGCTCGAGGATCTCGCCTGGTGCGCCCAGGCCATCGCCCGCCACGGCCAACGGCTCGGTGTGAGCCTGCCGGTGCGCATCCGCGACGACGGCTACCGCGTCGTGGGCTTGCGAGGCGCCGACCTGGGCGGTCTGTGGAACATCTTGGCAGCCCTCGACCACGCGGGCTGTTCCCGCTACGTCATCACCGACGTCAGCAAAGAAGGCGCCCTGAAAGGCCCTAACCTTCGCCTTTTCGAAGACGTCTGCGCCCACACCCCTGCAGCCGTTCTCGCGGCCGGCGGCATCACTACCCTGAGCGACCTCAAAGCCGTCGCGGACCTCCGGCACCAGGGCGTCGAAGGCGCCCTCATCGGGCGCGCGCTGTATGCCGGCACTTTCAGCCTCCCCGAGGCACTGGCCGCCATCACCGTGCCGGCCCGGACGGCGCAGGCGGCAACCGCGTCACCGGGTGAACGCTCGAGCCTTCCTGGCGTCGGCGGTCCATGAAAGGTAAACACCGAACCCACTTAATACTGCCTCCCCTGCGAGCCGTCTCCATCGCCACCTGCAGCAGCGGTGCCTACAAGGCCCGGAGGCTGGCTGGAACTCCCCAGCCCGGACCGTGAGATCGACTCCGGACTCCGGACTGCGGGCTCCGCGGGATCGATGGTCGCGGGGACCCGCGGTGGGGCTACCGCTCGACGCTCGGCGTCTACCGGGAGCTGGAGACCCGGAGCGGCGAGCCCGACCCGGAGCGGCGGGGCGCGGCGGGCCCGATGCGCGTCCGGCCGGCGCAGCCGCTGCATCCGTTCTTCTCGGCGATGCTCGCAGGAGCCGAGTCGGCCGGGCTCGACCGCTACGACAGCCCGAACGGGGAACTCGCCGAGCGGGGTCGCGGTTGCGCCGTTGGCGCGCAGCACACCGGTGTCCTCGATGCCGAGGTGCCGCCTGCGGAGATGTGCGGGGACAGGCCGTGCGCGGCGTCCCCGATCAGCGCGACCCGCGCGCCTGGAGCGCACCTTCACCCTGCAGTGCAACGACGTCGTGGCCGACGCGCTGGTGCCGCGCCTCACGGGCTCGCTCACCGCCACCGCGCCCGGCGTCTGCCTGCGCATGCTCGGCGAGGCCGTCACCACCGTGGACGCATTGCGCCGGGGCACCGTCGATCTCCAGACCTCCGACGAGGCCCCGCAGTATCCCGACACGCGCACGGCCGCCGCGCTCACCGCCAGCCTGACCGTTGCCGTACGACCCCTCGACCTGGGAGGGCTTCACCGCTCTGCCGCACGTGGTGGTGTCCCGGCGCGGTCGCACCCACGACCGCCTGAACGATCTGATGGGCGTCATATCATCTACAAGAACGTCACGTTCACCGTACCGACCCTGGTCCTGGCGATGTGTGCGGTGGCCGCCGACGACCTGATCACGGTCGCCCCGGCGCTACTCGGCGCGGACGCGCTCCCCGCGGGCCTGCACATCTACCCCCTGCCCGAGCCCACCACCGGCCGACCGTTCACCGGGCACGGTCTGATTCGGACCCGATGAGGCCGATTGGGGTGTGTCCGACGGGTCGGCACGGTACTGCGGCGCCTGGCGCGGCATGCCGCTGCTCGTTGTCATGGCCTTGAGCTCATCCAGTGTTTCGCGCATCAACGGCGCGATCTCGCGTTTTTCGGTTTCCGAGGTCCCGCACTCGAAACCGATCGTGAAGACGGCGATCCCCGCTTCGGCGGAGGGCATCCGCGATCGCGGTCGACAGCGCAGTCTGTCGCTCCCCCTGCAAGCAGTCTGCTTGATGACTGTCACTGCCATCGGGAGTATCGTCGACGGCGGCAAATTCCGTCAACCATCGGACGGTTCGGTCCTCTTGCGCATCTTCGCGGCTGGCGCGAGGTGCACCGTCGCCGGGGATTCGCATCACCATCACCGATCGGAAAGGACTCGCAGTCATGAAGTCAGCCATGCGCACCGTCCTGACTGCCGCGGCAGCGGTCGCGGCCCTCACTGTTGTCGTTCCCTCCGCCAGTGCCGCCAGTGCCGCCAGCCCCGCCAACGACAGAAGCGGCCAGGCGGCTACCGCGCTCTGCAGGGTGCGTTCCGTCGCGGTGGATGCCCGTGTGGCGGCGAACCCGACCAGGATCAAGGCCGCCGCGTACAACCAGGCCCGGAGCATCCTGGCCAGGGCCGGCAGCGAGACCGCAGCCAAGTCACACCCCGTCCACGGCACCGGCGACGTACCGGTCGGCTACGGCACCTCCCTGCTGGCCTGCTCGCGCGACGAGTTCCGGGGGAAGGACCGGAACGCCCCGATCAAGAGGTCGGGTATGACGCCCTACCACTACGTGGCCATTCACGACGCAGCACGGACGATGGGCATCGACCGCTGGTGACGCAGCCGGCAGCGCACCGGCCACGGCACGGCCGGGCCGGTGCGCAGAGAACCTGTGTTCAGCCAATGCGGGAACCAGCGGGAACGTAGATCGGCTGGCCACTCGAGCCGGTGACGGGGCGGCCGTTCGAGCCCAGAAGAGGCGTGCCGTGGGGGCCGTAGACGGCCACTGTGATCGACGACCGGGAAACGCTTGCCTGGGAGGTTGCCTGTGGGGGGCCGCCAGGCCTGCCGCCCCGATCAGGACGATCCCCGCGACGGCGGCAGTGGTTGCGGAGCGGGAAGCGAACTTGCGAATCTTCATGTGGAGAAGGGCCTTTCGTAAAGAGGCCGGATACGGTGTCGTCCTCCGGAGAGCGGGTGTGCTGCCGGCCCGTCGGACCCGCTCCAGCGGGCTGCCCGGAAGTGGGACAGTGCCTGTTCGGCGGTGACCGGGGTGAAGGGGTCCAGGGCGGTTACCTGGAAGCGGGAGAGGCGGAGGTAGAGCTCGTCGGTCTCGGGCAGGGTCCGGGCGTGGCGGGTGCGGGCGGTCATCGGCCGGCTGCTCCAGCAGGGAGAGCCAGTAGTGGAGGAAGGCGCGCACCCGGTTCTCGCCGTAGGCCTCAGTGAAGGGCGCATCGTGCCGGAGAGGACCTGTTCGGGGAAGGCGGTGATGCGTGGGAGCCGCTCGGTCGGGTCCTGTACGAGTTCGACGTCGTAGCGGATCACGGCGGCGCCGTCGAGGCTCGGGCCGTGGGTCTCGAAGTCGTGGGTGACGACGGCCGTGGCGGTGGTGTCGCCGGTGCGCGCGACCCGAACGCCTCCCGCCCCCCGGTCGAGCTGTGCGACCGACTGCCCCTTGCAGCGTCACCGACGAGCTCGGCATTGCGCGCGAACTCGCCCTCAGCAGGGCACATTTGCCCGCCCCCGCCGCCCGGCTGCTGCCGCTGCTCGCACCGCTGGATCTGCGCATGAATACTGGGCTTGCACGCCGAACCGACCGGCCCCGGTGCACCGGTGGCGGTCAGTGGCGGTCAGTGGGGTTCGGCGGCGAACGGGCCCTCGTCGACGAAGCGGCGCAGCTGGCGTGCGAAGGCCTGGGCGTCCTCCTGGGGCCAGGTGGCGAGCGAGGACTCGATGCCGGCCGCCAGTCGCTCGCGGGTGACCGACACGATGTCGCGCCCTTGCTCGGTGAGTGCGAGGAGAGTCGCGCGGCCGTCGTCCGGGTCGGGCTGGCGCTGGAGCAGGCCGACCTGTTCCAGCCGGTCGGCGCGGCGGGTCACGGTGGTGCGGTCCAGCCCGATCTCGCGGCCCAGGTCGGCGGCGCTGCGCGCCCCGGTCCGGGCCAGGCCGCTGAGGATCGGGTAAGTGAGGTCGTCGACCGCTTCCCCCAGCCCCTCGGTCAGCTGGGTGTAGAGGCGGGCGCGTGTGCTCCGCCGCAGGAGCAGGCCCAGTGCATCGGCGATGTCGTGTCCCGTCGAGTTCTTCACCCCTCCAGATTAGCGTGCGCAGCGCACGCTTTTCCTGTACGGTCATAAGCGTGCTTCAAGCACGCATCTCGGCCCGGCGTACGTCGGACCGCTCCCGCACCCAACCGAAGGAATCCCCATGAACCGCACCGACATCCGCGCTGCCCTCACCGACCTGCTCCTCACCCCGGGCCTCGACCTCGACGAGGCCGCCGACCGGCACTTCGCCCCCGACTACCGCCAGCGCACCGACGGAAGCTGGGCGAACCGCACCGAGTTCCTCGCCCACATCGCCCACCTGCGCACGGTCGTCGCCGGCGGCTCGGTCGAGGTGCACGACGAGCTCTCGTCCGGCGACCGCTACGCCGACCGCCACACGATGGAGGTCATCAAGACCGACGGCTCCACCGTCCGCATGGAGGTCTACCTCTTCGGCGAGTTCGCCCCCGACGGCCGCTTCCTCCGCGTCGAGGAGACCACCCTCATGCTCGAGGGCGCCGACGCCGACCGGAACCTCGGCAGCGCCCGCTGAGCCACATCGCCCCCTGAGGCCACGAGGCCCGCCCCGGTCCCAGCGCATCGGCGCGCCACCGTCCTGGCGCATCATTCGAAAAGTGAGAGGAAGTGGTTGTCGTGCTCGACGTGCTCATCGCCGGGGCCGGCCCGGTGGGGCTCTGGCTCGCCGCGGAGTTGCGCCTGCAGGGGGTGGAGGTGACCGTCGTGGAACGCCGGGCGGCGCCGGACGGACGGTCGCGTGCGGTCGGCATGCAGGCCGGCACGCTGGACACCTTCGCCACCCGCGGCCTCGCGGAACGGTTCATAGAACGCGGCACCCCGGTGCCGACCGGTCACTTCGGCGCGGCGACCACCCGGCTGGACTTCTCCACCGTCGGGGCGGTGCACCCCTTCATGCTGGCGCTCGGTCAGTCCGTCACCGAACAGCTCCTGGAGGAGCACGCGGTCGCCGTGGGCGCCCGGGTGCTGCGCGGGGAGGAGGTCGTCTCGCTCACCCAGGGGCCGGACGCCGTCGAGGTGGTGATCCGGGCCGGCGGCACCCACCGGACCGTGCGGGCCCGCTGGGTGGTGGGCTGCGACGGCACCCGCAGCGCGGTGCGCCAGGCGGCCGGTATCGACTTCCCCGGTCAGGACACCACCCTGACCGGGTGGCTCGCCGACGTCGAACTCGACGATCCGCCCGCCGCGCCGCTCGCCGCCACCGGGCCCGCCGGTTCGTTCCTGGCGGCCCCGATCGGCGACGGCGTCCACCGGCTGGCGGGCCTCTCCACGGCCACCATGCACCACGGCACCGGCGAACCGCTGACCCTGGAGGAGGTGCGCGAGCAGACCCGCGCACTGCTGGGACGGGACCTGGGCATCCGCAACCCCCGGTGGCTCTCGCGCTACGGCAATGCCACCCGCCAGGCCGCGCGGTACCGGGCCGGACGGGTGCTGGTGGCCGGGGACGCGGCGCACATGTTCTTCCCGGCCGGTGGGCAGGGCATGAACCTCGGCATCCAGGACGCCACCAATCTGGGCTGGAAGCTGGCCGCCACCCTCCAGGGCCGGGCGCCCGACGGACTGCTCGACAGCTACGACACGGAGCGCCGGCCGGCCGCCCGCGCCGTCATCGACAACACCCGCGCGCAGCTCGCCCTGTTCGCGGCGGCGAGCCCGGAGCAGATCGCGCTGCGCGAGGTCTGGTCCGCCGCGCTCACCGAACCGCGGACCAACCGCCAGTGGGCCCGCCGGATCGCCGGCTTCGACGACCCGCTCCCCGCCGGCACCACACCCGGCGCGCACCCGCTGAACGGCACCCGACTGGCCGGCCTCGCCCTGGACACAGCCGGCGCACCCACCGCCCACCCGTTGATGCACCACGGCCGACCACTGCTGCTGGACCTCGGCGGGACGCGGACACCGTGCCCCGCGGATGGCCTGGAGCAGCGGGCAGGAACCGTCAACGCCGAGGCAGCCCATCCGATCTGGCGGAACGTCACCGCCGTCCTCATCCGGCCGGACGCCCGGATCGCCTGGGCCAGCACCGACACCGACCCGCAGCGCCGGGCCGCGGACTGCCTCACCACCCTGCGCACCCTGTGCCGCTGAACGCCGCTCGACGAGCCCACCCGCCGGCCCCGCTCGGCGACCCTTCCGCGCCCCGGACCAGGACCACGTCGCCCTGTTTCATCCGGGCACCGTGCTCGCCGACGAGCATGCGGTAGGCCGTACCGGCGCGCAGCGGGTTCGCCGCAGCCTTCTCCCATGTCGAGTGGGCGGGTTTGGGCAGCAATTTGCCGTCCACGACCACCGAGGACACGACCACGGCATCTCCCGCCCGCCACCGGCGTACCGCCGCGCACCGCCGCGCCGGTCCGCACCACCACGCCGGCCGCGTCCGAGCCGATCACGTGATTCGGGCGAGGGTGGTTGGCCAGGCTGTGCGCGCGGCTCCGAGACGGGTGGAGCCGTATGTGGTGCCTGGTCCGGGGCGGTGCTGTGCCGGCGGGGCGGGTGGCTCTGCGATGGTCTGCACGGACAGGGCCCCGGGGTCTGGTCGGCCAAGACGCAACTTCTTCGCATTAAGATGTGTGCATGAGTGCCCGAGCGACCACACGCCCCGGCGGGCGCAGCGCCCGCGTCCAGCAGTCCGTGCACCAAGCCGTCCGTGATCTGGAGGCGGAGGTGGGGCGGGACGCGCTCACCGTGCCGCTGATCGCCGCCCGTGCGGGAGTGACGCCGTCCACCGTCTACCGGCGCTGGGGGGATCTGCGGGAACTGCTGTCCGATGTGGCCGTCGAGCGGTTGCGCCCCGACACCCCGCCGGCCGACCACGGCAGCCTGCGGGCGGATCTGGAGGCGTGGGTGGTGCAGTTCGCGGAGGAGATGTCCTCGACGGCGGGCCACACGTACATCCGCGACGCCCTGCTGGGCGACCCCGAGCAGGGCAATGCGGTTCGCTGCTCCGATTACGCCGCCGAGCAGTTGAAGGCCATCGGTGTGCGCGCGGCCGGGCGCGGGGAGGCCGTGCCTGATGTGGAGACCCTGCTGGACGTCGTCGTCGCCCCCCTGATGTACCGCATCCTGTTCCGTCCCTCGGATCTGTCGGCGGCCTACACCGACCGCCTCGTGGCGACGGCGCTCGGCCGGAGTTCCGCTCCCTCCGGAGACTAAAAGCTAAAGGTTTGCATTTTGGGCGACGCGGGCCCTACTGTGTCTAACGCAAAAGGTTTGCCTTTAGGCATGAGAGGTGCTCCATGCTCAGCGTCGTAGCCCCACCGTCCCCTCCCCGCCGCCTGCCCGTGCTGGGCCGTCGCAGCGCGTTCCCCCTCCATGCCTCCGTCCTCGTCGGCCTGTTGGCCGCCTCAAGTGCGCCGACCCCTCTCTACGCCCTCTACCAGGCCGAATGGCACTTCTCGGCGATGACGGTCACCGTCGTGTTCAGCGCCTACGCACTCGCCCTGCTTGTGGCGCTGCTGACTGCGGGAACCCTCTCGGACCACCTGGGCCGGCGCCCGGTCCTCACCGGTGCGCTGCTCGCGGAGGCCGCCGCGATGGCCGTCTTCGCCACCGCCCAGGGCGTGACGGCGCTGATCGCCGCCCGGATCCTGCAGGGCCTGGCCACCGGCGTGGCCACCAGCGCCGCCGGAGCCGCCCTGCTCGACTTCGAGGACCCCGACCGCCCGGGACGGGCGACGCTCGCCAACGGCATCACCCCCGTGGCCGGCATGGCGGCCGGCGTGCTGGCCTCCACCGCCCTCGTGCAATACGCCCCCGCTCCCACCCGCACCGTCTACCTCCTGCTGCTCCTGCTGTTCACCGCGCAGGCGGCCGCAGTGCTTCTCACCACCGAGACCGCACACCCCCACTCCGGTGCGTGGCGCTCCCTGCGTCCCGGCATCGCCGTCGCCCCCGCCTCCCGCCCGGCCATGAGGCTTCTCGCCCCCGGCGTCGTCGCCGCCTGGGCGCTGGGCGGCTTCTACTCCTCCCTCGGTCCCTCGCTCGCCCGGCTCATCGCCCCGCACACGTCCCGCGCCACCGGCGGCCTGGTCTTCTTCACCCTGACGGCCGCAGCCGGCCTCGCCGTCCACGCCGCGCGGCCGCTGCCCGCCCGCACCGCGAGCTCCGTCGGCACCGCGGTCCTGATCCCGGGGGCCCTGCTGACCCTGAGCGCGCCCCACCTGCACAGCCTGCTCGCCCTGTTCGCCGGCACCGCCCTGGCGGGCACCGGCTTCGGCGCCGTCACCCAGGGCGCCCTGCGCCTGCTGCTGTCCCCGGCCGCCCCGGACGAACGCGCCGGCACGCTCGCCGCCTACTACGTCCTCAGTTACCTGGCCATGAGCATCCCCGCCGTCCTCGCCGGCCTGCTGACCAACCTGTACGGCCTGCGGACCGCCGTCTCGCTCTACGCCGTGACGGTCATCCTGCTGACCCTGATCGGCCTCGCCCGCGCCGTGCGGCAGCCGCGCACCGGCTGACCGAGTCCTGCCTTCCCGCACCGCCCCGCCCCATTCGAAAGGCCCCACCGATGAGCACCGCCACGCCCCGTCAGGCCACCCCCGTCACCAGCACGGGATGGAGCCTCGGCGACATCGTCGTACGCCGCGTCGACGAGATCGAACTGCCGCGCCAGACCGGACCCTGGCTGCTGCCGGACGCCACCAAGGAGGTGCTGGACGAGGCGTCGTGGCTGCGCCCCGACTTCGCCTACGCCGACGTCCCGCGGCTGGCGAGCCACAGCTTCGCGGTGGAGGCGGGCGGGCTGCGGATCGTCGTGGACACCGGTATCGGCAACGCCAAGCCGCGCGCCAACCCTGCCTGGAACGGTCTCGACACCGATTTCCTGCAGCGCCTGGCGGCGGCCGGCTTCCCGCCCGAGTCCGTGGACCTGGTGATCACCACGCATCTCCACACCGACCACGTCGGCTGGAACACCCGCCTCGTCGGTGAGGACTGGGTCCCCACCTTCCCCAACGCCCGCTACCTCACCAGCCGCACCGAATGGGACCACTGGGCCGCCACCGACCTGGACGAGGCTCGCAGCCAGATGTTCCGCGACTCCGTCATCCCCGTCCGCGACGCCGGACAGTACGACCTCGTGGACGTGCCCGATCAGGGGCACGAGGTGGCGCCGGGCGTCTTCCTGGTCCCGGCCCCGGGCCACACCCCGGGGCAGGTCGCCGTGGAACTGCGCGGCAGCGACCGCCGCGCGCTGATCACCGGCGACAGCATCCACCACCCCGTGCAGCTGTCCCACCCCCACGTGAACAGCTGCGTCGACATCGACCCCGCCCAGGCGGTCCGCACCCGCGCCCGGCTGCTCGACGCCCTGGCGGACACCGACGCGCTGCTCCTGGGCACCCACTTCCCGCGGCCCACGGCCGGCACCGTCCGCCGGGAGAACGGCCGCTACCGGCTGCTCCCCGAGCACGGCAGCGAGATCCCGGCCACCGCGGCCTGACCACGCGACCGGCCCCGCTCGACCAGGCCCCCCACGGCCATCGAGCAGCCGCGGCGCCCGCAGTTACCTCAAGTGAATCCTTGGCCTTTAGGGGCCTCGGTTACTCCGACGCTCCAAGCCCCCACCGAAAGGGAGAACATCCATGTCCGCCGTCGAACTCACACCCCCGGAGGCCGCCCGCTGGGCAGCCCGCGCCGGACTTGTGCTGCCCGCCGAGCGCCACGCCGCGGTCGCCGCGGTCGCCAACCACATCCACAGCGTCGTCTCGGTCCTGCGCGAGCTGGACTTCGCCGACGTCCCGCCCGCCGCCGCCTACCGCGCCGGAGAGGAGAAGCACGATGCAGCCGTATGAGTTGTCCCTCGCCGCCGCCGCGGACGCGATACGTACCCGGCGACTGTCCCCCGTCGAACTGGTCGACTCCGTCCTCGATCGGATCGAGAAGGCGGAGCCGCACCTCGGCGCCTACGTCACGGTCGCCGCGGAGCAGGCGCGCCGGGCAGCGGGCGAAGCCGAACACGAAGTGGCGCAAGGCCGTTACCGGGGACCGCTGCACGGCATCCCGATGGGGCTCAAGGACCTGATCGATGTCGGCGGGATGGCCACCACGGCCAGCTCCCGGGTCCGTGCCGACCATCGCGCGACAGCGGACAGCACGGTCGCCGCGCGTCTGAGCGCAGCCGGCGCGATCCTGCTCGGCAAGACCCACACCCACGAATTCGCGTTCGGCCTGACCACCCCGCAGACCCGCAATGCCTGGGACCACGGCCGGGTCGCCGGCGGCTCCAGCGGCGGCTCCGCGGTCGCCGTCGCGTCGGGCACCGCGACCTTCGCCCTGGGCACCGACACCGGCGGGTCGATCCGGGTGCCCGCCGCGCTCAACGGTGTCGTCGGCCTCAAGCCGACCTACGGTCTCGTCCCCCGTCACGGCGTCACCTCCCTGTCCTGGTCGCTGGACCACGTCGGCCCGGTCACCCGCACCGTCGAGGACGCGGCCCTGGTCCTGACCGCGCTGGCCGGACACGATCCGCGCGACCCCGCCTCGCTGTCCGTGCCCGTCGCGGACTACCGGCCAGGTGCCGGCACGGACCTGACGGGGCTGCGCATCGGCGTGCCGCGCACCTACTACTTCGACAACATCCACCCCCAGGTGGAGACCGCCGTCCGGCAGGCGATCCGGCAGCTGGAAGCCCTGGGCGCACAGCTCGTCGAGGTCGACATCCCGATGACCCGCTACATCCAGGCCACCCAGTGGGGCCTGATGGTCCCGGAGGCCGGCGCCTACCACGAAGGCAGCCTGCGCACGGTCCCCGAGCTGTACCAGGAGGACGTCCGCATCCTCCTGGAGGCAAGCGAGTTGATGAGCGCCGGTGACTACATGCGCGCTCAACGCTCCCGCACGCTCATGCGCACCGAGTGGGCACGGATGCTGGAGGAGGTCGACGTGATCGCGGCCCCGAGCGTCCCGATGCCCGCGGCCGGGGCCGACGAGGAGACGGTCACCTGGCCCGACGGCACGACCGAGAGCGTCTCCGACGCCTACGTGCGCCTTTGCGCCCCCGCCAACATCACCGGAGTGCCCGCCCTGACCGTTCCGGTCGGCCACGACGCGGCGGGCATGCCCATCGGCATGCAGCTGCTCGGCCGCCCCCTCGGTGAGCCCACGCTCCTGCGGGTCGGCCACGCCTACGAGCAGACGCAGCCCGCCCGGGCACTCGCCACAGCGGCCTGATCTCACGCGCTACCCGGCCAACGCGCGGGACCCCGTTGGCCGGGTAGCGCGCCCGCGCTCCCGGGCGCGGCAGGCGAGGCCACTGCATCGGCCTCACCCGGGCCGTGCTCAAGCCGACCGACAGCTCCCCGGTCTGCGTGGTCCTGGACAACCTATTCATGCGCAAGAGCTTGGCCGGCGGGTGGGTCGGTCGCTCCGTAGTAGAGCTCGAGCGCGCAGGTGGAGGGGCACGGCAGCATGACGAGGGCGTATTCCGGGTGGAGGGGGTGGCCGTCGTCGCGGTGGGCACGAAGTACGACGAGATCACCACCCCCTGGCAGAGCACGTTCATGACGGCGGGCCCCGGAGCAACGGTGCGGAACATCACCTTGCAGGAGGGCTGCTTCGTCGACTTCTCCGCCCATCTGAGCATGTCGTACAGCCCACGTGCGATCGGATTGGTCAAGCGGGCCCTGGACCCCTCAGCGCCGGCTGCTCCTTGTGTGCCGAGGGCTCCCGCCTTCTGATTCCGGCCCGAAGGTCCGCCTTGGCCGATCTCGATCGTCACGCGACCTTGTGGAGATGTGCCGGTCGGGCGGGACCGGTGTGATGATCCGGCCGTTCGCGGGGGGTGAGTATGCGCCCGTGGATCGTGGACGATGACTTGTGGTTGCTGATCGAGCCGCTGCTGCCGCCCTGGCCGGAGCGGTCGCCGGGGCCAAGCCGGTGCCGGACAGGCTGTGCCCGCAGGGCATCTATGACTTAGAGGCGTGGTGCCGCAGGTAACTCACGGGGCCACAACGGCTCTACGTCACGCTACCGGCGCCTGGCCGACGCGAGGCAGAGGCCGTATCAGGCGCCCATATCCGCCGGTTCGCGATGCGCCGCCCGTCCGGCCGTACCCGCGGGCCGCGCCGCTTCCGTACGGCGCTGTAGACGGGCGGCCCAGGCCAGGACCGCCACCCCGGTCGCGGCGAGCGCCGCGCCGACCCAGGCGACGGCGGCGAAGCCGAAGCCCGCGTTGATGACCAGGCCGCCGAGCAGCGGGGCGAGGGTATTGCCGACGTTGAAGGCCGACGTGTTGGTGGCGCCGACCAGCGTCGGGGCGCCGGGCGCTATCACGAATACCCGTGACTGCAGCGCGGGGTTGGTGAGGTAGCCGGTCAGGCCGAGGAAGAAGACGAGCACCACGGCGACGGGAGCGCTGTCCGCGAACAGCGCCAGCAGCACGGAGCAGACGGCCAGTCCGCCGATGCCGAGGTACAGGGTTCGTATCGGGTGGGTGCCCGCGGTCCGTCCGCCGATCGCCATGCCGATGAGCCCGCCCACGCCGAACAGCGCGAGCACCGCCGGAACCCAGCCCTCCGGTAGCCCGCTGACATCGGTCAGCACCGAGGCCAGGTAGCTGAAGGTGACGATGACGGCGCCGAAGCCGAGAGCGGTGAGGGCGTACGACAGCCACAGCTGCGGCCTGGCCATGGCCCGCAGTTCGGCCTTGACCGAACGGGGCTCCTCCGTGCCCGGCCCGGCCTTCGGGATGGCGAACAGCGAGCAGACCAGGCTCACCGCGGTGGCCGCGGCGACGCCCCAGAACGCGGCCCGCCAGCCCGAGAACTGGCTCAGCACGGTACCGGCCGGCACACCGACGATGGTGGCGAGCGTCAGTCCGCCGGCGACCACGGCCACGGCCTTGCTCCGGGCGCTCTCCGGGACCAGGCTCAGCGCGGTGGCGACGGCGACACCCCAGAATCCGGCGTACGCCAGGGCGCCGACCACGCGCGTCGCGAACACCACTCCGTAGGTGGGCACCAGCGCGCCGACCACATGCGCCGCGATGAAGACGGCCTGCAGCGCGACCAGCGCGGTGCGGCGGGGCCAGCGCAGTGTGGCGACGGCCAGCAGCGGCGCGCCGACGACCATGCCGACGGCGAAGGCGGAGATCAGCAGTCCCGCGTCGGGTATGGAGACCCCCAGGTCGTCGGCCATGTCCGGGAGTAACCCGGCAAGCATGAACTCCGAGGTCCCCTGGGTGAAGATGCCCAGGCACAGGGCGTAGACGGCAAGTGGCACGGCAGGAACTCCCCGTTACTGAATTCGGCAGGATTCCGGATGCGTCGATCCGGTGTGGTGCGCGGCGGCGCCCTCCACGGCGGTGACCCTAACATCGTTTTGAAGCAGTCGCTTCAAAACGTCTTCCGCCCCTGCCGCGCCCTGCGGACTTTTGTACGGACGCCGCACAGCGCATACCGTTCGGACCATGGCGAGGCCGAGGAAGTTCGACGAGAACCGCGTGATCAGCGCGGTCATGGACACGTTCTGGCGCCATGGGTACGAGGCGACCTCCACCCGGGACCTGAGCGAGAGCACCGGGCTGGGCCCTTCGAGCCTGTACAACTCGTTCGGCGACAAGCACACGTTGTACCTGCGCGCGCTGGCGTTCTACTACGAGCGCAGCACCACCCGCCAGGTCGAGCTCCTGCGCGGCCCCGGACCGGCCAAGGAGCGGCTGCGCGCCCTCATGGTGCAGGCGATCGACCTCGACCTCGCGCCCGAAGGCGGCGACCCCGACGGGTGCTTCGCCCTCCACGCGGCGATGGAGCGGGCGTCCTGCGACGACGCGGTCAGGGACGAAGTCCGGCGGACCTTCGCCACCGTCGAGGACGCGCTGTGCGCCACCGTCGCCGAGGGCCAGGCGGCGGGCGAGATCGGCAGCGGGCGCGACGCGCGGAGCCTGGCTCGGCACGTGCTGAGCACGTACTACGGACTGCGCGTCCTCAGCAGGGTCCGGGACGACCGGGAGGCGCTGCTGGACGTGGTGGACAGCACCTTGGCAGGCCTGTAGCCGGACCGCCGGACCGTGGCCCGGAGGCGATGAGTGAATACGAGCCCGGCTGCCAAAAGCGGTGCGGCATAGACTACTTGCTACTTGGCAGCATTGACTCCGATGGCGAGTGGAGTGCCCGCTGACCCGGGTGTCCCGGGTGTCCCGGAGTCGTGTGCCACCTGGTCAAGAGTCTCTGCAATCTCGACGATGTGTGGGGTGACGGTGTCTGATCTCGTGGAGTCCATCGAATCGGTGGAGCAGCTCGCCGCGGTCTGGCGTGCCATGGTGCTCGATCGTGACGAGGGCGCGGACGTGCGCGACCTTCCGGGCATCGCCGTTCGCTGGGCCGACTGCCGCTTCGCTTTCTGGAACTGCGTCACCTTGACCGACGTGGGTGCGGACGCAGAGCTTGCCGGGCGACGTCTGGGCCAGGCCGCCGACATCATGCGCTCGAAGAAGCACCCGGGCTTCCTCTGGATCTTCGAGGACCTCCTCGACGACGAGGCGCGCTCCGCGCTGGAGACGGCGGCCGAGCGGGCGGGCCTGCGGTACGCCTTCCCCGGTACGGGAATGGCCGGGGATCTGCTCCCCATCCCCGAGCCGGTCCACCCTGATCTGACGTTCGTGCGGGTGTCGTCCGATGAACACTTGCGAGCCTATGCGGACCTGAACTCGCGCGGCTACGGGTTCCCGTTGGAAGACGGCCGCGACGGTGTCGTCGGATCCACGCTCTGGAAGAACGAGGTCTACGCCTACCTGGGCATGCGGGGTGACGTTCCGGTGGCGTGCGCCGGCGCGGTCGAGGCGGAAGGCCGCCTCTTCGTGGTGCTCGTCGCCACGGACTCGGAGTGGCAGCGCAGGGGGTACGGCGAAGCGGTCACGCGCAAGGCGCTGTACGAGGGCGCCCGGGCCACCGGGCTGACCCGCGCCACGTTGCACGCGACCGTCGCCGGGGCCCCTGTGTATCCGCGTATCGGCTTCAGGCCGAACTCACCGATCAGCTTCTTCAGCCTGAAGGACTGATCCGCCCACACGGCCCGATAGCGCTCGCCGGGCAACCCGGCCCGGCGAGGATGCCCGCCGATCCGCCCCCCACCCGCCCTGGATAGGGTCCGGTGGTGGAGATCTTTCATCTGCGCTACTTCGTCGCCGTCGCCGAGAATCTCAGTTTTTCGCGTGCCGCGCGTCAGTTGCACATGGCCACCTCGCCGTTGAGCCAGCGGATACGGGATCTGGAGCGAGAGCTCGGCCAGCAGCTGTTCGACCGGGATTCACACCACGTGGCGCTGACCCGCGCCGGCGCGGCGCTGCTGCCGGCGGCCAAGGACGTCATCGGACGGTTCGACGACATTCCCTGGCAGCTGCGCCAGGCGCTGGGGCCCGAGCGGCGGGCGGCGTACGTGGGTGTGGTGCCCGCCCTGCACCCGCGGTTGCGGCAGCGGCTCGCGCGGCTCGAGACACGCTGTGCCGAGGAGTACGACGTCAAGCGCTGGCCCGGGAACAGCGGGAATCTTCTGAACGCCGTACAGCGCGGCGACCTCGCCATGGCGCTGGTGCACCTGCCCGTGCACGCCGAGGGGATCGAGGTGCTGGAACTGCTGCACGAGCCGCTGGGCGCGCTGCTGCCGGCCGACGCGTACGCCGGCCGGAGCTCGGTGTCGCTGAGCGAACTCACCGACTACACCTATGTGACCTCCGCGCCCGGCACGCTCCCCACGTATTTCGACCAGCTCAAAGTGCGCCTGAAAGCCGCGGGAATCCATAAGGAGCTCAGCCTCAATATCGGGGATTACGCCAGCGTGCGCGAGATCGTGGCGAACGGTTCGGTATTCGGAATTACTTTGCTCAGCGTGGGAAACAGTGAGGAAGGAAAGGGCGCCAGCGTCGTCCTGCCGTTCCGGGACTTCTCTCCCACCCTGGCGACCGGGCTGGTCTGGCGCCGGGACCGGGCCGAGCCGGACGGTGATCTGCACGGGCTGGTGCGGGAGGCGGGGGCCGTGTTCGCCGCTCCCGTCGAATCCGGCTGAGAGCGACTGAGCAGCAGCCCAAAAACGGCGTGACCGCTGCGGTCACGCCGTTTTTCGTGCATCGGTGTCACTGATCACTTGGGTTCCGTCACCGCGCCGGACTAGCGTTTTCCATGCGAACGGGGAATCCCCGTATTGCCCTCGAATTGGAGTGGTGATGGAATCCGCAGCAGACAATGGCACGCCCACCGGCCCCCTCGCCGGAGTGCGCGTCATCGACATGGCCACCGTGGTGATGGGCCCGTACGCCGCACAGATCCTCGGCGACCTCGGCGCCGACGTCATCAAGATCGAGTCGCCGAACGACACCGTCCGGATCGGCGTGCTGCACCGCACGCCCGGCATGACGCCCCTCAACCTCAACGTCAACCGCAACAAGCGCAGCGTCACGCTCAACCTCAAGGACGAGAGCGAACGCGCCACGGCGCTGGAGCTGATCGGCACCGCCGACATCCTGATCACCAATATGCGCATCGACGCCCTGCGCCGCCTGGGCATGGACTACGACAGCCTCGCCGCCGCCAACCCCCGCCTCGTCTACGCCCACGCGCAAGGGTTCCGCCCGGACTCCGACCGGGCCCGGCTGGCCGCGTACGACGAGACGGTGCAGGCCGCATCCGGGCTCATCGACCTCGCGCAGCGCGCGGGCGACGTGGGGGCGCCCGTCGTGCTGCCGAGCATCTTCGGCGACAAGGTCGCCGCGCTGACGATCGTGTACGCGGCACTGGCGGCCCTCGTCCACCAGCGGGCGACCGGTCGCGGCCAGCACGTCGAGATACCCATGGTGGACACCCTGCTGGCGTTCAACCTGGTCGAGCATCTCCAGGGCCGCGTCTTCGAGCCGCCGATGGGCCCGACCGGCTTCCCGCTGTCCATGAACAAGGGGCACCGGGCCCGCCCCACCAAGGACGGCCTGGCGATGGTCATCCCGTACAGCCCGCAGAACTTCCGCGACCTGTTCGCCGCCGCCGGACGCCCCGATCTGGCCGAGGACCCGCGCGTCAACGGCGAGTTCATCGACTCCACGCGCGACGGCGAGGCCCTGGCCGAGCTGCTGGAGACGGTGACGCCCCGGTTGACCTCCGCGCAGTGGGGCGAGGTGTGCGCCAAGCACAGCATTCCCTTCGGCCCCGTGCTGCGACTCGACGAGGCCGCCGAGGACCCGTACGTACAGGGAGGCCGCCTGCTGGACGTCGCCGAGCACCCCAGCGAGGGCGCCTACCGGGTGATCGGCATACCGCTGGCGTTCTCCGCCACCCCGGCCTCGGTGCGCCGGCACGCGCCGCTGCCCGGCCAGCACACCGACGAAGTGCTCGATGAACTCGAGCTCGAGCTCGCCCATGGCGAGCATGGCGAGGTGCGGCGATGAGCAGCAGCGTCCGCACGCACACCGTCGGCAGCGCCCTCGTCGTCACGATCGACCGGCCGCGGGCCCGCAACGCCGTGAACGCCGACGTCGCCCGGGGCATCGCCGCCGCCGTCGACCGCCTGGAGTCCGAACCCGGCCTGCGGGTCGGGGTCCTCACCGGCGCGGACGGCACGTTCTGCGCGGGCATGGACCTCAAGGCCGCCGCCCGCGGCGAGCAGGTGACCGTGCCCGGCAAGGGCTTCGCCGGGCTCGTCGAGGCGCGTACGGCCAAGCCGCTGATCGCGGCCGTCGAGGGCCACGCCCTGGGCGGCGGCTTCGAACTCGCCCTGGCCTGCGACCTGGTGGTAGCCGCCGAGGGCGCCCGGTTCGCCCTCCCCGAGGTCAAGCGCGGGCTGATCGCCGGTGGCGGCGGCGCCGTACGACTCCCCAAGCGCGTCCCCTACCACCTGGCGATGGAACTCCTCCTCACCGGCCGTACGATCACCGCCGAACGCGCCCGCGAACTCGGCGTCGTGAACCGCGTCGCCCCCGACGGCCAGGCCCTTCCGGCCGCCCTGGAGCTCGCCGAGGAGATCGCGGCCAACGCGCCGCTGGCCCTGGCCGCGGTCAAGAGGACCGTCCAACGGGCGGACGGCGTACCCGAGCCGGAGGCGTTCGCGGCGCAGACCGCCGAGATCGGCGCGCTGCTGCGCTCCGCCGACTTCGCCGAAGGGGTCCGTGCCTTCGCCGAGAAGCGCGCACCGCGGTGGAGCGGGCGATGAACCGCGCACAGATCCTGCGGACCATCAGCACGCCCGCCACAGCGCCCGCGTACGCCCCCGTCGCCGTCCGTTTCACCGACCGCGAGTACCTCAACGTCGTCTACCGCACCGACCCCGAGGCGCTGCGGGCCGTGGTGCCCGAGCCGCTCCAGGTCGACCTCGACGAGCCGCTGGTGCGGTTCGAGGTGATGAAGATGGGCGACGCCACGGCTTATGGCCCGTACGTCGAGGCCGGGCAGGCCATCCCGGTGCGTTTCGGGGACGAGCGCGGCGAGTACCTCCACGCGATGTACCTGGACAGCTTCGCCGCCACCGCCGCGGGCCGCGAGGTGAGCGCCTACCCGAAGGCGATGGGCGCACCCGCCCTGTACGCCGAACACGCCGCGCTGGTCGGCACGCTCGACTACGGGAGCGTACGGGTGGCCACCGCCACGATGGGCTACAAACACCACCCGCTCGACCCGGAGCTCGCCCGCGAGCAGATCGCCGTCCCCACGTACATGCTCAAGACCGTCCCGGACTACGACGGCACCCCGCGCGTCTGCGAACTCGTCCGCACCCGGATCACCGATCTCGTGGTCAAGGAGGCCTACACCGGGCCCGCGCGGCTGCAACTGTTCGCGCATGTGCTGGCGCCGCTGGCGGATCTGCCGGTGCGCGAGATCGTCTCGGCGAGCCACATCGTCACGGACCTCACGCTGGGCCGGGCCGTTCCCGTCCACGACTACCTGACCGAGGAGGACCCGTCATGACCACCGCTGTCGTCGGTGCCGGCACCATCGGCCTCGCATGGGCCGCCCTGTTCGCCGCGAACGGAATCGAGGTGACCGTCACAGATCCGCGCGAGGATCTGGAGCAGGCTGTGGACGAGGCGCTGCCTATGCTCGCCGCCGGACTGCCCGGCAGTGACGCGGCGGACCTGCGCGGCCGCATCCGTACCACCCACGACCTGGCCGAGGCCGTTGCCGGAGCGCGCCTGGTGCAGGAGAACGGCCCGGAGAACCTGGAGTTCAAGCAGCGGCTGTTCGCCGACGTCGCCCGCCACGCCCCGGCCGACGCGCTGCTGGCCACCTCCAGCTCCGGCATCGTCGCCACCCGGATCGCCGAACGGCTGCCGGGGGAGGACGCCGCGAGGTTGCTTGTCGCGCATCCCTTCAATCCGCCGCACATCGTCCCGCTCGTGGAGATCGTGCCGGGTGAGCGGACCGCCGAGGAGACCGTCGAGACGGCCATGGCCTTCTACCGTTCGCTGGGCAAAACGCCGGTGCGACTGCGCAAGGAGCTCCCCGGATTCGCGGCCAACCGGCTCCAGGGCGCTGTGCTCCAGGAGGCGATCCACCTCGTCCTCAGCGGTGTCGTCGACGCGGCGGAACTCGACACGCTGATGATCTCGTCGCTGGGCGGCCGCTACGCCGCTGTCGGCCCCTTCGAGAGTTTCCACCTGGGCGGCGGCCCCGGCGGCATCCGGCACATGATGCGGCACCTCGGGCCCGGCCTCGCCGAGGGCTGGCAGCGCCTCGGCCACCCGGAGCTGGACGCCGCCGCCGTCGCCACGCTCGTCGGCCAGACGGAGGCCGCGTACGGCAGCGGTCCCGAGGCGTACCGGCGACGTGCCGCCCTCCGCGACCGCAAACAGCTCGCGCTCGACGCGGCGTTGCGCCAGACCGACGACCGCTGAACCGCAAAGGAGTAACCCATGCCCAAGCCCGCCAACCCCACCCCCGACTTCTTCGGATACGCCGACCTGCTCAGCGACGCCGAACGGGCCGAACTGGCCACTATCCGCGACTACCTGGAAAACGAGATCAAGCCGCTGTTCGACGCCTCCTGGGAGCGGGCGGAATTCCCCTTCGCGGCGATCGAGAAGGTCGCGAAGCTCCACCTGGCCGGATACGCCTACCCCGAGTACGGTGACGGCCGCCACCGCGGCCCACTGTTCTCCGGCTTCCTCAACCTGGAACTCAACCGCGTCGACCCGTCGTTGGGGGTGTTCTCCGGAGTCCACACCGGACTGGCGATGGGCAGCATCCATGGGGGCGGCAGCAAGGAGCAGCGTGACCGCTGGCTGCCGGACATGGCCGCGATGAGGAAGATCGGCGCCTTCGCCCTGACCGAGCCCGAGGGCGGCTCCGACGTCGCGGGCGGCATGCGCACCACCGCCCGGCGCGAGGGCGACACGTGGGTCCTCGACGGTGCCAAGCGATGGATCGGCAACGGCACCTTCGCCGACCTCGTCGTGGTCTGGGCACGCGATACGGCCGACGGCCAGGTCAAGGGCTTCGTGGTGGAGAAGGGCACCCCCGGTCTCACCGCCACCAAGATCGAAGGCAAGATCGCGCTCCGGACCGTGCAGAACGCCGACATCACCCTCGACGGGGTACGGGTCCCCGAGGCCGACCGCCTCCAGCGGATCGGCGGCTTCCGCGACACCGCCGCCATCCTGGCGCGCACGCGCGGCGGGGTGGCCTGGCAGGCGCTGGCGGTCGCGGTACGCGCCTACGAACTCGCCCGCGCCTATGCCGTCGAGCGTGAGCAGTTCGGCAGGCCCATCGGCGCCTTCCAACTGATCCAGGACCTGCTGGTGAAGATGCTCGGCAACATCACCGCCATGTTCGGCATGGTCGTCCGTCTCGGCCAGCTCTCCGCCACCGGCCGGGACACCGCCGAACAGGCCGCCCTCGCCAAGGCCTTCACCACCACCCGGATGCGCGAGTGCGTCGCCTGGGCCCGTGAACTCTTCGGCGGCAACGGCATCGTTCTCGACTACGGGATCGCCAAGTTCTTCGCCGACGCCGAGGCCGTCTACTCCTTCGAGGGCACCCGGGAGATGAACACCCTCATCGTCGGCAAGTCCATCACCGGGCACAGCGCCTTTGTGTGACGTGACCTTCGTGTGGCGGGCGGGTCTCAGCCGGTCGTGAGCACCATCCGGAAGCGGGCCTTCCCGGCGAGCATCTTCTGGTACGCCTCCTCCGCACGCTCCAGCGGTACGGTCTCGGTCATCGGGCGAATGTCGTGGAGGACGCTGAACGCCATGGTGTCCTCCACGTCCTGCGCGGTGCCGGACGGGTGTCCCCGGAGGACGTGGGCACCCATGAGCAGCTGGGCCGGGTTGATGCCCAGCGGTGCGGTGTCCGCTCCGATGACCACCAGTTCCCCGCGCGGGGCCAGACCCTCCACGGTGGCGGTGATGGCCTCGGAGTTGCCGGCCGTGGCGAGGACGACCTTGGCTCCGCCGAGGGACTGCAGCGACTCGGCGACCGGGGTGCCGGAGGTGCTGTCGACGTAGTGGTGGGCGCCGAGCTCCTTGGCGAAACCGGCCTTCTCGGGGCCACGGGCGATGGCCACGGTCTCGAATCCCATCGCGACGGCGTACCGCACCCCGAGGTGCCCCAGGCCGCCGAGACCGAGCACCGCGACCAGGTCACCGGGCCGGGCGGAGCTGCGCCGCAGGCCGTTGAAGACGGTCACGCCCGCGCAGGCCATGGGCCCGGCGTCGGCCGCCGTCAGCTCGTCGGGGATCCGGGCCAGGGCGTCGACGGGTGCGATCACCTTCTCGGCGAACCCTCCGTCGTACGCCCATCCCGGGACCTTCAGGTTCCGGCAGACGATGAAGTCGCCCTTCCGGCAGGGCCCGCAATGGCCGCAGCTGCCGCCGAACCAGCCGACCGCGACCCGGTCGCCGACCCGCCAGCCGTGGTCGCCGGCGCCTTCGCCCAGTTCCTCGACGCGCCCCGCGATCTCGTGCCCCGGCACCTCGGGGAACGACACCCCCGGCAGCCCGCCGCTCACGAACATCGCGTCGGAATGGCAGATGCCGCATGCCTCGACGGCGATTCTGACCTGGCCGGGTCCCGGCCGCGGCACCTCACGCTCGGCCAGCTCGAACGGGCCGTTCGGGGTGGTCACCTGGACGACTCGATAGGTGCTCATTCTCGGCGCTCCTCGGGGATCGAGTATTTCCGTGCTCGCGGGAACAGAGTTTCTCGACATACGCACGCGCGTCCACTTCGGGAAGCGTTCAGGGCAGAAAAATGGCCCGGTAGAAGCTCGAGTCCGCCTCAGGCCGGCGAGGGTGGAGCCGCCGCGTCCGTGTCCAGGGCCGCCGCGCGGAGGGCGGCTGCCAGACGGGTGACCGGCTCGGCCGGCGGGTGGGGGAGCCGGGCCAGGAGCAGGCGGCGCTGCTCCTGGGGGCCGCCGCGCACGGGGAGGACGCGGACACCCGGCGGCACGGCTGAGGCCAGGGTGGCGGGCAGGGTGGTCAGGCCGCAGCCGGCGGCGACGAGGTGGAGCTTGGCCAGCCAGTCACGGGCGGTGTGGGCGATCTCGGGCCGTTCGTCCAGCCCCGGCCAGACCCCCATGGCCTGGTCCTCGCCCGAGGAGGAGCCGACGATCCAGCGTTGCCCGCGCAGGTCGGCCACGTCGACGTAGTCGCCGCGGGCGAGCGGGTGGGCCGTGGGCACCGCGAGGAGCAGGGCGCGCTCGGTGAGCGTCCACAGCGCGAGCGGGGGCGACTCGGTGTCCGGCGGGCGGAAGGGCGGGGCCGAGGCGAGCAGGGCCAGGTCCAGGCTGCCGGCCCGCAGGGCGCGTACGAGCGCCGGGGTGCCGCCCTCCCGGCCGACGACGCGCAGGCCGGGGTCCGTCCGGCGGAGCGCCGCCAGGGCCCGGGGGATCAGTACGGCGCCGGCGCTGGGGAACCACCCCAGACGGACCGTCCCGGCCTGCCCCGGCAGGCCCGACAGCTCCCGCGCGGTCGCTTCGATCTCGTCCAGCACGACCGTCGCGCGGCGCATGACGACGCGGCCCGCGGCGGTGAGCCGCACTCCGTCGCGCCGTCGCTCCAGCAACTCCGAACCCGCCGCCCGCTCGATCGCGGCGATCTGCCGGGACACCGCCGACTGGGTGTAACCCAGCGACACCGCGGCCGCGGTGAACGTGCCTTGTTCGGCCACCGCGCGGAAGACGCGCAGCGCGGTCAGTGACACATCAGTGAAGTCCATGAGGATTACGCATGCTACCTGTGCATGACTTTCGTTGGACGCATGGAAGCGGCCTTCCTACCGTGGAGGACATGAACACCTCACGCATCGCCCTCGTCACCGGTGCCAACCAAGGTCTCGGCCGCGCCCTCGTCGAAGGGCTGGCGGCCCGGATGCACCCGGACGACCTGGTTCTGCTCACCGGGCGCGACGACCGACGTGTCACCGACGCCGCCCACGAGGTCAACCGGCTGCCCGGCACCCGCGCCCGCGTCGAGGGCCGGGTCCTGGACGTCACCGACACCGAGGCCATCGCCCGCCTCGCCGACGAGCTCGGGACGCGGTACGGCGGCGCCGACATCGTCATCTCCAACGCGGTCACCCGCATGCTGCCCGAGGATTCGCAGGCCGAACGGGCCGACGAGTTCATCGACGTCTCCAACACCGCCACCCACGCGGTGCTGCGCCGCTTCGGCCCCGTCCTGCGCCCGGGAGGCCGGCTGCTCGTCGTGGCCAGCGGCCTGGGCACCCTCGGCCACCTCGACCCACGGCTGCACAAGCTGTTCGACGGCGCGAGCCTCGACCAGGTCGAGTACGCCGTCGAGTCGTGGCGCAGCGCCATCCACAACAACACCTCCGCCGAGGCGGGGTGGCCACGCTGGCTGAACGTCCCCTCGAAGGTGGCCCAGGTCGCCGCCGTACGCGCGGTCGCCGCCGCGCGCCGCGAGCGCGACCTCGCGACCGGCACCCTGATCGCCTCGGTCTGCCCCGGCATGGTCGACACCGCGACCTCCCGGCCGTGGTTCAGCGACTTCAGCCAGGCCCAGTCGCCCGCCGACGCGGCCCGGGCCGTGCTCGACGTCGTGTTCGCCGAGAACGTCGACCCCGTCCTGTACGGCGAGTTGATCCGCTTCGGCAAGGCCCTGGACTGGCGCGACGGCACGCCCCCGGTGGAACAGGACCGCATGCTCAAGCCCTGACACGGGCGCGTCCTCCGGAGGCCGGCGCCGACCATGTGCCGGTCTGGTCCGGCGGCGGCTTCGAGGGGCGGGTCAGAGAACTGACCGGCGGCCGGGGAGCCGATGTCGTCTACGACGGCGGCGTCGAGACGTTCCACTCCTCGCAGCTCGCCCTGCGCCCCCACGGGGTGCACGCCTATTACGGCCCCTTCATGGGCGTCCCGGCCCTCCGGCCGACCGACCTGCCCAACAGCATTCTGCTGACGTACCCGGTGATGCACCACCACGTGCCCACCGCCCTGGACGCCGACCGTGAGGCGGCGGCCCTTCTGGCCGGGGTCCAGGGCGGGGTGGTGATCCTCATGACGACGGGCGGCATCGAGCACCTGGAGGCCGCCCCGGACCGGGACATCGCACACCTGCGAAAAATGCCCGCCGTGAGCCTTGCCTAAGTTGCTACACTGGCACGGATTCTGATCTTGCGTTGGGTCATGTGTTGAGGAGAGTTCGGACATGGTGGCGGACGACGACATCTCCGGGTGATCACCCGGCCCCGACAGGCCACCGGCCGGTGCGCGGAAGCACCGCCGACAGTGGCTTCGTCGGCGTCCCGTCTTCCCTTGTCCGCTGTCGCCGAGGCAGGAGTGTCGTTCCTGCCTCCCTCCCCTCCACGAGGTCACCTTCATGTCCGGCGTTTCCGTCGTCTGCTCGAACCTGTCCTTTGCCTGGCCCGACGACACTCCCGTCTTCCAGGACCTGTCCTTCACCCTCGGCTCCGGCCGCACCGGCCTCGTCGCGCCCAACGGCTCCGGCAAGAGCACCCTGCTCAAGCTCATCGCCGGTGAACTGCGAGCCCGCGACGGGTCGGTCTCGGTGTCCGGCACCCTCGGCTATCTGCCGCAGAGCCTGCCCCTGACCGGCGAGCTCACCGTCGCCGAGGTGCTGGGCGTCGCCGCGATCGTCCAGGCCATCGACGCCGTGGAGTCCGGGGACGCCGACGAGAAGCATTTCACCACCATCGGCGACGACTGGGACATCGAGGAACGCACCCGCGCCCAGCTGGACCGCCTCGGCCTGACCGATGTCGCCCTGGACCGCACACTGAGCACCCTCAGCGGCGGCCAGGTGGTTTCCCTCGGACTCGCCGCCCAACTGCTGAAGCGGCCCGACGTGCTGCTGCTCGACGAGCCCACCAACAACCTCGACCTCGACGCCCGGCACAAGCTCTACGACGTGCTGGCGAACTTCACCGGCTGCCTGCTCCTGGTCAGCCACGACCGCGCCCTGCTCGACCGCATGGAACGCATCGCCGAACTCGACCCGCGCGGTGAAATCCGCTTCCACGGCGGCAACTTCACCGAGTACGAGGAGGCCGTCCGCGCCGAGCAGGAGGTCGCCGAGAAGAACGTCCGCAACGCCGAACAGGAGCTGAAGCGGGAGAAGCGGGAGATGCAGCAGGCCCGCGAACGCGCCGAACGCCGGCAGAGCAACGCCGCCCGCAACCTGAAGAACGCGGGCCTGCCCCGCATCTTCGCCGGCAATATGAAGCGCGGCGCGCAGGAAGCCGCCGGACGAGCCGGCCAGATGCACGCCGGCCGGGTCGGCGAGGCCAAGGCCCGGCTGGACGAGGCCGGGCGCGCACTGCGCGAGGAACAGCGCATCACGCTGGACCTCCCCGACACCAACGTGCCCGCCGGACGCAATCTGTTCCTCGGCGAACAACTCCGCGTCCGGCTCGGCGGCAAGGACGTCTTCGCCGGGCACGGCATCGACCTGACCGTCCGGGGCCCGGAACGCATCGCGCTGACCGGCCCCAACGGCGCGGGGAAGAGCACCCTGCTGCGGCTGCTCGACGGCGGCCTGACCCCGGAGAGCGGCGCGATCAAGCGGGCCGACGGGCGCGTCGCCTATCTCTCGCAGCGCCTCGACCTGCTGGACCCGGACCGTACGGTCGCCGAGAACTTCGCCGAGTACGCCCCGGAGCGCTCCGAGGCCGAGCGGATGAACCTGCTCGCCCGCTTCCACTTCCGGGGCGCCCGCGCCCATCTGCCCGTCGGGGTGCTCTCCGGCGGCGAGCGGCTGCGCGCCACCCTGGCCTGCGTCCTGTGCGCGGAACCGGCCCCCCACCTGCTGCTCCTGGACGAGCCGACGAACAACCTCGACCTGGTCAGCGCGGCCCAGCTGGAGAGTGCGCTCAACTCCTACCAGGGGGCTTTCGTGGTCGTCAGCCACGATGAACGCTTCCTGTGGGAGATCCGCGTCGACCGGTGGTTGCGGCTGGCCGACGGAGAGCTGAAGGAGACGGGAGCTCCCGAGGTGGGAGCTCCCGAGGTGTGAACCTTCGCTACCAGGTGACCGGAAGTCCCGCCGGCATGATCGCCATCCGGTTGGGGTGCCAGGGCACCTCGTCCACCGGTACCGCCAGACGGATGTCCGGCAGGCGGTCGAGCAGGACGCGGAACGCGGTCTCGGACTGCCGGCGGACCAGGTGGGCGCCGGGGCAGTGGTGGCGGCCGTAGCCGAAGCGGAGGTGGGGGTTGGGGGAGCGGCCGGGGTCGAAGGTGCCGGGGTCGGCGAAGGCGGCCGGGTCGTGGTTGGTCGCGTCCAGCGAGAGCAGGATGAGATCGCCCTGCCGTACGTCCGCGGTGCCGAGCTTGGCGTCCTCGGTGACGAAACGGGGGATGGCGTTGCCCAGGACGACGCTGTAGCGCAGCAGCTCCTCCACCAGCTGGGGCATGGTCTCCGGCCGGGCGCGCACGGAGTCCATCGCCTCGGGGCGCTGGAGGAGGTTGAGCGCCGCGACGCCCAGGAAGCTGGCGAAGTCCTCGTAGCCGCTGACGAACAGGACGGAGACGATGTTCGACAGCTGCTTGTCGGTCAGCCCCTTGCGCTCCTCGTTGAGGTCGGCGAGGCGGTCGGCGAGTCCGCGTGGCCGGCCGGCTTCGCGGGAGGCCATGTAGTCGCTCATATAGACGCGGATCTCTTCCCAGTTGCGGGCGAGCTCCTCGTTGGTGGGGGTCACCATGGTCAGGTCGAGGTCGGCCCGTTCCGCGAGCCATTCGTGGTCCTCGAAGGGCAGGCCGAGGAAGCGGCACATGCACTGGGCGGCGACCCACTCCGCGAAGTGGCGCTGGAGATCGCCGGGGCCGCCCTGCCGGACCATGGCGTCCAGGCCCTCACGGGTGATCCCGGCGACCCAGTCGGCGGGGAGCTCGGGCTGGTTGCGGCCGAGCGCCTGGAGGACCTCATCCCGCAGCCCGGCCTGCTGGAGGTGGTTCATGGCGTCCAGCAGTTCCGGTGCCAGGATCGGGGCGTCCTGGGTGGGACCCTCGGGGTCGCCCAGCACGGACCGGGCGAACTTCCGGTCGCGCAGCACGTTCTGGGCCAGCTCGTAGCCGGTGACCAGCCAGGCCTCCTCACCGGAGTTGGTGCTCACCCTGGCCACGGGGCAGCGGCCCCGCAACTCGCCGAGCTCGGGGGCGAGGCGGTCGCCCTGGGTGCTGAAGGGGTAGTGCGGGAGCTCCGTCTGCGGGAGCTCCGCGTTCGGTGCGGTCACGGTTTCGGGCCTTTCTCGTCCGGTCGTCACGTCGTCGAGGGGGTGGTGCGTCACCAGCGCACCGGAAGCCGGGCGGGGGCCCGCAGGGGGGTGGACTCGTCCCAGGTGATCGACTCCGCCGGCACGGCGAGCTCGATACCGGGCAGCCGCTCCAGCAGCACCTCGATGGCGGTGGCCAGTTGCAGCCTGGTCAGGTGTCCGCCGGTGCAGGCGTGCGGCCCGTGCCCGAAGGCGACGTGCGCGTTGGGGGTGCGGGTCAGGTCCAGGCGGTCGGGGTCGGTGAACGCGGCGGGGTCGCGGTTGGCGGAGGCGGGCACCGGGATGACCGCGTCGCCGGCCCGGATGTGCTGCCCGTGCAGGGTGAAGTCCTCCTGGGCGACCAGGATGTTGATGGCGTTCATCAGCGGGACGTAGCGCAGCAGCTCTTCCACCGCGGTGCTCATCCGCTGCGGCGACTCGCGCAGCTCGCGCAATTGCTCGGGGTGGGTGAGCAGGGTGTACAGCGCGTTGCCGGTGTGCTGGATGTTGGTCTTGTAGCCGGCCATCAGCATGGTGACGACGAAGCTGACCACGTCGTCCCGCGTCAGTCCGCTGTCCGGGCGGCGGCTCTCCGCCAGCAGGAGGTGGATGTAGTCCTCGCCCTCGTCCTCCTTCTCCTTGCGGGAGATGAGGTCGTCGGCATAGTCCTGGAGCGCGTACAGGGCCGCCAGCACCTCGTCCATCGACAGCCCGGCGGCGCTGAGCAGGGTGAGGGTGTGCGGCAGGTAGATGTCGCGGTCCTCGTGGGGCAGCCCGGTGGTCTCGCACAGGACGCGCAGCGGCAGCGGTTCGACGTAGGCGGCGACCAGGTCGGCCGTGCCGCCGTCGGCGGACTCCACCATGGCGTCGATCAGTTCCCCGGCCATGGCCCGGATCCTGGGCTCCATGACTTCCAGGCGGCGCCTGCCGAACAGCGGCAGCACGGTGCGCCGCACCCGCTCGTGGTGCGCGCCGGTCATCTCCAGGAACGTCGGCAGGGCCGGGGGCGGGGCGTCGGGGCCCTCGCGGGGCGGCCAGGCGGAGAGCAGCGGCCGGACGAGACGGGGGTCGGCGAAGGCGGCCCGTACGTCCTCGTACCGGCTGAGCAGCCAGCCCGTCTCGCCGTTGGGCAGCTCGGCCTTGACCACCGGCGCTTCGGCGCGCAGCCGGGCGTAGCCGCACGGCGGGCCGGCGGTGCCCGGCTCGACCTCCGGGACCTGGATGAGGCCGGTGAGTTCCTCGTGGCCGCTCATGCTGTGTGCTCCGATGCGGGAGTTCCGGGAAGCGACGGGTGCCCGGGGGCGGGGCGCGGGATGTAGCCGGACGAGAAGAAGAACTCCAGGTACCGGTCCAGCAGCGCGGTGTCGACGGGCGGGCAGTGCAGCCCGCTGCCGTCCAGCGCCTCCTCGGCGTTGCGGCGGCCCAGGACCGGGAAGACGCCCTTGAGGTACATCTCCTTGACCGATATGTCGGCGTTGCGGCTGCGGTCCACGCACAGGGAGACGAACGGTGCCGTGGCGCTGGTGGGGTTCCGGGCGACGTGGCGCACCAGTTCGCCCACCCACTGGTTGTAGGGCATCGTGCGGATCGCGAAGCCCGCCGTGCGCATCCGGTCCAGGACGTCCGACAGCATGGCCGGGCGCGGGTTGGTGAGGTGGTGGACGCGCCAGCCGGCCGGGCGGCGGGTGGCGATGTGGACCACGGCCTCGGCGAGGTGGTCGACGGGGACGAAGTCCATCGGCAGCTCGATGTCGGGGGCCAGCCCCGTCTCGGCGATCGTCTTGAAGAGGGAGCAGATGGCCGTCTCGGTGTTGCACGCGCCGGTCGCCCGGTCGCCCGTCACCTCGTACGGCCGGTGGATCGCCACCGGCAGGCCCGCTTCCGCCGCGCGTCGCAGCACCTCCTCGGCGACCCACTTGCTCTCCGCGTAGCCCATGGTGAGCCCGTCGGCGTGCGCCAGCGGCGTGTCCTCGTCGACCTTGTCCACGCCGGCCGTGCCGAATCCCGCGACGACGGCGACGGTGGAGATGAAGTGGACGGGTACGCGGCGGGGCGCCGCCAGCTGGACGACCCGCCGGGTGCCCTCGACGTTGGCCGACCGTAACTCCTCGTACGGGTAGAGGAAGTTGACCCGGGCCGCGTTGTGCACGATGAGGTCCAGGCCGCCGGACAGCTCGGCGGCGTGGTCGGGGGAGAGGCCGAGGTCGGGTTCGGTCAGGTCGGCGGGGAAGCACTCCACTCGCTGCCAGGCGGCCTCGTCCAGGCTCAGCCCGTAGCGGGCGAGGGTGTTGCGCACCCGCCGGGTGGCGTGCGCGACGCCGGACGCCCGTACGGGGCAGTGGACGCGCGCGGACGTCATGCGCAGCAGCCGGTCGAGCAGGAACGCGCCGACGAAGCCGGAGGCGCCGGTGAGCAGGACGTTCCGGGGGTCCTCGGGGCGCGGGGCCGGGCCCTGGACGGGCGGGAGCTCGAAGCCGAGCTCGCTCTCGCGCTCGAAGTCGATCGCCGGTCCGTCGTTCCGCGCGGAGCCGCCGCCACGCAGTTCGCGGACGGCCGTGCTGAAGCCCTCCAGGGTGGGCGCCGCCAGCAGGGCCCTGATCAGGGTGGAGCCCAGCGCGGCGTCGAGGCCCAGCACCGCGAGGGTGCGGGTGACGGTCTCGGAGGCGAGCAGCGAGTCGCCGCCGAGCCGGAAGAAGTCGTCCTGGGGGGTGGGGCGCACCCGGAGCACCTGCTGCCACACCTCGGCGAGGGCGTCGAGCACTCCCTCGACCTTCGACGGGTCCGCCTCCCCGGGCTCCGCGGGCCGGGGCGCGAGGGCCTTCAGCCGGGCGCGATCGATCTTGCCGCCGCTGGTCACCGGCAGGTGGTCCATGGCCACCAGCACCGGGACGGTCTGAGGCGGCAGCCACTCGGCGCAGTAGGCGCGGATGCCGGACAGGTCCAGCGGGCCGCCGGGCACGGCAGCGGTGACGTAGGCGGTCAGGGCGCCGGACTCGAGCTGGACGACGGCCTCGCCGACCTCGGGGTGGGCCCGCAGCCGGGCCTCGATCTCGTCCAGTTCGACGCGCACACCGCGCAGCTTCACCTGACGGTCCAGCCGTCCCCGGTACTCCAGCAGCCCGTCGGCGCGCCGGACGACCAGGTCGCCGGTCCGGTACAGCGGTCCGCCCGGCTGGACGGCGGGCAGGCTGACGAACCGCTCGGCGGTCAGCCGGGGATCGCCGAGGTAGCCCAGGGCCAGGCCGTCGCCGCCGACGTACAGCTCGCCCTCCTCGCCCGGCGCCGCGGCCGAGCCGTCGGCGCGCAGGACGTGGCAGACGGTGGCGCCGAAGGGGCGTCCTATGGGGACGTGTGTGGCGTCGGCGGGCAGCTCGCGCACCACATGCGCGGTGGAGACGACGGAGTTCTCCGTCGGGCCGTAGAAGTTGACCACGGTGGTGCCGGGGCAGGCGGCCAGTACCTCGTTCGCCAGGCGGGGGTCCATCGCCTCGCCGCCGGCGGAGGCGAAGCGCAGCGGCGCGAGGGCCTGGGGGCGGGTGCGGGCGACGAGGTGGAAGACGCTGGTCGTCAGGTAGGCGACGGTCACGCCCCGGGCGCGGAACAGTTCCTCCAGCGCGGTGGGCGAGAGCAGTTCCTCGCGGTCCGCCAGGACCAGGCAGGCGCCGGTCAGCAGCGCGCCCCAGATCTCGATGGTGGAGGCGTCGGAGGACAGGCCGTAGGCGTGCAGTACGCCGTCGCCGGGGCCGGGCGCGGGCAACTCGCCGTCGGAGAGGACGAGACGGGCCACGCCGCGGTGGGGTATCGCCACCGGCTTGGGGCGGCCGGACGAGCCGGAGGTGAACACCACGTAGGCGCAGTCGGTGGCGGCGGTGGCGGGGGTGGGAACGGGCCGGGCGTCGAGATCGACGGTGTCCAGCTCCACGCGGACGGGCAGTCCGCGCACCGGTATCGCGCTGCCCGGCAGTACGACGGCGGCGCGCAGCCCGGCGTCCTCGGCCATGGCCCGCAGCCGGGCCGGCGGCAGGTCCTCGTCGAGCGGGACGTAGGCGCAGCCCGCCTTGAGGATGCCCAGCAGCGCGACCAGCGCCTCCAGGGAACGGCTGCCGCACACGCCCACCGGGGTGCCGGGCTCGACCCCCCGGCCGAGGAGGTGGGCGGCCAGCGCGTCGGAACGGGCACTGAGCTGTCCGTAGGTCAGCGTGCGGTCCCCGTGCCGGGCGGCGAGGGCCTGTGGCCGGGCCGCCGCCTGTTCCTCGAACAGCTCGGGAAGACTTCGGTCACGCGGGTAATCGTGTGGGCCGCTCGTACCGGCTGTCCCGGGGAGGCCGATGGAGGACGGCCGGACGGAAACATCGATGTCTGTCATGAAGACCTGTTCGTTCGTGTTCGGGGGGTGTGGGTGTCATGTCATCCGCCGTGGTGGGTCCGGTGGGTGGGTGGTTCAGCCGGCGGAGTCGCTCTTGCCCTGCTCGGCGAAGTCGGCTGCGAAGGCGGCGAAGTTCGCGGTGCGCCAGTGCTGGGGGCGCATGCGGAAGGTGACGTCTTCCTTGAGCTGATGCGCTGTCGCCTTGAGGTAGGCGCGCGCTTCCTCGGGGTCCAGATAGCGGTGGGCCATGGCCTCGCGCAGCTCGGGGTCGGCCGGGTCGGTGACCGAGACGATGGGCCCTTCGACGCTCACGTACCGGTACGGGCGGTTGTCGTCCTGGGCGCAGAGGCTGAAGCGGCCCGCCGCGCGCAGGAGCCGGGTCTTGACCATCTCCCGGCCGGTCTGGACGACGACGTCCCCTCCGGGCTCGTAGTGGTACCAGATCGGCACCAGCAGCGGGGCGCGTTCGCCCCGGGGGTCGGTGACGCCCAGCACGCCGATGCGCGGCTCGGCGAGGAAACGTTCACGTTCGTGGTGCGGCATCGTGGGCAGCATGAAGCGCCTTCCTGTCTCGGTGGTGACTCCTCGGGGCAGGCCGATGAGGTCCGGGTTTCCCGACTTCTGTCGAACCCTTGGTGACCTTTCCTGACCCCGGGTAAATCGCCCATAATCCGGCTCTTTTACGGGACTTACGGCCAATAGTCAGGCTATGGCTGGTTGTTCGGCTGATGAGACTGGACGGTTCTCTTCCAGGTGTCAATCACCAACGTCATTTCCGGTCAGGTCCGGTCAGTTCTGGTCGATGTGGTTCCGCCCGGTTTGGCAGGGAGGAGGAAGGACGCCAGGAGCGTGACCGTGAGCAGCCCGGCCTCCGCGCCCAGAGTGATCTCCATGGCGCGGGAGTAGCCCAGGCGGGCCGCCGTTCCGGAGGCATCGCCCTCGGTCGCGGCCGTGACCCGGCCGGCGAGCACGGAGAAGAAGACCGTGCCCAGCACCGCGCTGCCCAGCGCGCTGCCGAACTGCTGCACCGCGGTCAGCGTCCCGGCGGCCGAACCCGTCTCGTGCGGCTCCACGGCGGCCAGCACCGCCTGGAAGAACGGGCCCATCACCAGCCCCATCCCCAGCCCGACGACCACCAGTGCCGGTGCTCCCTGCCACACCGTGACCTGTGGGCCCGCCCAGCGCAGCGCACACGCGAACGCGCCGACGCCGGCCGCCATCACCACGACGCCGGTCTGCACCAGCGGGCGCCCCAACCGGCTCAGCGCCCCCGCACTGTCCAGCACCTGCACCACCACGAAGCCGATGACCGTACCGGCGGACCAGGGCAGCACGGCCAGCCCCGCCTTCAGCGGTGAAGCCCCCAGCCCTGACTGGAAATAGAGGCTGAGTACCAGCGAGAACCCCGCCACCGCGGCGAACAGCGCCGCACCGGTCACCAGACCGCCCGAGAAGGCCCTCTTGCGGAATAGCCCCGGAACCACCAGCGGGTCGCCGCCACCGCGTGACACACGTCTCTCGTGCCGGCCGAAGGCCCCGAACAGCGCCGCTCCGGCCGCCATCGACACGAAGGCCCACACCGGCCACCCCAGTTCGCGCCCCTGCACCAGCGGGAAGACGACCGCCAGCGCGGCGACCGAGGCCAGCACGGCACCCACCAGGTCCAGCCTGGTCGTGGCCGTGGGTCCCGACGAGGGCAGGAACCGCCACCCGCCGAGGAACGCGAGCGCCCCGAGCGGCAGGTTGACCAGGAACACCATGCGCCAGCCGGCCCCGAACCAGTCGGCGTCCACCAGCCAGCCGGCCAGAATCGGACCGCCCACATAGGACAGCCCCATCACCGGCCCGTACATCCCCATCGCCCTGCCGAGCTCCCGGCCGTGGAACATCTCCTTGATGAGGCCGAGCCCCTGCGGGATCAGCACCGCCCCGAACAGCCCCTGGAGCCCCCGCGACGCGACCAGGACCCCCGGCGACACGGCCGCCGCGCACAGCAGCGAGGCGCCGGTGAATCCGGCCGTGCCGATCAGGAACGTCCGCCGGCGCCCCAGAACGTCCCCCAGCCGCCCGCCCGTGATCAGCCCGACGGCCATGGCGAGCGCGTAGGCGGCTGTCAGCCACTGGGTGAGACTGGCCCCACCGCCCAGCTCGGCCCGGATAGACGGCGCCGCGATGGTGGCCACCAGCGAATCGAGCATGTCCATCGCCTCGCCGGCGAGGATCACCCCCAGGGCCGCCCAACGCCACCGGTAGGGCGGCGGCCCGGACGAGGCGGAGGGCTCACCGGGGGCGGAGGGGGCGGATAAGGGCAGGTCGTCGGTACGGGGTTCGGGCATGGAAAAGATCTTTCCCCGAAGATCGTCGAGAGAGTCGGACTCGGCGACGGTTGGCGGGAAAACGAGCCCGGCGGTCCCAAAGAGGCGCAAGGGGTCATTTAGCGCTCATCAATCGATTGTGCATCGGCCGCCGCGAGAGTCGTGGGGTGATCGCTCACCCCACGACCGAAGGACCAGCCATGCGCAGAAGACTCTCCCGCCGTCTCGCCGCCGTCGCCGCGACCACGGTGGTCGCCGCCGCCGGAGTGATGGCGACCGGCGGAACGGCTTCGGCCGACCGGAACGACGTCCGGGGCTTCATCTGGAACAACGAGACCCTCACCAAGGGTTCGGGCCTCAAGAACGACTACGTCCAGCTGGTGATGCAGGACGACGGCAACCTCGTCACCTACACCACCAACGACAACTGGGCGCACCGCACGCCGACCTGGCACGCCGACACGGCGGGTTGCGGGGACCGCGCCATGATGCAGTCCGACGGCAACTTCGTGGTCTACGGTCAGAACAACCGTGTGTGCTGGACCAGCGATACCAAGCGGTACCGGCCCAGCGAGGACAGTCCGGAGCTGAAGCTCGGTGTGTTCACCGACGGCACGGTGAAGGTCTTCAGCGAGGCCCCCTACATCGTTCCGGTCTGGTCGAGCCGGTGACGCGGGAGCTCCGGTTCTCCCTCCTCGGCCCGGTGCGGGGCTGGAGCGGTGACGCCGAGCTGGACCTGGGCAGACCGCAGCAGCGGGAAGTGCTCGCGGTCCTGCTCGGCGCCGCCGGACGGACGGTGGCGATGCCGCTGCTCGTCGACGGCGTGTGGGACGAGGGCGACCGTCCCGCCAGACCGGAGCACGCGATCCGGACCCACATCTGGCGGCTGCGCCGGGCCCTCGACGGGACCGGCGCGGCGGTGCTGGAGACGGTCGGCGACGGCTACGCGCTGCGGGTCGCCGAACACGCCGTGGACACCTGGTCGTTCCAGGGCGCCCTGGCCACGGCCGAGGAGGCGCGGTCCGCCGACGGGGCGGACCGCGCCCGCGAGGTCCTCGACGAGGCCCTCGCCCTGTGGGCCGCCGAGCCGCTGGCGGGCCTCCACGGGCCGGCCGCCAGGGCGGCGCGCACCCGGCTGCGCGGCGTCCGGCAGGCGCTGCTGGAGGCCCGGCTGGAGCTCGACGCCGAGCTCGGGGACCGCCCCGGGCTGGCCGCGGAGGCCGGCGCCCTGGTGGTGGAGTACCCCGCGAGCCAGCGGCTGCGCGGGGTGCAGATGCTGGCGCTGTACCGGTCGGGCCGTCAGGCCGAGGCGCTGGGGGTCTTCGAGGACACCCGGCGGTACCTCGGCACGGCCCGGCCCGACGGGGCGTTGCGGGAGCTGCACCGGCGGATCCTGCGCTCGGACCCCTCCCTCAGGCTCCCCGGACCGGCACACGGCATCCGGGCCGCGGGGCCGCGCCCGGCCGCACTGCCGCGCGACATCGACGACTTCACCGGACGCCGGGAGCAGGTGGAGACGCTCACCGGAATGCTGAACGGCGACGCGCCGGCCGTCGTGGTCTCCGCGATCAACGGCATGGCCGGCGTCGGCAAGACCACCCTCGCCGTGCACACCGCCCGCGGGCTCGGCGACACCTACCCGGACGGGCAGCTGTACGTGGACCTGCGCGGCGCCGACCACGACCCGGCCGACCCGAACTCCGTGCTCGGCACGTTCCTGCGGGAGCTGGGAACCGAAGCGAGCGACGTCCCGGACGGCATGGCCGAACGCGTCGCGCTCTTCCGCTCGTCACTGTCGGAACGGCGGGTGCTCCTGCTGCTCGACAACGCGGCCTCGGGCGACCAGGTGCGCCCGCTGATCCCGGGCGCGGCGGGCTGCGCCGTGCTGGTGACCAGCCGCGCCTGGCTCACCGGGCTGGAGGGCGCGCGGCACATGCGGCTCGACGTGATGCCGCCCGAGGAGGCGCTGGCGCTGCTGCGGCGGATCATCGGCGACCGCCGCGTCGACGCCGAGCCGCAGGCGGCGGCGGAGCTGGCGGACGCCTGCGGGGCGCTGCCCCTGGCCCTGCGGATCGCCGCGTCCCGCCTGGCCGCGGAGCCCGGCCGGTCACTGGCGGACATGGTCCGTCTGCTCACGGACGAACGGAACCGTCTGGCCGAGCTGCGCAGCGGGGACGCGGCGGTGGAGGCCGCGTTCGACCTGTCGTACTCCAAGCTCACCGGCGAACAGTCACGGGCCTTCCGGCTCCTGGCCCTGCTGGACGTACCGGACTCCGGGCCGTCGTGCGCGGCGGCGCTGCTGGGCCGGGACGCCCACGACCCGGAGGACACCGAGGAACTCCTCGAATCGCTCGTCGACCTGAGCCTCCTGGAGTCCCGTAGGCCGGGCCGGTACCACTTCCACGACCTGGTCCGTACGTTCGCGCGGGCCAGGAGCGCCCGCGAGGACACCCCCGGGGAGACGACCCGGGCCTTCGCGGGACTCCTGGACTTCTGCGTGGCCACCGCCCGCAACGCCGACGCCGTCGCGCACTCGGTGGAACCCGAGGAACGTTCCCTCATCGACGTGCCGATGACCTCGCCGGGCCTCGCGTTCGGCACCGCCCAGGACGCCACCGACTGGATGCGGGAGGAGATCCCCGTGCAGCGCGCGCTGGTCGACCGCGCCTGCGAGGACGACGGCCTGTCGCTGACCCAGGCGGCCGACCTCATGGACAAGCTGAACACCGTGCTGTCGGGGATCACCCACCTGTCCGCCGTGGCCGAACGGGCCGAGCGGGTCGCCGGTGCCGCCGCGCGCCGCGGCAGCCCGGATGTCGAGGCCCTGGCCCGGTACGTCCGGGGCAACGCCCTGTGGCACGCGAACTCCTACGCCGAGGCCGAGCCCGAGCTCGCCCGCGCCCTGGAGCTGTGCGCCGGCGGCTCCGCGCGGCTGCGGGCGTCGGCGCACCTCACACTGTGCGCGAACGCCCGCGTCCACGGCCACTTCGCCGAGGCGGTCGGCCACGGCGAGGCCTCGGTGCGGCTCTTCCGCGAGCTCGGTGCGGAGATCGCGGAAGGCACCGCACTGGGCGAACTGGCCTTCAACTACGCCCGCCAGGGCAGGCTCGCCGAGGCCCGGGCCGCCGCCGAGCGGGGCGCGGAGCTGGTCGGCGGCCGGGAGTCGGTGTCGAAGGCCATCGGGCTGTACTACCTGGCCCGGGTCCTGCGCCTGTGCGGCGACGGGAACGCCGCGCTGGACCGGGCCCGGGCCGCGCTGGAGATGTTCCGCGCCCTGGGTGTGACCGCCTTCGAGGCGGCCACGGGCACCCTGATGGCCGAGGTCCACGCGGAAGCGGGGCACCACGCCCTCGCGGCGCGAACCGCCGAGGAGTTCATGCCGCTGGCCCGGCGGACCAGCGGCATGCTCGAGGGCGCCCTGCTCAGGGCACTCGGGCGCGGCCTGTGTCATCTGCGACAGGGAGCGAGGGCGCGGGCCTGCCTGGAGGCCGCCCTCGACCTCTTCGAACGACGCGGGGCCACGGCCGACGCCGAACAGACCCGGACGCTGCTGGCCGGCCTCGCGTGAGGGTCAGGGGTTCTTGTACTCGCCCCACAGGAGCAGGGCGTTGTCACCGCCGCCGCCCTCGAAGACGGAACGGAAGGCGCTGTCCGTGCCGTCCGTGTCGCGCCCGTTGCTGCCGACGTAGGGGTTGTTCCAGTGCATGCGGATGGTCCGGTCGTTCCGCCAGCCCTCCTCGCAGTTGGACGTCCTGTAGGTGATGGAACCCTCGGTGCCGGTCATGAACCCGTTGCTCTCCGACTGCCAGTAGTCGTCCCCCTTGTTGTACACGGTGGCATTCGGCTCCAGTCCCTGGCTCCAGATGCCGTGGTCGAGGCCGTAGCTCTGCCGGTTCAGCTGGCAGCCGGTCCCGTTGTGGAACTTGACATGGGTGCTCCGGGCCGCGAAGAGGGCGGCCGAGGAGGTGGAGGAGGCCGAGGCGGTGCCGGTGGCGAGTGTGCCGAGCCCGATCGCGGCCACGCCGGCCGCGGCCAACAGGCGGGGGGTGAAGCGACGCATGAGGAACCTCATTCCCTGCGGTTCCGCGAGTGTTTCCCGCGGTAACAGGGACTCTGGGGCACCCCGTTCAACACCCGCTTGACGGAGTCCGTCAAGCGGCGATTTGACCCTCCCCCTACGTCAGGCCTGAGGCTGTAGGCCGACGAAAGGGCAGGTGGATGAGCTTCTCCGTGGGACAGGTCGCGGCTTTCGCCGGGGTGACGGTGCGGACGTTGCACCACTACGACAAGGCGGGGCTGCTCTCGCCCAGCGAGCGCAGCAACGCCGGATACCGGCTCTACGGCGACGCCGACCTCGCCCGGCTCCAGCAGATCCTGTTCTACCGCGAGCTCGGCTTCTCCCTCGACGAGATCGCCGCGATCCTCGCGGACCCGCAGGCCAACGCCCTGGAGCAGCTGAGGGCCCGGCAGCGGCGGCTGAGCGAGGAGATCGCCAGGCTGCAGCGGCTGGCCGAGGTGGCGGAACGGGCCATCGAGGTCCAGCAGACCGGGGTGTCCCTGACCCCCGAGGAGCGCTTCGAGGTCTTCGGCGACATCACCTTCGACCTGAGCTACGCCACCCAGGCGGAGCTGAAGTGGGCGCACTCGGACGGCCGGCGCGAGGCGATGGCGCGCGCGGCGGCGCACACCAAGGAGGACTGGCGGCGGCTCATGGGCGAGGCCGCCGCCTGGCGCGCGGAGCTGCTCGCGGCCTTCGACGAGGGGGAGCCGAGCGACGGCGAGCGGGCCATGGACCTCGCCGAGGAGCACCGTCTGCACATCTCGCGCTGGTTCACCTCCTGCCCCGCCGACATGCACCGGCGCATCGCGGACGACTTCGTCGCCGAGCCCCGCGCCTTCGCCCTGGTCGTACCGCCGTCACAGCAGCGCCCGGGGCTGGCCGCCTATGTGTCCAGGGCGGTCCACGCCAACGCGGCCCGCCACGCCGGCGGCCGCACCGATTCCGTATCCGAGGAGCACCGATGAGGATCCTGATCGCCGCGGCCGGATCGCGCGGCGACGTCGCGCCCTACACCGGCCTGGGCGCCGAGCTGCGCCTGGCGGGGCACGACGTCGCGATCGCCGCCACGGACGCCTACGCACACCTCGTACGCGACGCCGGGCTGGAATTCCGCAGCCTCCCCGCCGACACCCGGGGGCGCGGCGCCGGCACGGGCAAACGCGAGCTGATGCGCACGGCCGCCGCGTTCGTCACCGAACTGGGCCAGGGTTTCGCCGACGCGGTGGACGACGACACGGAACTGCTTCTGCTGTCGGCCACCACGGCACCGCTCGGCTGGCACCTCACCGAGGCCACGGGCATCCCGAGCCTCGGCGCGTACCTCCAGCCCACCGCGCCGACCGGCGACTTCCCGCCCGCCGTCACCGGCACCCGCTCACTGGGCCGCCTCGGCAACCGCGCGATGGGGCGCTTCGCCCTCCGCATGGTCGACCGTCTCTACGAGCAGGCGGTCGCGGACCTGCGCGCCCGTCTCCGACTGCCGCCGCTCGCCCCCTCCGCGATGCGCCGCCGGCAGGAACAAGCCGACTGGCCCGTGCTGAACGGCTACAGCACGGCGCTGGTGCCGCGCCCCGCCGACTGGCGCCCCGGCATGCGGGTCGTCGGGACCTGGTGGCCCCACCACGACCCGGCCGAACGGCTCCCCGCCGAGCTGGAGGACTTCCTCGGCGCCGGACCCCGGCCCGTCCTCATCGGCTTCGGGAGCATGGCGGGCGGGGAAGGGGAACGGCTGAGCGGGATCGCCGTGCGCGCCTTGCGCCGCGCCGGGCTGCGCGGCATCCTCCAGTCCGGCAGCGCCGGGCTCGCGGCCGACGGCGACGACGTCCTGACCATCGGGGACGTACCGCACGCCGCGCTGTTCCCACGGCTGGCCGCCGTGGTCCACCACGCCGGGGCGGGCACCTCGGCGGCCGCGTTGCGCGCCGGGGTTCCCGCGGTCACCGTGCCGGTCACCGGGGACCAGCCGTTCTGGGCGGGACGCCTCGCCGCCCTCGGCGCCGCCACCGACCCGATCCCCTTCCCGTCCCTCACCGCCGAACGGCTCGCCGACGCGCTCGACCGGGTCGTGAAGCAGGAGTCGTACGCGCAGGCGGCCGCTACGGCTGCGCGACACATGGCGACCGAGGACGGGGCGGGTCAGGCCCTGAAAGCGATCGAGGAGCTCCGCGCCTAGCCGCCGACCCACTCGGCCAGAGCCGCGGCGGTCCCGGCGGCCGGGCGGCCGCTGGTGGTGAACTCCCGGCCGACGACGCGGCGGAGTTCGGCGGCGTCCTCGACCGCGTCCTCGATCCGGCCGTCGTCCCAGCCACGCGCGGCGAGCCGCGCACGCCGGTCGGCGTCGGCGCAGTCGAGCCGCGCCCAGACGGCCTCCGGCAGGGCCGCCGAGGCGGCCGACGCCGCGCGCCGCCATTCGTCCGGCGCCAGCGGGCACATGACCAGCACGGGCCCGCCGCCCCGCAGCAGCAGGGTGACGATCTCCACCCACAGCTTGTTGTAGCCGGGCCACACCCGGCTCGCCGCCGAGGACCTGACGTCCACGCCCAGCAATTCGCCGACAGGGTCGATCAGTTCGTCGAAGTCGACGGCGACGAACGGGTACGCCGCCAGGTGTGCGATCAGCGTGGACTTCCCGGCGCCCGGGGCGCCGGTCACGAGGTGGAGCGTCGGCATGCCGGGCCTTCCAGGTCTTCCGGTGGCGTGGGGCGGCGTCACCCGGAATCACCGTCCGTCCGTGGTCTCCTCGCCGACCGCCGCGATCCAGGTGCGGTACGTCCGGCTGAACGGCCCCGAGGCCTCGATGAGCCGCGCGGGCGGCCCGTCCTCCACGATCCGCCCGGCGTCCATGACGAGGACGCGGTCGGCGGCCAGGACCGTCGACAGCCGGTGGGCGATGATCAGGGCCGTGCGGTCGGCGAGCACCTTGGCCATGGCGGCCTGCACGGCGCGTTCGGTGGGGATGTCCAGGCTGGACGTGGCCTCGTCCAGCAGCAGCACGGTGGGGTCGGCCAGGAAGGCGCGGGTGAGGGCCACCATCTGGCGCTGGCCCGCCGACAGACGGCTGCCGCGCTTGCTGACGTCCGTGTCGTAGCCGTCGGGCAGGGCCTCGATGAAGGCGTGGGCGCCGACCGCGGCCGCCGCCGCGCGGATGTCGGCGTCGCTCGCACCGGGCCGGGCCAGTGCGACGTTCTCCGCGACCGTGCCGCTGAACAGGAAGTTCTCCTGGGTCAGGAGGGTCACCTCGCGGCGCAGATCCGCCTCGGCGAGGTCCCGCAGGTCCACCCCGTCCAGCAGCACCGCACCGGCCGTCGGGTCGTAGAACCGGGCGAGGAGCTTGGCCAGGGTGGACTTCCCGGCGCCCGTCTCCCCGACGAGGGCCACGGTCTGCCCGGCGGGCACGGTCAGGTCCAGGCGCGGGAGGACGAGCCGGCCCGTGGGGGAGTAGCCGAACTCCACGGCCCGGAGCCGGAGCCGGCCGCGGCCCGGGCGGTCGGCGTCCAGGCGGTCCGGGGCGGCCGGTTCGGGCACGGACGACCGTACGGCCAGGAAACCGGAGATCTTCTCCAGGGCCGCGGCGGCCGCGGCGTACTTGTTGGTGAACGTCGCGAGCTCGTCCAGCGGGTCGTAGAACTTGCGGAGGTAGAGCACGAAGGCGGTCAGGACGCCGAGCTGGAGGGTGTCGTCGGCCACCCGCCAGCTTCCGATCGCGAGCACCAGCGCCAGACAGACGTTGCCCACCAGCCGGACGCCCGCCGTGTACCGGGCCACCACGTGGAGGGCGTCGGTGTGGGCGTCGCGGAAGTCGTCGTTGAGCCGGTTCATCCGGCCGGCGGCGCGGGACTCGGCGCGGAACGCCTGGACGGCCCTGACGCCGCCCAGCGTCTCGCCCAGCTCCACGAGGATCTCCGCGACGGTGTTGCGGGCCCTGCGGTACGCCTGCCGCGACCGCTCGCGGAACCAGCGGGTCATCAGGACGAGGGGGACGGACGTCCCGAGGACCACCAGGGCCAGCGGCAGGTCCAGCCACAGCAGCAGGACGGCGATGCCGCCCACCGACAGCAGCGAGGTCAGCAGACCGTCCAGGCTCGTCTCCACCAGGTCGCGCACCGCGTCGACGTCCGAGGTGAGCCGGGAGACGACGCGGCCGGAGGTGTAGGCGTCGTGGAAGGCGACCGGCAGCCGCTGCGCGTGCTCGAAGATGCGGGTGCGCAGGTCCAGCAGGACGGCCTGGCCGACGCTGCCGCACAGCCGGAAGAAGCCGTAGCGCGCGCCGGCCGCGACCAGGGCGCACCCGGTGAAGCCGGCCACGCACCACACCAGGGCGCCGGGCCGCCCCGCGACGGCCCCCGGCACCCCGACGTCGATGGCCCGGGCGATCAGCAGGGGCCCGGCGAGCTGCCCGAGGTTCTCGAACACCAGGGCGGCCAGCGCCAGCAGGGACCGGCGCACCCAGGGACGCAGCAGGGAGGCGAGCAGCTTCCGCGAACGGGCGTGGACGCGCGCCTGGGTGGCCTTGTCGAGGACGGGGGCGTCCTCGGCGGAGAGGCCGTCGGGCAGGTCCGGAGCGTGCTCGTCGGCGTGCTCGTCCGGCTTGGCGTACGTGGTGTCGCTCACGGGGTCACCGCCTTGCTGTCCGGCCGCGGGGCGGCCCGTACCGCCTCCGCCGCTCCGGGTTCGCCGGGGGTCGCCATCAGGGTGCGGTAGTGGGGGCAGGAGTCCAGGAGTTCGTGATGGGTGCCGACGGCGAGGACGCGGCCGTCGGCCAGCACGGCCACCCGGTCGGCCATGCGCGCGGTGTTCGGCCGGTGCGCCACCACGAGCGCGGTGGCGTCGCGCAGCACCTCGCGCAGCGCCCGTTCCACCTCCGCCTCGGTGTGGAGGTCGAGCGCGGAGAGCGGGTCGTCGAGCACCAGCAGGGCGGGCCGTGGCAGCACCGCTCGGGCGAGGGCGAGCCGTTGGCGCTGCCCGCCGGACAGCGACATTCCGCGTTCGCCGATGCGGGTGCCCGGCCCGTGGGGGCGGAGCGCGTCGACGAAGCCCTCGGCGCCGGCCACCCGCAGCGCCGCGCGGATGTCGGCGTCGGAGGCGGAGGGGGCGCCGAGGGCGACGTTCTCGCGTACGGAGGCGGAGGAGAGCAGCGCGTCCTCGAAGGCGCAGCCCATCATCGCCCGCAGCTCGGCCAGGGGCATGTCCCGTACGTCCACGCCGTCGACGGTGACGCGGCCCGCGGTGACGTCCGCGAGCCGGGGGACCAGGGAGGCCAGGGTGGTCTTGCCGGATCCGGTGGCGCCGACGAGCGCCATCGTCTCGCCGGGACGTACCTCCAGGTCGACGCCGCGCAGCAGCGGGTGGGGCTGCCCCGGGTACTGGAAGTGGACGTCCTCGAAGCGCAGCCGGCCCCGCGCGGGTCCGGCCGGGGAGACCGGCCGGGCGGGGTCGGTGACCGTCGGCGGGCAGTCCCTGATCTCCCAGTAGCGGTCGCAGGCCGCGGCGGCCGTGCTCGTCTCCGACAGCGCCCAGCCGATGCACTCGGTGGGCCAGCGGAGATAGGTGCTGATCGTGATCGCGGCGACGAGCTGACCCAGGGTCAGCCGGCCGTCGGCGATGCCCCAGCCGCCCACCGCGAGCTGACCGGCGATACCGAGTTCGGGCAGGATGAGGAGGCCGGTGGACAGCCCCCCGAGGATGCGGACGATGCGCAGTTCGGTCGACCGCAGCCGGCGGGCCTGGGCCACGAACAGCCGGGTGCGCTCGCCGGACCGCCCGAACGCCCTGATGACGCGCGTGCCGAGCATCGTTTCCTCGACGAGGGTGGTGAGGTCCCCGGACTGGTCCTGCGCCCGGCGGGCGACCTTCTTGTAGTGGGTCTCGTAGAAGTATGTGATCAGCAGCAGCGGCGCGGCGCTGATCAGGCCGACCAGGGCGAGCTCGGGCGCGATGGTGAACAGGATGCCCAGACCCACCACCAGGGTCAGGGAGTTGACGACGAGGAAGACCGCCGCGAAGGCCAGGTACTTGCGCAGCGTCACCAGGTCGTTGACCGCGCGGGACATCAACTGGCCGGTCTGCCAGCGGTCGTGGAAGGCGACGGGCAGCCGCAGCAGATGGGCGAAGAGGTCGGCCCGCATCCGTGACTCCACCAGCGCGGTGGGGCGGGCGATGAGCTTGCGGCGGGCCCACAACAGGCCGGCCTCCGCCGTGCCGAGCACGGAGACCAGGGCGATCAGCCAGGGCAGCCGGCCGAAGTCGCCGGAGCCGAGCGGGCCGTCGATGACGCGCTGCACCACCAGGGGAATGCCGAGCCCGCACAGCAGGGCTCCGAATGTGGCGCCGGCCGCCCCGGTGACGGGGAGCCATACCGGCCGTAAATACGGGCCGAGCCGGCGGAGTACGGCGAGAGAGGAAGCGTTCGTCGGGATCGGGGCGTCCTCGACGTTCAATGCGCACACCTCGCAATGACGGGTCGAATGGCCGGGCTTCACCGTTGCCCGGCAGGCCGGCCATGTTATCCTGAACCGAATTCGATAGGCATCACCACACGCAGAGAAACCGGGGACCTGCCGTGCCTGAGAATGCTGTGCCCAATAAATACCCCGCCCAGCCGATGGAAATTACATCGGACGAAACCTACGCGAAACTCCGGAACGACCTGGAATTCTGGGAGCCCTGGGGCCGGCGGGCGCTGGCCGCGGCCGGCCTCCCCGCCCCGGGGGCCTTACGGGTCCCGGGGGAGAGCACCAACCCCGTACTGATCGCCGACACCGGCGTGGTCGTCAAGCTCTACGGCGAGCACTGGTGCGGCCCGGAGAACTACGCCTCGGAGGCCGAGGCCTATGAGGTGCTGGCGGGTCAGGGCCTGCCGGTACCCCCGCTGTTGGGCCGCGGCGAGCTGTTTCCCGGCGGCGACGCCTGGCCATGGCCGTACCTGGTGATGGCCGCGGCCCCCGGCGCTACGTGGCGGGAGGCGACGGCCCGCGCGGACCGGCCGACCCAGCTGGCGCTGGCCCGGCGGTTCGGCGAGGTGCTGCGCCGGCTGCATTCCGTACCGCTGAGCGGCACGGGTGCCCTGCGACCGGATTCCCCGGTCTTCGCCGAACTGCTCGCCGAACGCCGCGCGGCCACCGTCGAGGACCACCGGGAATGGGGTTATCTCTCCCCGCGACTGCTGGACCGGGTCGATGACTTCCTGCCCTCCGTCGACGCCCTGCTCGACGGCGGGAAACCCGTATTCGTACATGGCGACCTGCATGGCACCAACCTTTTCGTCGATGCGGGGAACGCGTCGGTGACCGGTCTGATCGATTTCACGGACGTATACGCGGGAGACCCCCGGTACAGCCTCGTCCAATTGCACCTCAACGCTTTCCGCGCCGACCGCGGACTGCTCGCCGCGCTGCTCGAAGGGGCGGAATGGCAGGTGACCGACACGTTCGCCGAGGACATGCTCCGGTTCACCTTCCTGCATGACTTCGACGTCCTGGAGGAAGTGCCCTTGGACCTCTCCGGCACCGACGACATCGGGGAACTGGCCCGGCTCCTGTGGGACGTGCGGTAGCGGGAACGGAACCTGTCCGCCGGGCGCGTGGCCGTCATGAGCGCGCCCGGCGGAACCGCCACGCGTCCTCGATCATCCCGTCGAGGCCCGGGTGCGCCGGCTTCCAGCCCAGTTCACGACGGACGCGTTCGCCGGAGGCGACCAGGACGGCCGGGTCCCCCGGGCGCCGGCCCGCCACCCGGGCGGGGACGGGACGACCGGTGACCCGGCCCACCGCGTCGAGGACCTCCCGCACCGAGAACCCCCTGCCGTTGCCGAGGTTGTAGTTGCGGTGGTCACCGGGCACCGCGCCGCGCAGTGCGGCCAGGTGGGCGTCGGCGATGTCCGCGACATGGATGAAGTCCCTCACACAGGTGCCGTCGTGGGTCGGGTAGTCGTCGCCGAACACCGCGAACTCCCCGCGTCCGTCCAGCGCCGCGTCCAGCGCCAGCGGGATGATGTGGGTCTCCGGCTCGTGGCGCTCGCCCGACTCGCCCAGCGCGCCCGCCACATTGAAGTAGCGAAGGCTCACGGAGGCGAGACCGTGGGCACGGGCGTAGGCATCCAGCGCCAGGTCGACGGCGAGCTTCGACGCGCCGTACGGGTTGGTGGGCACGGTGGGCGCGCTCTCCTCGATCGGCACCCGCTCCGGCTGGCCGTAGACCGCGGCCGTGGACGAGAAGACGAGCCGGCCGACGCCCGCGCGCAGCACCGCGTCCAGCAGGGTGAGGCTCTCCACCGTGTTGTTGCGCCAGAAGCGCTCGGGGTGGCGCACCGAGTCGTCGATGAGGGCCCGCGCGGCGAGGTGCAGCACCGCGTCGAACGGGCCCCGCTCACCGGTGAGGACTTGAGCCGCCTCGGCCATCGTGCCCCGTACGAGTGCGGCGCCGCGCGGGACGGCGTCGGCGAAGCCGGTGGACAGGTCGTCCAGGACGACGACCCGGTGCCCCTCGTCGAGGAGCCGGCGCGTCACCACGCTGCCGATGAAACCGGCGCCGCCGGTCACCAGGATCTTCACACGCAACCGCCTTTCGAGGACGTGAGCAGCAGACCTACGGCCATTCGTAAATCCGTTGTGACAAGGTCCGCCGCGGTATTGTCCGGCGGTTTTCCCGGGCCTTGGAGAAGAACTGTTCCGGTGCCGGCCGCCTTGCCCGCCAGCACGTCCGACTCGGAGTCTCCGATCATCACGGAATCCGCCGGGTCGATGTCCGGGAAATCCCGCATGGCGGCCCTGAGCAGCCCGGGCAGCGGTTTACGGCAGCCGCATTCACCCACCTCGTGCGGGCACACGTAAACGGCGTCCAGGAACGCCCCGTGCCCGCGCAGCAGCGCGGCGAGCCGCGCATGCACCGCCGCCAGGTCCGCGCTGGTCATGAGGCGTCTGGCCACGCCCCGCTGGTTGGTCACGAGCACCACGCGCCGGCCGTGGGCGTTCAGTTCGCGCACGGCCTCGGCGGCGCCCGGCAGCAGGACCAGCTCCGCGGGATCCATGACGTACCGGCCGTCGGGCGGCTTCGCATTCAAGGTGCCGTCCCGGTCCAGAAAGAAAGTGCGCACTTCTGCGTACCCGCTTTCGCTGTTATGGTCTTTTCGGCTCCCCAGGGAGCCGGAATGGAGGCAATGCGAGAATGGGCACCGCCGATCGAGCACGACTCCGTATTCTTTTCGTCTCGGCGAACGAAACCGCGCCATGGGGTCCCAGTGAGACGAACTGGGCACTGGCCGCGCGCCATTGGCTGGAGCGGGGCGCCGAGGTCCACGCCAGCGTCAAGGGCTGGGACGAGGTCCCCGCGGAGCTGGCCGCCGCCGAGCGGGCCGGGTGCGTCGTGCACCGCCGCTGGGAGCAGCCCCCCTACGACCTTCGCCCCGTCCACCAACTCCCCTGGTCCGAATATCGGTCGAGCACCCTGGACAAGGTCCGCCCCGACCTGGTCGTCGTCTCCCAGGGCGACAACTACGAGGGCCTGGGCTGGATGGAGGAGTGCCGGACGCGCGGCTACCCGTACGTCGCCTACTCCAACTCCGCCGCCGACTTCGAGTGGCCGGCGGACGACGTCGCCCAGCGGCTGGCCGTGGCCTACCGCGCGGCCCGCGCGTCCTTCTTCGTGTCCGAGGCCAACCGGGACATCACCGAACGCCAGGTCGGCACGCGCCTGCCCAACGCCCGGGTGGTCCGCTGCCACTTCAAGGTCGACTACGACGCGGCCCCGCCCTGGCCCGGCGACGCCGAGCCGCTGCGGCTGGCCTGCCCGGCCCGGCTCGACCCCGTCAGCAAGGGGCAGGACGTGCTCTTCGACGTCCTCGCCCGGCCCAAGTGGCGCGAACGCCCGCTGACCGTCTCCCTGTTCGGGGCCGGGAGCCACGCCTGGGTGCTGCGCTCCCTGCGCGACCGGTTCGGCCTGGACAACGTCCAGTTCGCCGGGTACACCTCGGACGTCGAGGCGATCTGGCGCGAGCACCACGGCCTGGTCCTGTGCTCGCGGGCCGAGGGCCTGCCCACCGTGATCATCGAGGCGATGCTCTGCGGCCGGCCCGCGATCGTCAGCGATGTGGCGGGCAACGCCGAGCTCCTGGAGGACGGGGTCACCGGCTTCGTCGCGGCCGCCCCGGCCGCCGCCTGCCTCGACGAGGCCCTGGAACGGGCCTGGCAGGCCCGCGGCGAGTGGCAGGAGATGGGCCGGCGCGCCGCCGTGGCCGTCCGCAAGCAGATCCCGCCGGACCCGATCGCGGTCCTCGTGGACCAGCTGGCGGAACTGGCCGCCTGACCCCGCCGTCCCCGGGCGCCCCGCGCCCGGGGACGGACGCCCGCCGGGCCGGGGCGCGCACCGCCGCCGGGCCATCACACCTCCCTCAGCGTCTCGGCGGCCCGCTCCGGCTCCAGCGGGGTGAAGTACATCCCGCTGCCCAGTTCCCCCGCCGCGATGTACCGGGGCGTCCCGGGAGCCCGCCAGACCACATTGATCTCCAGATACAGATGCGCCCACGGCCAGTCCCCGCCGTCGGTGGGCCGCTGACGCACCCACAGCACATAGGGCGCCGGCCGCCCGAACAGCGCGTCGACGCTGCCGAGGACGGTCGTCAGCAGCGCGGCCAGCTCCCGCCGCCCGTCCGCCCCCGCGCCCGGGAGGTCCGGCAGATGGGCGCGCGGCGCCAGCCGCAGCGCGTAAGGGAACAGCGGCGCCTCGGGCACCCATGCCCGCCAGCCGCCCTCCTCCGCCACCACCAGCTCCTTCGCGGGCTCCTCGCACAGCGGGCAGCGGTCCAGCGCGCGGCTGCGCTCCAGCTGTGTCGCGGGGGCGGGCGGCACACCGGGCAGGCCGAACGCCTGCCCGTGCGGATGGTCCACGGTCGCGCCCGCGTCGGCGCCGCGGTTCTCGAAGAGCAGCACGTAGGCCACATCGGGCCGGGCGCCGAGCTCCGCGGTGCATTCGCTCCACAACTCCACCGCGAGCGCCGCCTGGTGGAGGCCCATCGTGGCCCAGGACGCGCCGTGCTCGGGCGAGTGGAGCAGCACCTCGCACCGGCCCCCGTCCAGGGCGGGCCAGCGGTTGGGGAACCGCCGCACCCGGTAGTCCTCCGGCGCCTCCAGCCCGCCCGGGCAGAACGGGCAGTCCTCGCCCCGGACGCGGGGCCGGGACCGGCGGCGGCCGTCGACCGCCACCGTGATGCCGGTCAGCGGGTCCGTACGCAGCTCAGCCACCCGTACCGCCCTCCCCGCGCTCAGCCGTCGGCACGGACCACCACCCGGATCACATCGGGGCCGGGCTGGTCGGCGAGCCGGAACGCCTTGTCGGCCTCCGACAACCCCAGGACGTGGGTGATGACCTGGTCGGTGCGCACGGCACCGTCCACGAGCAGGTCCGCCGCCCGGCGCATGAACCGGCCCGGGCCCATCACCCCGATCGTCGACATCAGCTTCAGCGGCCACTGCGCGGCCGGCATCTCGACCCGCTTGCCCACCCGGTAGCCGATCAGGCCGACCCGGCCGCCGGGCCGTACCAGCTCCGCGGCGAGCCGGATCGCGTCCGGTTCCCCGCAGGCGTCCAGGACGACGTCCGGCAGCCCGGCGGGCCCCGCGTCCTCGATCCACCGCGCGACCTCCCCGGCGCTCGACAGCGCCGTCCGCGCGCCGAGGGACGCGGCCACGGCGGCACGCCGTTCCACCGGGTCGACGGCCAGGACGACCCGGCCGCCGGACGCCCGTGCCGCCTGGAGCACGTTCAGGCCGATGCCGCCGCACCCCAGCACCGCGACGGTCTCCCCGGCCTCCAGCCGCACCCGGTCCAGCGCGTGGAGGGCCACGGCCAGCGGCTCCGTCTGCGTGGCCGCCAGCAGGTCGGTGTCCGGCGGGAGCCGCACCAGGTTCCGCGCGGGCACGGCGATGAACTCGGCGCAGCCGCCCGGGTCGGTGAAGCCGAACTCGCGCAGTTCCGGGCACATCACCGGCTGCCCTCTGCCGCACCACGAGCAGTGGCCGCAGGTCAGCGCGATGTCCCCGGCCACCACGTCCCCCGGGGACACCAGGGGGCTACGGGTCTCGGCGACGGTACCGCTCCACTCGTGGCCCGGTACGGCCGGCAGGGCGGCGCCGTGCCACACGTCGTTGTACAGGGAGACGTCGCTGCCGCAGATCGCGTTGTAGGCGACGCGGACCAGGGCCCACCCCTCGGGGAGCACCGGGTCGGGGACGGCCTCGACGGACAGGTCGCGGGGGCCGTTGAGCACTGCTGCACGCATACGGGACCTCTCAGTCCTGGTGGGAGTGGCAGGAGTTGCCGCTGTTGTCACGCAGGAACTGGGTGACGAAGTGGAAGATCATGCTGTGCATGGCCTCGGCCATGCCGACGTCCTTGGTCGGGGCGTTCACCTCCGTGTCCGCCAGGTCGCGCAGGATGCCTCCGGTGCCCGCGGTCACCGCGATCACCCGCAGCCCCGCCTCCTTGGCCCAGCGGGCCGCGGCCACCACGTTGGGGCTGGTGCCCGAGCAGCTGATCACCAGCAGCCGGTCGCCGGGGCGCGCCATCAGCCTCAGGGGCTCGACGAACACCCGCTCGTATCCGCAGTCGTTGGCGTAGGCGGTGAGCATGGACAGGTTGTCGGTCAGGGCGATCGCGCGCAGCGGCGGGTTCTGCTCCGCGGAGGTGCCCTTGAGGAGGTCCTGCGCGAGGTGGGAGGCGGCCGAGGCGCTGCCGCCGTTGCCCGCCAGGTAGACCGTGGCCCCGTCGCGCCGTACCTCGTCGAGTTCGCCGATCAGTCGGTGCACCTGGTCGCCCATGGCTTCGAGCAGGGGGCCCGCGGTGCCCAGGTACTCGTCCCACGGGCCACGGGCCGTACGGCCCGTGGCGATGGAGTCCTGCGTCATCTCTGCGTACCTGCAATCGTGTCGGGGAGCACCGGGGTGCGGTGGACACCACGGTCGTACGGGGTCAGCGGACGAAGTCCTCTTCGACGTCGTGGTCGACGTACCCGGTGCCGCGCAGGTCGCCGGACTCGCCGTCCCACTCGCTCCAGTCGGCCATATAGGTCGGCCCGTAGCCGAAGGCGGCCAGGACGCGGTCGCCGGGGGTGCGCTTGCGGCGGGTGCCGTGCATCAGCGCCTCGTTGAGGAGCAGCAGGTCGCCGGCGCCGACGAAGACGTCGCTGAGCGTCGGGAAGCCCTCGTCGATCAGCGAGGCGCGCTCCCCGCGCTCGGCGCGGGGGCGCAGCAGCGGGAAGTTGGCCTTGTGCGAGCCTTGGATGTAGCAGAACGAGCCGTCCTCCGGGGAGCGGATGTCGCTGAGGTAGACCAGGGCCTTCACATAGGGGCAGAACAGTTTGCCGTCGTGGTAGGTGTGGGTGATCGACAGGTCGCGGCCCACGGTTCCGCCGTCGAGGTCGAGGAGTTCGGAGTTGCCGCCGTGGAGGTAGAGGACGCTGTCCCGGCCGCGGCGCAGCGCGTAGCCCTCCAGCACGCGCAGCGGCTGGTTGACCACCTCGCGCACCCGGCCGACGATGCGTTCGTCCCGGCCGAGCTTCGCGAACGCCTCGCTGGTGCGGGGCAGGTCGTTGTAGCGGCTGGTGTTGTCGAATCCGGGGTCGACGGGGTGGAGCCGGTCGAGTTCCGCGCGGAGGCCGGCGACCTCGGAGGGGTCGAAGGCGCCCGGCACGACCAGGAATCCGGTGGTGTCGAAGAGGTAGAGCTCTTCCGGTGACAGGGCGGGCACGGGGGTTCCCTTTCCGTCAGTGCCGCGGGGGCAGGGTCACGTCCGGGTCGGCGAGGGCCTTGTCGAGGGCGCGCAGGACGATGTCGGTGTCGTGCTCGCTCATCCGGGTGTGCAGCGGAAGACAGATGTGGCGGGCGCACAGGTCCGCGGCCACGGGGTATTCCCCGGCCGGGAACCGGCCCTCGAACACCGGCTGGGCGTCCAGCGGCATCTCGTAGATCTCGCCGCCCAGTTGCACCCCGGCGTCCCGCATCCGCTCCCGCAGCCGCCGCCGGTCCACGCCCGGGTCCAGCACGACGACGTACTTGTACCAGCTCGCGGGCGAGTGCCCGGGCAGCAGCGGGCGGACGCCGCGCATCCCGGCCAGCCCGGCGGTGTAGCGCCGGGCGAGCCGGTCGCGGACGGCCAGGAATTCGTCGAGGCGGCGCAGCTGGGTCCGGCCGACGGCGGCGTGCAACTCGCTCATCCGCGCGTTCTCGCCGAGCACGGTGTGGATGCTGCGCCAGGGTTCGGGCTTGCCCAGATTGCGGTACAGACGGACGAGCCGGGCGAGTTCATCGTCGTCGGTGGTGACCATGCCGCCCTCGGCGGAGGTGATGACCTTCGTGGCGAAGAAGGAGAACGCCCCGGCCGCCCCGAACGTCCCGGCGTGGCGCTCGTCCAGGCGGCTGCCGTGGGCGTGGGCGCAGTCCTCGAACAGCCACAGTCCGCGCCGGGCGCACCAGGCGGCGATGTCCTCGATGTCCGGGGTGACGATGCCGCCCATGTGGACGATCAGGACGCCCGTGGTGGCGTCGGTGACGGCCTGCTCCAGCTCCCGGACGCCGGGCGCGAGCGTGCCGGCGTCCACGTCCGTCAGCCGCACCCGCAGCCCGGCCAGCAGGGGCGCGGCGGCCGTCGAGTAGAAGGAGTTGGCCGGTACCAGCACCTCGCCGCCGGCCTCGCCGGCCAGCGCCCGCAGCCCGCAGACCAGGGCGGCCGTGCCGGAGGCGACGGCGACGGCGTGCCGGGCACCGGTGTAGCGCGCCATCTCCGCCTCGAAGGCCTCGACCTGCGCGCCCTGGGTGAGCTGCCCGGTCGTAAGGCAGGTGCGCACGGCGGCGAGCACCTCCTGGATGTCCGCTTCGGAGAAGTCCGGCCGTACGGGGACCACATGCGCAGGCGTCATCGGCCGCTCACCTCCGCCTGCCCGCTCCGGTCCGCGCGGTGCTCCAGCTCCATGCGCAGCCCCTCGTCGATGGTGATCCCGGGCGCCCAGCCGAGCTGGGCGCGGGCCTTGGCGGTGGAGACGAAGCGCTGGGAGTAGACGAGCTCACCGCGCCGGGTGGGCTCCTCGCGGTAGACGATGGGCACCCCGCCGAACAGCGCGGAGACCCGCTCGGCGAGCTCCCCGGTGGTGAGGATCTCGGGGCCCTCCAGGTTGTAGACCTGGTTGGCGGCGACGGGGGCCGTGGCCCGGTGGAAGGCGTCGGCGAGGTCGTGGACGTGGAGGAACGCCCGGCGCTCGGAGCCGTCGCCGAAGACGGTCAGCTCCCGGCCCTCGGCCGCCGCGCGCAGGAACGCGGAGACGACGAGGCCGGGCCACATGCCGGGGCCGTAGATGGGGCTGTAGCGCAGGACGGTGGACGCGAGGCCGTGCAGCCGGGCGTAGTCGCGGGCCAGCAGCTCCTTGGCGATCATCGAGGTGGTGTAGAAGTGGCCCGCGCCCGTGGGCAGGAACGGCTCGTCCTCGTCGATGGCCTCGACGCGCATCGCGTTGTACACCCAGCAGCTGCCCGCGAGGACGACGCGGGAGACACCACTGGCGGCCGACGCGTCGAGCACCGCGGTGGTGCCGGTGACGTTGACGTCCATCGCGGTCACCGGGTCGGCCAGGACGGCGCGGGCGTCGGCGACGCCCGCCAGGTGGAGGACCACGTCCGGCCGCCAGGAGGCGAACAGGTCGGTCAGCTCCCGCCGCGCGGTCACGCTCAGCGCCGCACCCGGGAAAGGGTCGTCGGGCGTCCACCGCGTGTCGACGACGAGGACCTCATGGCCCTCCTCGTGGAAGCGGCGGGCCACATGGCGGCCGATGAAGCCCGATCCGCCGGTCACCAGAGCTCGCATCAGGTCCCCTCGGGGGTGTGGTGGGTGGTGGTGCCGGACGCCGGGCCCGCGGCCGCCGCGCCGGCGGTCTCGCCCAGCCGGGAGCGCCATTCCTCCGCGCTGTCCACGGCGCAGCCGTCGTCCGCGTCGGGGGTGCGGTCCAGCAGGTCCAGGAACACCCGGTCGGTGAGGTCCTCGGTGGGGTGTTGCTGCGGCAGCCGGAAGTCGCGCCGGGTGCGCTGCTCGTGCGGCATGAGCCGCCCGGCGCTGCCCAGGCAGTTGCGGCAGGCCGCCAGGGGCTCGGGGGAGCGGAGATAGGCCAGCAGCCGGTCCGCGAACCCCGGGTCGTCCGTGATCTCCAGCGCGTCCTCCCACGGGTCCGCTCCGCCCTCGAGGACCCGGGGCAGGAACACGGACTGCGGGCACTTGAAGAAGTGGCCCTCGAAGACGGTGTGGCAGCGCCACACGTGCGCGATCTGGCACGTGGAGTAGATCCGCCGCACCAGGTGGTCGTCGCGGGTGCCGGACTCCGAGTAGGAGTAGCGGAAGTGCGAGTAGTGGAGGAGGGTCAGGGTGACCCCGTGGTCCGCCGCGTGGGCACGGATCCGGGCCATCTTCTCCTCGGGGATCTCCCTGCCGGGGTAGACGGAGATCTCCACCTCGTCCACCGCCGCCCAGAAGTCCTCGCGCATGCGCGGCAGCAGCACGCCGTTGGTGCACACGACGACGCGCGGCGCGATGCCGCTGGCGCGCACCGAGCCCAGGATGGGGACGAGCTCGCGGTGCAGCAGCGGCTCACCGCCGAGCACCTTCACGAATCGCGCCCGGAAGGACTTCGCCAGCAGGTCCAGATCGCGGGCCGCCGTCTCGGGCGCGACGAAGGAGCGGGTGAAGACGGGGGAGAGGTGGCTGCACGAGGCGCAGCCGAGGTTGCAGTGGTGGGCGACGTTGAGTTCGCACCCCTCCGGGGTGACCACCTTTCCGTTCTCGACGCTGTAGCTCATCGGACCGCCTCGCGTTTCTGATCGGAGGCGTCTCCGGCGTCCCGCCAGGAGAAGGTCGGGTCGAAGGGGAGGGAGAAGTTGTTGGAGTAGCCGCCGAGGTAGTAGCGCAAGGTGGCCTTTCCCGTGCAGGAGACCGGCTCGGCGCGGTCGCGCAGGTCCATGGCGAGCTTGTCGTCCTCGCCGATGGACTCGGCCTCGTCGTGGGCGTCGTAGACGTCCCGGAAGGGCACGTCGAGGAGCAGGTCGCGGGCCAGCAGCCATTCACCGGTGTCGACGGAGACGACCGGGTCGTCCGTGCCCGGCGGGTCGAGCCGGTCCCGCCGTACACAGGAGCCGGGGGAGACGACGCCCTTGGCGCGCATCCGCGCCCACTGGGCGCGCCCCTCCGCCGGGTCGCGGGCCCAGGGCTCGCGGGGCTCCAGGTAGGGGGTGCCGTCCGCGTCGAGCATCCGCAGGTGGGAGTGGACGGCGCGGTGACCGGTGCGCCCGGCGCACTCCAGGAGGCTGCCGAGGTGGTCCGGTTCCCATTCGTTGTCGTCGTCGAGGAAGCCGATCCACTGGGCGCGGCTCGCGCGGACGGCCATGTTGCGCAGCCGTGCCGAGCGTCCCGGCCCCGAGACGTCGTCGGGGCCGCGCCCGGCCAGCAGCCAGCGGACGTTGCCGGGCAGCGGCTCGTGGGAGCGCAGGTACGCGTAGGTCTCATGGCAGTCGTCGATGACGACGAGGTGCCGGAAGGGGGTGTCGAGGTCCTGTCGCTGGACGCTGCGCAGGGCGCGCGCCAGCAGACGGGGCCGGTTTCTGGTGAGGGTGACGACGGTGACCAGCACGGCTGGATCGCCCTTCGCTCGGTGTGCGTTCGTGTGGCCGGTGGTTCACAGGGGCAGGGCGACGGCCCGGGAGCCGTGTTCGGTGAAGCGGAAGCGCAGTTCCGTCAGGCCCGCGCCGGTCATGGCCCGGCGTACCGACTGCCGTCGGTCGCGGGCGCAGACCAGCAGCAGGAAACCGCCGCCGCCGGACCCCAGCAGCTTCCCTCCGGCGGCGCCGGCCGCCAGCGCCCGGTCGTGGAGCTCCTGAAGCCAGGGGCTGCTGACGCGGGAGCCGAGCCGTGACTTGAGCCGCCAGTGCTCCTCGACAAGGGGGCCGACGCCGTCGAGGTCGCCCTTGCGCAGGCAGTCGGCCATGTCGTCGGCGATGCGCCGGATCGCGTGGAGGCGCTCCAGCGCGTCGCCGTGGCCCTGGAGGGTGCGGCGGTTCTGTTCGGAGAGGACGTCCCCGGCGTCGCGGCTGATGCCGGTGTAGAAGAGCAGCAGCCGCTCCTCCAGCTCGGCGCGTACGCCCGGGTCGAGGTCGAGGCTTTCGGTCTCCACCCGGCCGGAGGGGGCGAAGCGGAGGATCCGGACGCCGCCGTGGGCCGCCATGTAGTGGTCCTGTTTGCCGACGGCCCGGCCCAGGTCCTCGATCTCGATCCGGCTCGCCGTCTCCGCGAGCGCGTCGGCGTCGAGCGCGTCCGCTCCGGGGGCGCAGCGGTGGGCGGCGGCGTGCAGCACGGAGACGGCCAGGGCCGCCGAGCCGCCCAGTCCGCTGCCGCTGGGCACGTCGCCGAAGACGGTGACCTGGCGGTCGCGGACCAGCCCCGCGCGCGTCAGGCAGGCCCGCAGCATGGGGTCCGGGTGCCGCGCCGCCTCCGCCACGGTCTCGCAGGAGTCCGTGGCGGTGCGCAGCCGGCCCCGGAACTCGCGGGGGTGGACGGTCACGCCGACGTAGCGGTCGATGGCACAGGCGATCACCAGTCCGCCGTGGCGGGCGGAGTAGCTGGGGATGTCGGTGCCGCCGCCCGCCAGGGAGATCCGCAGGGGAGCGCGGGCCGTGACGGTCTCAGTCATGCGCATCGTGTCCCGGGTCGTGGTCCCCGCCGCACTCGCGGCCCCGGCGCAGCAGTTCGTGGACGGCGGCCCGGACCTCCCGGCGGGGGACCGGGGTGAGGTAGTGCTGCCCGAGGCCGAGCGGGACGCCCAGCGCGCCCAGCAGCACCATCGGGACGTCCGAGGAGGTGTGCGCCTCGTAGCCGCGCTTGTTGTCGAAGCCGATGTGGTGCATCACCGTCTCCGTGTCCAGCCCGGCGGTCAGACAGCGGCACACCCCGACGCGCTCGATGAGCTCCTCGTGCGTGGCCACGGCGTCCGCGCCCAGCGCGCCGAGCCGGTGGGCGACGTCGGCCGCGACGGCCATGCCCAGGGCCACCGCCTCGCCGTGTTTGACGGGCACGGCCCGCGAGCCGGGGGCGGCGCTGGCGAGCTCCAGGGCGTGCCCGACGGTGTGGCCGTACTCCAGCAGCACGCCCGAGTATTTCTCGTGGGGGTCCTCCAGCAGCAGCCGGCCCTTGACCGCCAGGCTCAGCTCGAAGATCTCCTCCAGGTCCGCCGGCGTGTAGTCGGCCCGGGGGCGCAGCAGCCGGCGCAGGGTGGGGATCTGGCCGGGCTCGATGGCGAGCGCGTTCTTGACGGTCTCGCAGGTGCCCGACCGCAGGTCGCGCGGGGAACCCATGGCCACCACGCCGAAGTCGACGACGATCAGCTCCGGCGGGTGGTACAGCCCGACGGTGTTCTTGGCGTGCGCGGTGTTGACGGCCTGCTTCGCGGAGATCACCGAGTCGCAGGCGGCGATGACGGTGGTGGGGACGTGGACGAGCCGGATGCCGCGGAAGAGCAGCCCGGCCAGCAGCCCGGCGACATTGCCGGGGATGCCGCCCCCGACGGCCACGACGACGGAGCGGCGGGTGACCTTGAAGTCCAGGGCCAGATCGATGAACCGGGAGAGCGTGGCCAGGTTCTTGTGGGCCTCGCCGGGCGGGTGGGAGAGCAGCAGGGCGGGCGCGGTCTGCTCGACGACCCCCGCGAGCTTGCTGGCGACCACGCCCTGGACGGTGTCGTCGGTGACGAACACGAAGCGGTCCGCGTCCAGTGCGGTGAGCACCTGGGCCACGTCGTCGAGGCAGTCGTGCCCGAGCAGCACCCGGACGCGCCGGTCCCCGAGGGAGAAGTGCCGTTCGGTCAGGGGTGGCGGGGGGCCGTGGGGGTCGGCCGGGGCCGGGGGAGGGAACTGGGAGTCCATCACCATCACCTTCGTAATGCGTCGATGCGCCGCTGGGCGATCCCGGTCGCCTCGTCCGAGAAGTCGTTGCACGCCCAGGCGCGGCCGGTGGCCTCGGCGGCCAGGGCCGTGGCACCGGTCCCGGCGAAGGGGTCGACCACCAGCTCGCCCTCCCGGGTGAGCAGGCGGATGAAGTACTCGGGCAGTGCCACCGGGAAGCGCTCGGCGTGGGCCCGGGCCCGCTCGCCGGACGGGTCGCCGGGTACGTCGCCGGGGCCGGGGCCCGGTCCGTGGTCGTCGGCCGTGGAGTCGCCCAGGACGAGGAAGTTGCCGTACGCCCGGGTGAGGTGGTTCTGGAAGCCGCGCACCCCTTGGACGTCCACCGGTACATCGGGTGTCCTGGCCAGCCAGAACCACATGCTCACGCAGTCCTCGAAGCGCTCCCGGCGCCGGTCGGACCACTCCACCTCGGCGTCCAGGAAGCCGGGGTTGTACCAGTAGAACTCCTGGAGCAGATGCCAGTCGCCGCCGGCGAGCAGGCTGTTGATCGCGGAGAAGTTCTGCACGGTGCGCACCGGTGCGTCCTCCGCCCAGCAGCAGCCCAGCTCCATCACGAGGCTGCCGTCCGGCCGGAGCACCCGGGCGATCTCCGTCAGGAACGGGTCGAGCCATTTGACGAAGCCGGGGCTGGTGGGGTCGGTGGAGGAGGCCGTGAAGGGGCCGGTGAACCAGGGGGAGGTGACCACCAGACGGGCGGTGGCGTCGGGCAGGGCGCGCAGGAAGCCGACGGCGTCGCCCTGGGTGAGGGTTCCGCCGTCCGTCGATGTCACCGTGCGCACGGCGGCGTCGCCCGGCGCGGTACGGGGGGTCATGGCATGCCCTTTCGTCGTGGGGCGGAGCTGCCGGAAACGCGGACCTCGCGAGGCGTCAGACGACGCCCAGCCGGGTCCGGGCCGTCCCCAGCGCCGCGGCCACGAGCTCCATGTGCTCCGGCGGGGCGAGGAACATCCAGTGCGGGAGGACGACGGCGTTCTCCCCCGCGGCCTCGGCGACGGGCAGCTCGAACCGCGCCGGGTCCAGGTCCCGGGCCCGCCGCGGGTCGGCGCCGGCCCCGGCCCAGCCGGAACTGAGCGGCTGGTAGAGGTCGTTGCGGTTGAGCGCCGAGTCGGCGGGCTCGATGTGCGCCCCGAGCTGCTGGGAGAGCAGGGCGGCGACCTTGTGCTTGGCCCCGTGGCCGAACACCTCCGGACGCAGCCGGACGCAGACCTGGTAGGCGGCCTCGGCGGTCAGCGCGGCGGGCCGGACGAGGGGGTACACGCCCTCGACGTCCTTGAGCAGCTCCTCCAGGCGCCGCATGGAGGCCCTGCGTCGATCGTTCTCCTCGTCGAGCCGGCCGAGCCCGTCCAGCGCGACGGCCGCGTTGAACTCGCTCATGCAGTAGTTGTAGCCCTGCACGCCCGGCAGCTCCTCCAGCTCCAGCTCGCCGGCCGGGGTGCCCGTCCGGTGCCGGCGGCCGTCGGCCCGTTTGCGGTAGAGACGGGAGTGGATCTCCGGGTCGGAGGTCACCGCGACGCCGCCCTCCCCGGAGGTGAGCAGCTTGGTCTGCTGGAGGCTGAACGCCGCCACGTCACCGAAGCTCCCCAGGCGGCGCCCGCGCCAGGTGGCGCCGTGCACGTGCGAGCAGTCCTCCAGCAGCGCCAGGCCGTGCCGGCGGGTCAGCGCGCCCATGGCGTCGAGGTCCACGGCGGACCCGTACAGATGCACCGCCATGACGACCTTGGTCCTGGGGGTGAGCGCGGCCTCGGCCGCCGCGACGGACATGCACAGGGTGTCCGGGTCGACGTCGGCGAGCACGGGGGTCGCGCCGACGCGCAGGACGGAGGAGGCGCAGGCCACCCAGGTGAGGCCCGGGACGAGCACCTCGTCACCGGGACCGACGTCCAGCGCCTCCAGGGCGACGGTGAGCGCGGCCGAGCCGTTGCAGGTGGGGACCGCGTGCGCGGCGCCGAGATACCCGGCGAAGGCCCGGGCGAAGGACTCCTCGAAGGACTGCTCGCCCGTATAGGCGCCGCTGACCGTCCAGCGGCCCGACCGCAGCGCCGCGAGCAGGCGTTCCTCGGTCTGCGGGGTGTACCTGGGCCATGCGGGCCATGAGTGCGTGTGTGTCTTCAAACTGCCGGACCTCCGTGTTCACCGGGCCACGAGTGTGGGGAGTGGGCCGAACGCCAACGGTGTCGCGCGCATGCCGTTCCGCCGAAGCTTGAACGGGATATCGAGAAGCGTACGCATGTGCGCATGGCACGCGTCAACGACCGGTAGGTGGTTGGCGCATTGATTCGCTTCGGCTCCGGGAGCCCTGGGATGTGCGGGAAGCTTGATTGTCCTGCGTATGGTTGAGAGCGGTGACTATTGACCGTTGTGTCAACTCCCTGACGATCACCGGTCCTTGACCGGAATTGCACACCGGCGGTCAGGGTGATCGCGTGCGCTCCGGGCGCGGCCCCGGACACCATGGCGGTGTGAACGGGAACCGGGCCTTCGACGGAGCCTTCGGTGGGGCCGAGCCGCCGGCCGTGCTCGCGGCGGCGCCGACGGCCCGGACGGCGGTGGCCTGGCTGCCGCCCCGGGAGCTGTGGCCGCCGATCCAGGACATCCGCTGGGAGCACGATCCACAGGTACGGCGGTGGCCACCGCATGTGAACCTGCTGTTCGGCTTCGTACCGGAGGAGGAGTTCGCGCGTGCCGTGCCGCTGCTCGCCGCCGGGGCGGCGGAGAGCGCGGCGTTCACGGCGCGACTGGCGGGCGTCCGGTACTTCCGGCACCGGCACTACGCGACGGTATGGCTCGACCCGGCCGCGGCCGGCCCGGCACCGTGGGCCCGCCTCCACAGGGCGCTGGAGTCGCGATTCCCGCTGTGTCACGGACGCGGCGACCGCTTCACCCCGCATCTGTCCCTCGGCCGCACCCAGGACCCACGGCAGCTGGCCGCCGAGTGCGCCGCCCGGCTCGGCACCCTGTCGGCGGTGGTCGGGGAGGTGGCCCTCCTCTCCCGGCGCGGCGACGGACCCATGCGGCCCCGGGCCGTGATCGCACTGGGCACGGGCGAGGTCCGGCTGCCGGGGACCGAGCCGGGGAACTGAGCCGGGGTGCCGCCGCGTCTCCGTCCGCCCGGCGGACGCCGCGGTGCGGCTCGCGGACCGGGCCCGTACGAGAGCGGGCCCCACCGGTGGGAGCAGCGGACCGCGCAGGAGGGGCCGGCGTGGGCTCAGCGGTAGCCGGTCAGGCCGTCCGCCAGCTCCTCCTCGTCACCGTCGCGCAGTGCGTACAGGGCCTGCTGGAGGGCGAACGTGCCGCGCGCCGCGATCCGCGCGGGGACGCCCTCGTCCCAGTCGACCACGCCGCTCAGCCGCGGCAGTCCGCCGGAGGTGTCCCACAGGACGTTCTCACCACCGAGGTCGCCGTGGACCACGGCCGCGGTCAGGTGGGGGAGCGCGTCGAGGGCCGCCGGCTCCCGCCCGGCCCGCCGGGCGGGCCGGAGTGCCGGCCCGCCCCGGAGGCGGGGTCCTGTCGAGGAGACGCCCGGCACGAGATATCTTGATGTCAAGCAATGTTATAGACGTGGAGCGGAGCACCCGGTGACTGACTCGACCATCATCTATACCCACACCGACGAGGCGCCGGCCCTGGCGACGCATTCCTTCCTGCCCGTGGTCAAGGCCTATGCCTCGCAGGCCGGCGTCACTGTGGAGACCCGTGACATCTCCCTGGCGGGCCGGATCATCGCCGGCTTCCCCGAGTACCTCGAGGAGGGCCAGCGCGTCGCCGACGCCCTCGCCGAGCTCGGCGAGCTGGCCAAGACGCCCGGCGCCAACATCATCAAGCTGCCGAACATCTCGGCCTCGATCCCGCAGCTGAAGGCCGCGGTCGCGGAGCTCCAGGAGCAGGGCTACGCGCTGCCGGACTACCCGGACGACCCGAAGACCGACGAGGAGCGCGACATCCGCGCCCGCTACGACAAGGTCAAGGGCAGCGCCGTCAACCCGGTCCTGCGCGAGGGCAACTCCGACCGCCGCGCCCCCGCCTCGGTGAAGAACTACGCCAAGACCCACCCGCACCGCATGGGCGCCTGGACCTCCGAGTCGAAGACGAACGTCGCCACCATGGGCGCCGACGACTTCCGCTCCACCGAGAAGTCCGCGATCATCGCCGAGGCCGGCGCGCTGCGCATCGAGCTGGCGGGTGACGACGGCTCCACCACCGTCCTGCGCGAGTCCGTACCGGTGCTCGCCGGCGAGGTCGTCGACGCCTCCGTCATGCGCGTCGCCGCGCTGCGCGAGTTCCTCATGGCGCAGGTGGCCCGCGCCAAGGCCGAGGACGTGCTGTTCTCGGTCCACCTCAAGGCCACGATGATGAAGGTCTCCGACCCGATCGTCTTCGGTCACGTGGTCCGCGCCTTCTTCCCGAAGACCTTCGCCGCGCACGGTGGCACCCTGGCCGCGGCCGGCCTCACCCCGAACGACGGCCTCGGCGGCATCTTCAAGGGCCTGGAGGCGCTGCCCGAGGGCGACGCGATCAAGGCGTCCTTCGAGGCCGAGCTCGCCGAGGGCCCGGCCCTGGCGATGGTCGACTCCGACCGCGGCATCACCAACCTCCACGTCCCCAGCGACGTCATCGTCGACGCCTCCATGCCGGCCATGATCCGCACCTCCGGCCACATGTGGGGCCCGGACGGCCAGGAGGCCGACACCCTCGCCGTGCTGCCCGACAGCAGTTACGCGGGCGTCTACCAGGTCGTCATCGACGACTGCCGCGCCCACGGCGCCTTCGACCCGGCCACGATGGGCACCGTGCCCAACGTCGGTCTGATGGCCCAGAAGGCCGAGGAGTACGGCAGCCACGACAAGACCTTCGAGATCCCGGTCACCGGCACCGTCCGCCTGGTCGACCAGGCCGGGAACGTCGTTCTGGAGCAGACCGTCTCCGCCGGCGACATCTTCCGCGCCTGCCAGACCAAGGACGCCCCGATCAAGGACTGGGTGAAGCTGGCCGTCACCCGTGCCCGCGCCACCGGCGACCCGGCCGTCTTCTGGCTCGACGAGACCCGCGCCCACGACGCCAACCTGATCGCCAAGATCGAGCAGTACCTGCCCGAGCACGACACCGAGGGCCTGGACATCCGCGTCCTGTCCCCGGTCGAGGCGACCAAGCTGTCCGTCGAGCGCATCCGCCGCGGCGAGAACACCATCTCCGTCACCGGCAACGTGCTCCGCGACTACCTCACCGACCTCTTCCCGATCCTGGAGCTGGGCACCAGCGCCAAGATGCTGTCGGTCGTCCCGCTGATGGCGGGCGGCGGCCTCTTCGAGACGGGCGCCGGCGGCTCCGCCCCCAAGCACGTCCAGCAGCTGGTCAAGGAGAACTACCTGCGCTGGGACTCGCTCGGCGAGTTCTTCGCGCTGGTCCCGTCCCTGGAGCACTTCGCGAAGACCACCGGCGAGCAGCGCGCCCAGGTCCTCGCCGACGCCCTCGACCGCGCCACGGCGACCTTCCTCAACGAGGACAAGTCCCCGACCCGTCGCGTCGGCGGCATCGACAACCGCGGCAGCCACTTCTACCTGGCCATGTACTGGGCCCAGGAGCTGGCCGCGCAGACCGCCGACGCGGACCTGGCCAAGGCCTTCGCCCCGCTCGCCGAGACGCTCTCCGCCAACGAGCAGAAGATCGTCGACGAGCTGAACGCCGTCCAGGGCCAGCCGGCCGACATCGGTGGCTACTACCAGCCCGACGCGGCCAAGGCCGAGGCCGTCATGCGCCCGTCCGCGACCTTCAACCAGGCCATCTCGACCCTGGCCTGACCCACCCGGAACCGGACGGACCCGGACGGCCCACCGCCGTCCGGCCGTCCGCCCGGCACACCGCCCCGACCGGCACCCGCCGGTCGGGGCGGTTTCGTATCGTCGCGGTTTCCCGACCGGCACGGCCCCCGGAAACACGCCGCCGCCCGGGCCGGTGTCCGGCCCGGGCGGCGCGCAGCGGTCGGTGCGCAGCGGTGGGTGCGGGCTCAGCGCGGGTTGAAGATCACGCTCTGGAAGCCGGCGCCCTGCGGTGCCTGCTGCCCCGGAGCGAGCCGGGTCGCCTCCCCCTTGCACTTCTTCTTGGCGTAGACGACGAGCGGCGTCTTCGTCTCGTTGTGGGCGGCGTGGGCCTCCTGACCCATGTCGTAGCACTTGTTGTCGGGCGGGTTCTGGATGGAGTAGGCCTTCGCCTTCGGGCCCAGCCAGAGGAACTGGCCGTTCGCGGCGAACGCCGTGCCGGCGGGCAGCGTGACGGCGAGGAGAAGGCCCCCGAGGGCGGCCACTGCGGTGCGGATCAGGCGCATCACGGATTCCTTGGTCTCGATTCCTTGGTCTCGATTACGGGGCGGGAGGGCGATTGGGCCCGATATGGTCAACGACGCTCGGCCCGTCCCGACACGCGCCCGGGCGCGCCGGACCGCCTCCGGGCCGCCCGGCGGTGGCCGGTGGTCGCCCGGCGTGGCCGCGCACCGTTCGCGCGGCGGAAGGCGGCAGGGTAGACATGGGGTATGGCCCGAAGCCAGGGCCGCTCCTGGAGGCCCTCGGGCCGTTGGTTCGCCGCGGCGAGCACCCGTAGCGTTGCCGGACAGATGTTCGTGCTGCAGGTGCTGATCGTTGTGCTGCTCGTCGTGGCCGCGGCGGTCACCCTGCTGCTCCAGGCGCGGAGCGACAGATTCCAGGCGGCGCGCGACCGCTCGCTCGCCGCCGCCGAGGCGTTCGCCCACGGCCCCGGCATGGTGGCCACGCTGAGCGGCCCCGACCCGTCCGCCGTGCTCCAGCCCCTGGCCGAGGACGCCCGCAGAAAGGGCGGGGTCGACTTCATCGTCGTGATGAACCGGCAGGGCATCCGCTACTCCCACCCGGACCCCCGGCTGATCGGGAAGAAGTTCGTCGGCACCATCGGGCCCTCGCTGGAGGGCCGCACCACCGTCGAGGACGTCAACGGCCCCCTGGGCGAGGAGCTCCAGGTCGTCGTCCCGGTGACCGACCGCGGCCGGGTCGTCGGCATGGTCGCGTCCGGGATGAAGGTCAGCCGGGTGAGCAGTGCCGCCGACCGGCTGCTGCCCGTGGTGCTGATCGCCGGTGCCATCGCGCTGCTGCTGGCCACGGGTGGCACCTGGCTGGTCAGCAGACGGCTGCGGCGCCAGACCCATGGCCTGGGCCCGGCCGAGATGACGCGGATGTACGAGCACCACGACGCGGTGCTGCACGCCGTGCGCGAGGGCGTGGTCATCGTCGGCGGCGACGGCCGCGTCATGCTGGCCAACGACGAGGCCCGCCGGCTCCTGGACCTGCCCCCGGACACCGAGGGCCGGCCCGTCGACGAGCTCGGCCTGGACCCCCGGATGGCGGAACTGCTGGTCTCCCGCCGGGTCGCCACCGACGAGGTGATCCCCGTCGGGGAGCGGATGCTGGCCGTCAACAACCGGCGCACCGACCGCGGGGGCGGCCCGCCCGGCAGCGTGGCCACGCTGCGTGACTCCACCGAGCTGCGCGCGCTCGCCGGCAAGGCCGAGCTCGCCCGCGAACGGCTGCGGCTGCTCTACGACGCGAGCGTGGCCGTCGGCACCACCCTGGACGTCAAGAGCACCGCCGAGGAGCTCACCCAGGTGTCCTCCCCCCGCTTCTCCGACTACACCACCGTCGATCTCGCCGAGCCCGTCCTGCACGGCGAGGAGCCCCGCCCCTCGACGGCCGGCGCCCCGGAACTGCGCCGGGTCGCGGTCAGCGGCGCCCACGACGACCACCCCCTGTACGGGGCGGGCGAGCTCCACCGGTTCGCGTCGCCCACCCCGCAGGCCCAGGGCTTCGTCAGCGGGCACCCCGTGCTCGTACCGCACCTCGCGGACTCCACCGGCTGGCGCACCCAGGACCCCATGCGCACCCAGCAGATCCTGGACTACGGCTTCCACTCGCTGATCACCGTGCCGCTGAAGGCGCGCGGCGTGCTGATGGGCATCGTCAACTTCTGGCGCGCCGAGGGGAGCGAGCCCTTCGAGGAGGAGGACCTGTCCCTGGCCGAGGAGCTGGCCGCCCGCGCCGCCGTGTGCATCGACAACGCCCGCCGCTTCACCCGCGAGCACGCCATGGCCGTCACCCTCCAGCACAGCCTGCTGCCGCGCGGTGTGCCCGAGCAGAGCGCCCTCGACATCGCCTACCGCTACCTGCCCGCCCAGGCCGGGGTGGGCGGCGACTGGTTCGACGTCATCCCGCTGCCCGGCGCCCGGGTCGCCCTCGTCGTGGGCGACGTGGTCGGCCACGGTCTCCACGCGGCCGCCACCATGGGGCGGCTGCGTACGGCCGTGCAGAACTTCTCCGCCCTCGACCTGCCCCCGGACGAGCTCCTCGGGCACCTCGACGAACTGGTCGCCCGCATCGACCAGGAGGCGGCGGAGGCCGGTGAGGAGGCCGGCGGGGACACCGGCGGGGACGCCGCGATCGCGGGCGCCACCTGCCTGTACGCCATCTACGACCCCACCTCCGGAATCTGCAGCATGGCCCGCGCGGGCCATCCCCTGCCGGCCGTGGTCACCCCGGACGGCGAGGTCACCTTCCCCGAGCTGCCCGCCGGCCCGCCGCTCGGCGTGGGAGGCATGCCCTTCGAGGCCATGGAGCTGTCCCTGACCGAGGGCAGCAGCCTGGTGCTCTACACCGACGGCCTCGTCGAGGACCGCCGCCGCGACTTCGACACCGGCCTGACCATCCTCTCCCACACCCTGGCCCGGCCCGACCGCACGCCCCAGCAGACCTGCGAGGCCGTCCTGGAGGCGCTGCTGCCCGCCGAGCAGACCGACGACATCGCCCTGCTCGCCGCGCGCACCCGGATCCTGGAGCCCGGGCGGTCGGCGGAGTGGGAGCTGCCCTCCGACCCGGCCGTGGTGGGCCGCGCCCGGTCCGACGTCACCCGGCAGCTGAGCGAGTGGGGGCTGGAGGAGGCGGTGTTCACCACGGAGCTGATCCTCAGCGAGCTGATCACCAACGCCATCCGGCACGCCTCCGGCCCCATCCGGGTAAGGCTGCTGCGCGAACGGGTCCTCATCTGCGAGGTGTCCGACACCAGCAGCACGGCCCCGCACCTGCGCTACGCGGCGGCGGAGGACGAGGGCGGCCGGGGCCTGTTCCTCGTCGCCCAGCTCGCCGAGCGCTGGGGCACCCGTTACACGCCCGAGGGCAAGGTCATCTGGGCCGAGCTGCCGCTGGCCTGAGCGCTTGCCGGAGTACCGGCTATCGGCGTACCAGCGCGGTGTTCTCCAGCGGCGGGGCGCCGAGCACATGGACGCGCCGCAGATGGCGCGGCGAGCGGCTGGTGAAGGCCTCCCGGCCGTGCAGCAGCGTGTAGTTGTCGGCGACGACCACGTCCCCGTCCCGCCAGCCGTGCGCGTACAGGTGGCGCGGGTCGTGCAGGGCGGCCCGCAGCGTGCGGTGGAACTCGGGCAGCAGCTCCCCGGGCACGCCGGTGAACTCCAGGTCCGGCTGGTTGAGGAAGATCTCGCCCGCCGCGACCGGCTCGTTGTAGCGGATCACCGCACGGCCGCCCGGGCGCGTGGTGACGACCGGCGAGACGCACTCGCCCGCGTAGTCCGAGACCGCCCGGCGGTAGCGGCCGGTGACCCGCTCCCACAGCTCCCGGTGCTCCGGGGCGGCGTCGCGGAGCACGGCCTCGGTCTGTGAGAACGTGGTCCGGCCGCCGTCGCCCTCACCCGGCGCGGAGACGCACTGGAAGATCTGGAACTCGGCGATCTGCTCGCGGTACATGCCGTCCCAGTGCAGCGGCACATGGCGGTGGTCGAAGATGTGGTCGTCGGGCTCGTCGTGCTCGACGAGCTCCAGCACGGCCCCGTAGGGCCACATGCCGATCTCGCCCCAGCGGGCGCTCCACTCGGTGAGCGCCGCGGCGTCCGCGAAGCCGGTGAAGCCGCGCAGCAGCACGAGGTGGTGACGCCGGGCCAGTTCACGCAGCCCGGCTATGGGCAGGCCGGCGAGCCCGGCGCCGGGCGAGGCGGCGTCGACGCGGACGCCGAACGGCTCCAGCGCGCTGACCGGGTGGCCGGAGAGGTGGTCGGTGGTGTCCAGGGTGCTGCTGGTCATGACGGGCCCTTCGGTGGATACGGGGGTGGGGGCGCCCGGTCAGGCAGCGGCCGTGACGGGCACGCGGAGCGCGTAGTGGCTCGGGCGGCCGGCCACCAGGACCGGCTCGGCGCCCCGCTCCTCGGCCTCGCTCCGCTTGACCAGGACGTACCGGCCGCCGCCGGTGTCCAGCGCCACGCTGTGCCAGGGCGTCAGCCAGCTGTCCGGGGTGTCCACGAGATGGATGCCGACCTTCTCCGCGCCGCAGGGCTGCGGATGGATGGACAGCCGCACGGCCCCGGGGAACCGCTCGGCGAGCAGGTCGCCCCACGCCTTGCTGCGCTGCATCACGGTGTACGCGCGGCTCCGGGCGTCGCGCTGGAGGGCGGCCCTGCTGCCGGTGTAGCCGGGGGTGTTGCCGTCCTCGAAGAGGAAGCGCGTCATGGCCCGGTAGAGCGCGACCTCCTCACCCGCCCGCACCCGCTCCTTCAGCGACTCCAGGGGCTCGGCGTACCGCTCGGCGAGGAGCTCCCGCATCCGGTCGTGGCCGAGTCCGGCGAACTCCGGCACGTCCTCCAGGTTGAACAGGCCGATGCCGCTCGGCTCCGGCAGCGCGTCGACGATCCGCCGCGTCTCCCGCTGATAGGCGGTGATGTGCTCGTCCGGGATGCCGACCGCGTCGCTGAAGACCCGGCCGTCGGAGCAGATGAGGATCTCGGCCCCCGGCGCGTACACCGCGCGGATCCGCGCGGTCAGCCCGGCGAGGAAGCCCAGCGCCAGCCGCTCCGCCATGTCGGGCAGCGTCCCCAGCACCTTGGCGGCGTTGGGGGACTTGCCGGGGAAGGCCGGCAGCACGAACCGCACGGGCTCGCCGGCCTCGACGTACCGCGTGACGCGGGCGAGATGGGCGTCCCGGCAGTCCGGGCAGGGGGTGTGGGCGCAGCCGCCCGTCCGCTGTCCCTTGCGTTGATGACGCAGGACCAGCTCCATGACTCGGCGCGCGATGAGCACGTCGCCCCTGTCGGCCATCGGTGTCCTCCCAGGATCCCGTTCGGTGGCTGTGTGGCGTCACCATCCTGACAAGAGCTAGAACTTTCAAGTAATCGCATTCGTCCATAGGATGCGGGTTATGGATCTCGAAGTGCGCCACCTCAAGGTGGTCTGCGCGATAGCCGACACCGGCAGCATCACCCGCGCGGCCGCCGCGCTGGGAGTCTCCCAGCCCTCCCTCACCGCGCAGATCCAGCGGATCGAACGGGTCCTGGGCGGCGCCCTGTTCGCCCGGTCCCGGCACGGTGCCTCGCCCACCGCGCTGGGCGAGTTCGTGCTCGCCAGGGCGCGCTCGGTGCTCCCGTCGATCGAGGCGATCCAGCGCGAGTCCGCGCTGCACGCCGGCTCCACCGAGGGCCGCCGCCCCCTGCGGTACGTGGCCACCCCCGGCCCGCTCGCGGTGGGCCTGGTGCGCGAGCTCCAGGAGCTCTTCCCCGGCGCCCTGCCCACCCTGCGCACCGAGCCCAACCTCGCCACCGCCGCCGACCTCGTGGTCAGCGGCCAGCAGGACCTGGCCGCCGTGGCCGAGTACGTCCGGCCGTCCTCCGAGCTGCCGCCCGACCTGCGCTCGGCGATCGTCGCCACCGAACCGGCCTTCGTCCTGCTGCCCCAGGTCCACCCCCTGGCCGCCCGGCCGGAGCTCCGGCTGGCGGAACTGGCCGACGCGGAATGGACCCTTCCGGCCAGTCAGGGCAACGGCCTGTTCGACTCCTTCACCACCGCCTGCGCCCGCGCGGGCTTCACTCCGAGAGTCCGGCACGACGCCGAGGCCGGTGCGGCCCGCGAACTCATCGCCGACGGCCAGGCGGTAGGCCTGGGCCAGGCCACCTTCCGCGCCACCCCCGGCATCGTCCCCCGCCCCCTGACGGGCACCCCCCTACGGATCCGGCACCTGCTGCTGTGGCACCGGCAGGGCGCGCTCAGCGCGCACGCCCCCGCCATCGCCGCCCGCGCCGACCGCGTCTACGCCACCGCCGTGCGCCGCAGTCCGCACTACCTCGACTGGCTGGCCGAGAACCCGCCACTGGAGGAACGACGGCCGTGCTGACGGGCGGGTGCGAACCCGCCGTTGGGGGACCGGCGCCCCCCACGGCCCGGCGTCGCGGACCGCCCCGCCGCTACCGCGCCGGGTCCGCCAGCGCGGCCAGCGCGGCGAGCACCTCGGGCCAGGCCTCCGAGCGCGGGTCGATCAGCGCGAAGTGCTCCACCCCCGGCAGCTCGACCAGCGCCACCGGATCCCCCAGCCGTCGGGCCCGGGAGGCGAACGTCCGGCTCATCGCCACCGGAATCTGCTCGTCCGCCGTACCGTGCACCAGCGTCACCCGTACCCCCGTGGGCAGCAGCCACCCCGGATCGGCGGCGGCGTAACGTTCCGGTACGCCCTCGGGCGTCCCTCCGAGCAGCGTCCGCGCCGCTCCCTCGTCGAGGTCCCACAGCGCCGCCAGGGTCGGCGAGGCGCAGCCCGCCAGGCAGAGTACGGCCGCGTCCGTACGCGCGGCGTGCCACGGCGAACCCTCCGGCAATCGGTGCCGGGACGCCGCCCACAGCGCGAGATGGCCGCCCGCCGAGTGACCGACCCAGACCTGCCGGCGCGGGTCCGCGCCATGGCGCGCGGCCAGCCCGGCCGTCGCGTCCGCCACCGCCGCGATGTCGTCGAAGGTGCCGGGCCAGCCCCCGCCGGGAGTCCCCGTGCGCCGGTACTCGGCCGCGACGACCGCGTACCCCGACGCGGCCAGGGCGTTGGCCATGGGACGGATGTGCCTGCGGTCGTACTCGGCCCGCCAGAAGCCGCCGTGGACGATCAGCACCAGGGGAGCGCCGTCCCGGGGCGCGGGCCACAGATCGACGACCTGGTCCGGGTGGGTGCCGTAGGCCAGGGTGCGATACGGGCGCGGGGCCTGCCGGACGAGCACCTCCCGGCTCATGGCGCACCCACCGGACCGTCCCATTCATGGAACTTCACCGCATTCCTCCCCGGTCGTCGCGGCCGTTCCGGAGCAGGCCGCGTCCCATCCGGGGCGGAACGCGGCCGTGCGGGTGCTACGTTCCCTGGTTGATAGATCCTCAGTACGTCAAGCCGTCGTCCAGGCGGCATTTTTGTCACAACAGGAGAACTTGTTTACATGACCGCCACCACCACCGACACCGTCCGCGTCCTCGCGATATCCGGAAGCACCCGTACCGCCTCCGTCAACGCCGCCATCCTGCGCGCGGCCGGCGAACTGGCGGGCGCCGAGGTGAAGCTGGAGCTGTGGGACGGTCTCGCCGCCGTCGAGCCCTTCAACGAGGACGACGAGGCCGCGCCGGGCGCCGGTGTGCGGGCGATGCGCGAGGCGATGCTCGCCGCGGACGCCCTGCTGTTCGCCACCCCCGAGTACAACTCCTCCCTGCCCGGCCAGCTGAAGAACGCCCTCGACTGGGCCTCCCGCCCGTACCAGGCCAGCGCCCTCCACGGCAAGACCGCCGCCGTCATCGGCGCCAGCCCCAGCGGCTACGGCGCCAAGTTCGCCCAGGCCGAGCTGCGCAAGGTGCTGACCGCCTGCGGCGCCGACGTCGTCGGCGACGAGCTGTGCGTGGCCAAGGCCCACACCGCCCTCGGCGAGGACGGCCTGCCCGTCGACGAGGAGCTGCGCGCCTCCCTGACCGCCCTGGTCATGGCCGTCGTGGCCAAGGTCCGCGGCTGATCCTCCGCCGACCGGACGCCGCCGGGCCGGGCGTTGGCCCCGCCCCCCCCGGCCCGGCGGCGTCCGCCGGACAGCTGTTCCGCCGGACAGGTATGGCGTGAATCATTCGGTCGCCCCCAGAGGTTGGCCGGATCGTCGCACGCCGTAATGGGCGCGGTGGGAACATCATCGGGTCGTCGCGGTGCGCGCCGAGTGAAAGCTGTCGAGCCGAGTGGGACAAGCGCTCGGTCCGGCGCCGCCGTCCGTGCTTCTCGGCGCGGGTGTCACGAAGGCGCGGCCGTCCCCCTTGAGTTCGCGACCGGGAGCCGATGTGGCACTGGACCAGGCGTCCATCATCTCCGAGTGGGTCCTGCCCGCCGCCGTCTGTGCGCCCGTGACCTGGGTGTGCCTGGTCTTCCGCTTCCGGGAGGACGGCAGGCTGCTGGGGACGGCGCGCTCCTCGGCGCTGGCGCTGTGCGTCGTGCTGTGGACCTCCGGCATGGCCGCCCTGGCCGGCGGGGTCCTGCTGCCCCTCACCCCCAGCGTGCCCCCGATGGCCGTGGGCGTCGCCACCGGCTGGGGGGTGAGCCCCCGGGGCAGGGGCGGCGAGCGCAACGGCGGCGGCCCCGCCATGGCCGTTCTGACGCTCGGCAACTCCCTGCTGCTCCACCAACTGGCGCTACGCCTGCGGGCGGACCGGGCCGACTGGTGCGAGCGGATGGCCGAGGGCTTCCGGGACTGCTGGCACCTCGACTACTACGCCGACGACATCAGGTCCCACCTGCTGCTGCGGGTCGACATCCAGGGCCGTACGAGCCGGGCCCGGGCGCTGGCCAAGCGTGAGATCAACGAGCGGCACAAGGAGGTGCGGGTGGCGGCGCAGAAGTGGATCAACGTGGAGACGAAGGTCAAGAAGGCCGCCCGGCTCCAGGGCCGGCTGCCCGGGCCCGACGAGATCCGCCAGGTGAAGCGGGCGTTCGGGGAAGCCGAGCAGTATCTGCGGCATCTGCTGGAGCTCGCGCACGCGCACGGCAAGCGCAGCGACGGGGAGAAGATCCTCGCCCTGAAGGAGCGCTATCTGGTCCCCTCGGACATGGACGAGGCCCTCGGCGGCGGGCCGGGCACGCCGGACGCGGACACCCGGGGCGTTCCCCAGCTCTGAGCGTGCTCAGGCCGTTCGGCAATCGTTTGGCGACGGCTGCTCAGCGCTGGCGCGAGCGGGCCAGGGGAGGGGCGGGGGCGGTCTCCAGACGGCCGGGAGCGTCGTCGTGGTGGTGCTTCTGGGCGCCGGAGGCGTCCCGGAAGGTGATCTCGATCGTGGCGTCGAGGGATTCGGCGACCGCGGCCAGCGAGCGCAGCGTGAGGTTCTCGTCGCCCGAGAGGATCTGACTGACCCGGCCGGGGGAGACGCCGAGCTGCTCGGCCAGGTCCTTGCGGGTCATGTCCCGTTCGGCCAGCAGGCCGGCCAGCGAGGCCGTCGTCTGCCGGGCGAGCCGGGCTCCCGCCGGCGCCGCGCCGTGTCCGCCTTCGTGACCGCTCCTGCGCCAGGCCATGTCGTCCCCCCACCAGCTGTCTTCCGGGCTTTCCTTGGGTGCAGCATGCCACCTTTAGCCCTAACTAAAAGTCCAGTCTGGCGCAAAGACCCGCGCGCGACAACCGGGCGGAACCGGTTCCCGCCCGGTGACCAGGGGATACACGGTTGACGACAACTTTCGGCCAGATCCGGGGAATTCACCCCGGCGGACGTGTCGCGGGGGTCGCCGCCGGGCGCGGGCGGAGAGTCTGGTCAACCCCCTTCCCGCCCCCTACGATGCCAACGCTCCCAGTCCTACGGGCCCCGGAAGAGGGCGTGGGTTGTCATGTGCATGGCTTGTTTGGGTCGTGTCGCGATCCGCACCGTAAGTCGTGTCGCGGCCCGCACCGCCGCCCGCCCTCCCGGCCGTCCGGCACCTGAGTCACCCGAGTCAGTCGTCACTCCCGCCGCCCAATCGATTGGAGCGCCATGCCCACCGGTCTTTTCACCGCGGGTGCGATCGCGACCCTGCTCGCGGCGCCGCTGTCCACGCACAACCCCTCCTCCGTCATCACCAACCCGCCGCCGGACAAGATCGTGATCGAGGTCGCCACGGTCAACGGCTCGGGCTGTCCGGCCGGGACCGCCGCCGTCGCGGTCTCGCCCGACAACACGGCCTTCACGGTCACCTACAGCGACTACCTCGCCCAGGTCGGCGTCGGCTCCAAGCCCACCGACTTCCGCAAGAACTGCCAGCTCAACCTGAACGTCCACGTCCCCCAGGGCTTCACCTACGCGATCGCCGCCGCCGACTACCGCGGCTACGCGAGCCTCGAGCCGGGTGCCTCGGGCGTCGAGAAGGCCTCGTACTACTTCCAGGGCTCGCCCGTCACCACCCCGAGCAGCCACACGTTCAAGGGGCACTACGCCGACAACTGGCAGGCCACCGACAGCGTGCCCATCGCCGCGCTGGTCTGGGCGCCCTGCGGCGAGCTGCGGAACTTCAACATCAACACCGAGCTGCGGGTCAACGCGGGCACCTCCGACCCCAGCAAGTCCACCAGCTTCATGACCATGGACTCCACGGACGGCAGCATCAACACCACCTACCACCTCGCGTGGAAGGAGTGCCCGGCCAGATCCTGACGGGACGCCCCGCCGGGACCCGCGCCCCGCGGGCCCCGGCGGCCCCGGGGGACGGCATGGCATGGCATCGGGCGGGCCGTGGCCTCGCTCACATCGACTTTACGCCCCTGAAACCCCTCCCGGCCTGCGGATATCGCACTCCGTGGGGAGACGGTGACCCAAAGGGTATAGACCTATGACGGAAACGGGGCGAATGTTGGGGGAATCCCTGGCGAAGACGGCCCGCACGGCGCTCCCCCCGAGCCGTGGCGGGGCACAGGACGACCCGTCGTCCGGCGACCTTCGCGTCCCCCCTCGAACGTCCCAGAGCCCGATGCCTGCATTCCGACGTGCCACTTTGAGTCCCTCGCATACGGCCGACGCCTTCCCGCGTGCCCATGAGCCGATCGCCGAGTGGACGACCCGCCCCCGGGGAGTCCTCGGCGAGTGGGGCCACGGAGTCCCCTGGTGTGTGCACAGCCCGCCGGCCCTCCGGACGGCCCGCCGGACGCCCCCGGGCCCGCCGTCCTCCGGCGCGGTCTGTCTGCCCTCATCGCCCCGCTCCGTGGCGGCCGCCCGCCGCTTCTCCCGGGGCCTGCTGGCCGAGTGGGGCCTCCACGAGCTCGCCGACGACGCCGTCCTGCTCCTCTCGGAGCTGGTCACGAACGCCATCGTGCACGTTCCCGAGGGCTCCGGAGAGGTCCGGCTCGCCCTCAGCCGCACCCCCGCCCAGCTGGTCGTGCAGGTCACCGACGGCGGCGGCCGGCTGCCGCTGTGCGGCGAGGCCGGCGCGGACAGCGAGAACGGCCGGGGCATCTGGCTCGTCGAGCAGCTGGCCACCGAGTGGGGCCACCACGCCTCCGGCGGCGGCAAGACGATCTGGTTCACCCTTCCGCTGCCCGGAACCGTTCCCCTCGGCTGAGAACCCTCCCGGCGCTCTCCGGCGGCTCCCGGGCCGCCCCCGTTCGTCCGGCCGCAGGCCCGCGCGGTGGGCGGTGGGCGGGTTCGGAGAGAACATGGAAGACGCTGCGGCGTGACGGCGAGGCGAGGGAGGACCGGGAGGACGGACCGGGCGCACACCCGGGCGCGAGGCCGCCGCACCACCCCGAGCGGGCGGAAGGAGGACCTCGGATGGGTACGACCGACGCGTCCCGGCCGGACCCGGGCCGGGCCAGGGGCACCCCCTACGAGCCCGGCAGCCTGCTGGACGTGCTCAGCGTCGCCGCGGTGGTCCTCGACCAGGACGGCCGGATCGTCCTGTGGAGCCCGCAGGCCGAGGAGCTCTTCGGCTGGACCGCCGCCGAGGCCCTGGGGAAATACGCCGCCCAGCTCCTGGTGGACGAGGAGAACCTCGACGAGGTCCTGCGGCTGTTCGCCAAGGTCATGGGCGGCGGGGGCAGCTGGGCCGGGGTCTTCCCCGCCCGGCACAAGGACGGCACCACCCGGCTGCTGGAATTCCGCAATATGCGGCTGGAGGACAAGGACGGCCGGGTCTACGCCCTCGGGATGGCCACCGACCAGGAGATCCTCCGGGACGTCGAGCGGGACCTGGCCCTGTCGCTGCGGCTGGTGGCCCAGTCCCCGATCGGGCTCGCCGTCCTCGACACCGAGCTGCGGTACGTCATGGTCAACCCAGCTCTGGAACGCATCCACGGCCTGCCCGCCCGGGCCTATGTGGGCCGCCATGTGCGCGAGGCGCTGCCCTTCCTGCCCGCCGACGAGGCCGACGCGGTGGAACGGGCCATGCGCCGGGTCCTCGCGACCGGCGTCCCCCTGGTGGACCACTTCACCGTCGGTCCCACCGCCGACACCGCCGCCGGGGAACGGGCCCGGCTCGTCTCCTGCTACCGGCTGGAGGACCCCGCCGGCCGGCCGATGGGGCTGGCCACCTCGGACGTCGACATCACCGACCGGCACCGGGCCGCCACCGCGGCCCGCCGCAGACTGGCCCTGATCGCCGACGCGTCCGTGCTCATCGGCACCACCCTCGACCTCGACCAGACCGCCCGGGAACTGGCCGGGGTCGTCGTCCCCGACCTGGCCGACGTGGCGGCCGTCGACATCCTCGACACCGCCCTCCACGGCAACGCCACCCCGCCGAACGAACGGGCCGCCGTCTTCCGGGCCCTCGCCGTCGCCTCGGCCGGCGGCGGCGCCGTGACCGACGCCGTACGGGCCGCCGACCCGCCCGGGGAGATCGCCAAGTACGACCCCGACCGGCTGGTCGCCCATTGCGTGAACACCGCCCGGCCCGTCCTGCTGGCCCGCGTGGCACCCGAGGACCTGGGCCGGATCGCCCGCGACGCCACGTCCGCCGGGCTCCTCGGCCGCGCCGGGCTCCACTCCTACCTGGCCGTACCGCTGATCGCCCGGGGCGAGGTGCTCGGCGTCCTGGACCTCAAGCGCATCGCCAACCCCGAGCCCTTCGGCGAGGACGATGTCGTCCTCGCGGGCGAGCTCGCCGCCCGCGCGGCCGTCTGCATCGACAACGCCCGCTGGTACCAGCGCGAACGTGCCACCGTCCTCACCCTCCAGCGGAACCTGCTGCCCCAGCGGCCCCAGAACCTGGTCGGCCTGGAGGTCGCCTACCGCTACCAGCCCGCCGGGGCGGCCGTCCAGGTCGGCGGCGACTGGTTCGACGTCATCCCGCAGGGAGGCGCCCGGAGCGCCCTCGTCGTGGGGGACGTCATGGGCAGCGGCATCAACGCCGCCGCGGCCATGGGCCAGCTGCGCACCGCCGCCCGTACGCTCTCCGGCCTCGGCCTCGACCCCGGCCGGGTGCTCCACCACCTCGACCGCACCGCCAGTGGTCTCGACCAGACCATCGCCACCTGCGTCTACGCCGTCTACGACCACCGCGAGGCGTGCTGCCGCGTCGCCAACGCCGGCCATCTGCCCCCGGTCCTGATGCGGCCGGGATCCCGGCCCGTCCTGCTGGACCTGCCCACGGGCGCGCCGCTGGGCGTGGGCGGCGTCCCCTTCGAGAGCGTCGGCGTGGAGCTCGCCCCCGGCGACCAGCTCGTCCTCTACACCGACGGGCTGGTGGAGACCCGCGACGAGGACATCGACACCCGCCTCGCGGTCCTCGTCGACCTCCTCGACCGCCACCGGCTCGACCTGGAGGCCACCTGCGACCTGCTGCTCGCCGAGCTCCGCGAGGGCAACGACCAGGACGACGTCGCCCTGCTCATCGCCCGGGTCCGCGGCCCGTTGTAGAGTGAAGGCACAGCCCTTGACCTGCAACAACGTAGGCAGGGAGCCGAGTTCCAGGAGTAGCCGAGCATGCCCATGCAGCGCACCATGATGAAGTCCAAGATCCATCGCGCCACCGTCACCCAGGCCGACCTCCACTATGTGGGTTCGGTGACCGTCGACGCCGATCTGATGGAAGCCGCCGACCTGCTGCCCGGCGAGAAGGTCGACATCGTCGACATCGACAACGGCGCCCGTCTGTCGACCTACGTCATCGAGGGCCCGCGCGGCTCCGGCGTCCTGGGCATCAACGGCGCGGCGGCCCGGCTGATCAGCCCCGGCGACCTCGTCATCATCATCGCCTACGGCACCATGGACGACGCCGAGGCCCGTACCTTCCAGCCGAGCGTCGTCTTCGTCGACGAGCGGAACCGGGCCGTCGACCTGGGCAGCGACCCGGCCGCCGTCCCGGAGGGCTCGGGTCTCTCGCGGGGGGACCGGCTCGCGGTCTGAGGGCTATGCCCTTCCGGCGGTCCTTCCGGCGGCCCTGGCGATCGTCCGGGCCGTCGTCCGCCCGGCCGTGAGCACACCGGGATCCTCGCTCGGCCGGCAGCGCCCCGCCGCCGGGTCGTACTCCGTCATGATCACGCCCGCGTGGTCCGTCACCGGCTCCTCCAGCAGCACCGGCCAGTGGCGCGCGGCCAGGGCGTCCCGCAGTTCCTGCGAGCGCTCGGCGGGGATGAGGGCGTCCGCCGTGCCGTGCACGAGGCTGATCGGTACGACGGACGTCTCCGCGAGATCGGTCAGGTCGGCCAGGTCGGCCAGCGGGACCGTGCCCGTCGTCCGGTTCGGCAGGTCATAACGCGAAGCGATGCTCACCACGGCCGCCGGGCGCGGGCCACCGGCGATGTCGGGACGCAGCGCGACACCCACGGCGGCCGATCCGCCGGCCGACCAGCCCGCAAGTACAAAACGCCCCGGATCGCCCCCGAGCTCCGCCGCCCGCGCACGGGCGAACTCCAGCGACGCCAGCAACTGCGCCCGGCCGCCGTCGGGCTCGTCGGAACGCCAGTCGGGTACGAGGACGAGCAGTCCCTCGCGTGCGACCGCCTCGGCCAAGGGCCGCATGACGTCCCGCTCGTCGGGGCCGACGCCGTGCCAGAGCAGCACGACGGGCGGCCGGACGGCACCCGGCGCGGGGCGGTGGACGTCGAGGGCCTTGCCGTGCGGCATGGTGACCGTCTCGGCGCTCGTGTCGGGGCGGGCGGTGGCGGTCACGGTGCTTCTCGTGGTTCTTTCCGGTCGTGCGGGAGGCGTCGGGGCCGGTCAGGGCTGCTTCTCGGGCGGGGTGGCGCGGTTCGTCGGAAGGCCCTCCAACTCGCGCACGCGCTCGATCACTTCGTTGATGGAATGGAGGCTCTCCGCCGACAGCCCGGCAGCGCGGAGCGCCACGCGCTGGACCTGCGGTTCGCGCAGCGCCACCAGGAGGCCCAGGTCGGCGTTGACCGTCTCCGTCACCTGGTCGTCGAAGAAATAGGCCGGGGGTACGCCGAAGAACTTCGCCAGCGCCTCCACATGCCGCAGCGTCGGATTGCTGCGCTGCCCCTTACGCAACAGCCAGATGTAACTGCCGGAAATCGACACACCCCCCGCGGTGATCGCGCGCGCCACTTCCTCAGTGGTGTACGGCTCCCGGCCGTCGGGCACCACCGTCCGGAAGAGGTGGTTGAGCTTGTCGGCCAGCGTCCGCGCGGCCCTGGCTTCGGAATCGTTCATGATCGCACCTCCCTCCCGCGGTCAATCTAGCTTACGGGCCGACGTGCACGGCCATGTGCCGTCGTGCGTGGTCATGTGCCCGGACGCATAACGCGGTTGACAGCGAGCGCGCTCGCTGCCTAGCGTCCTCGGTGTCGGCGGATCGACTGGTGTTGGACGGCCTCGGAGGGTGGTCGGTCACCAGTTGGCGGGTGCGGGGCCTTGGGGCGCCGCGTCCACCGGGCCTGATCCGCCGTCGGCCGGAGGATCTTCTGGAGGGGGTTTCGTGACGGTTCCGGGGCCGGAACAGCGGCACACCGTCGTGCTCCCTCTCGCCTCCCTGCTGCCCGCTGCGTCACCGCGGCTGGCGGGGGAGGACCCCCGGCACGTCCAGGCCATCGCCCGGCTGGACAGTCCCCTGCCGCCCATCGTCGTCCACCGCGCCACCCTGCGGGTCGTCGACGGAATGCACCGGCTGCGAGCCGCTCGTCTACGGGGGGATGAGCGGATCGCGGTCCGGTTCTTCGAGGGCAGCGAGGAGGACGCGTTCGTCCACGCGGTCCGGGCGAACACCCGGCCGGGTGGCCTTCCCCTCACCCGGGCGGACCGGTCGGCCGCCGCCGAGCGCATCATCCGGAGCCATCCGCACTGGTCGGACCGGCTGATCGCATCGGCGGCGGGCCTGGCCGCCAGCACGGTGGCCTCCCTGCGCCGCCGCACCGGCCACCCCGCCGCACCCACCACGACCCGCACCGGCCGCGACGGCCGGGTCCGCCCGCTCAACGCGGCGGACGGCCGGCGCCGCGCCGGAGCGCTCATCGCCGCCCGGCCCGAAGCCAGCCTCAGGGAGATCGCCCACGACGCCGGCATCGCCGTCGGCACCGCGCGTGACGTCCGGCTGCGACTGGCGCTCGGTCAGGACCCGGTGCCGAAGAAACTGCGGGACGCGGAGCGGCGGGACGCGGCCGACGCGACCCCCTCCGCCTCCGTGGGAGACGCCAGGTCGGCCGTGGCCGTAGCCGTGGCCACGCCGGTCGTCGCCGCCGCGACGGGTGACGGCTCGTCCTCCCTGTCGAGGCTCCGCATGGATCCTTCGCTCCGGCTCACCGAGGGCGGCCGCGTCCTGCTGCGCCTGCTCAACGCCCACGCCATGGGCGGCGACCGCTGGCGCCGGCTCCTCGAGGCGGTGCCCGCCCACCGGCGGCAGACCGTCGCCCAGGCCGCCCGGCACTGCGCCGCCTCCTGGCTGCGCTTCGCCACCGAGCTCGAGCGCCGGGCCGGGTGACGGCACACCGGTCCGTACGGACAGCCCGCCGGCACCGGCCGCGCGGGGACCAGAGCACGCACGCGGCGACGCCGCGCACACGGGGGCAGGTACAGCGATGAGCACCGGCACAGTCACCGGCACGACGACCGTGGCCACCGAGGCGGCACAGGCCGCCCCACCCGAGGCCGCCCCCGTAGCCCTCGCCCTGCTGGGGCCGGTCTCCGCCGGTGTCGGCGAACGGCCCGTGGCCATCGACGGCCGAAGACAGCGCGTCGTCCTCTCCCTGCTCACCCTGGCCCGGGGCCGGGTGGTCCCCGTCGGCACCCTCGCCGACGCCATCTGGGGCGGACGCCCGCCCGTGTCGGCGCGCCCCCAGATCGCCCTGTGCGTCCGGGCGTTGCGCAGGGCCTTCCGGGCCGCCGGGCATACGGAACCGCTGATCGTCGCCGCTTCACCGGGCTACCGGCTGCGTACCGCGCACATCGGCGTCGACGTCGACGACTTCGACGCCCTGGCCGACGCGGCGGCCTCGGCCGCCGGGCGGGGCGCGTCCGAGCCGGCGGCCGAGCTGTACCGGCGGGCCCTCGCCCTGTGGCGCGGCCCGGCGCTGGACGGCGTGGGCGGCCGCGTCACCGAGAGCGAGGCCGCCCGGCTCCACACCCGGCGCGCGGCGGCCGCGCGGGCGCTGCTCGAAGTCGGCGAGACGCTGCTGGCGGACGGACTCTTCGACGAGGCGGAGGGGGCGTTCGCGGACGCGTTGGGCGTCGGCGAGGCCCTCGACGATCTGCTGCTCATCGCCGAGGGCTCCCTGGCCCTCGGCCGGCTGTGCCGGATGCTCCGGCGCACGACTCGCGCGGGACGGCACCTCACGGCGTCCCGCGTCGCCTTCCTGCGGCTCGGCTCGGCGGCGGGGGTGGGCAGGGCCTCGGCGGAGATCGTGGCACTGGCGGAGTGCGAGGCGGAGGGACCGGGGGCGGTCGACCTGGTGCCTCGTCAGGGGCGGCGGGCCTAGCCCGTCGGTCCGGTGCCGCCGTTTCCCTACGCCAGCTCCTCCGCCGTCGGGTACGACGGCTGTGCCCCCGGGCGCGTTACCGATGCCGCGCCCACCCTGACCGCGAAGCGGGCCGCGTTCTCCAGGGTGGCGCCTCGGGACAGGCGTAGGGCCAGGGCGCCGGTGAAGGCGTCGCCCGCGCCTGTGGTGTCCACGGCTTCGACCTTGATGCCCGGGACGTGGACGGGTGCCCCCGTGTCCAGGACCAGTGCGCCCTCCGCGCCCAGGGTGATCACCACTGAACGGGCGCCTCGGTCGCGCAACGCGTGGGCCTGGTCCGTCGGGGTGCCGTCGGGCAGGCCCGAGAGGAGTCCGGCCTCGTGTTCGTTGACCACCAGGGGGTCGGCTGCCGCGAGGAGTCCGGGATCAAGGGACTCCGGGGCGGGGGAAGGGTTGAGGACGACTCGCGTTCCGGATTCGGTCGCCGTCTCCACCGCTGTGCGGACCGTCTCCGGGGCGATCTCCAGTTGGAGCGAGACCACCGCCGAGGCGGCCACGGCCTCCCGCGCGGCCCTTACGTCGGCGGGCGAGAGGCGGGCGTTGGCGCCGGGGGAGACCACGATCGTGTTGTCCCCGTCCGGCCCTACGACGATCATCGCGGTGCCTGTTCGGGCGCCCTTCTCCACCAGCACGTGCCGTAGCTCCGTGCCCGCCGCGTGCTGTGCCTCCAGCAGCAATTGTCCGAACGCGTCGTCACCGACCCGGGCGAGCAGCGCTGTCCGGGCACCGAGCCTGGCGGCCGCCGCTGCCTGGTTGGCGCCCTTGCCGCCCGCGGACTCCACCAGGTCGGTGCCCAGCACGGTCTCGCCCGGGCCGGGCCGGCGGTCCACGCGGACGGTCAGGTCCGCGTTGGCCGAGCCGATCACCAGGACTTCGTAGTCGTAGGGGTGGCTGTCGCTCATGTCCTCACCGTCATCCGGAGTCCGCCGTCATTCGAAGTCGGCCGCGTTTCCGCGGGTCACCAGTACCACCGGGACCTTCACCCGGTCCGGCAGCCGTTCGCCGTGCGCGGCCCTGACCGCCCACTTCACCGCCTGTCGGCCCAGCAGCCTGGGCTGCTGGGCCACCGTCGCCGTCAGCGTCCCCTCGCGCACGGCCCGGACGCCGTCCGGGGTGCCGTCGAAGGCCACGATCCTGACGTTCTTCCCCGCGGCCGCGCCCAGGGCCTTCGCCGCGCCCAGCGCCATCTCGTCGTTGGCCGCGAAGACCCCCGTGACGTCCCGGTGCGCCTGGAGCATGTTGGCCATCACGTCCATGCCCTTGGTGCGGTCGAAGTCGGCCGGCTGGCGGGCGACGACTTCGATGCCGGGGTAGGTCTTGATGCCCGCCTCGAAGCCCTTGGCGCGTTCCCGGGCCGCCGATGTGCCCGGCAGGCCCTCCAGGAACGCCACCTTGCCCCGGCCCCCCAGCGCGTCGGCCAGAGCCTTCGCCGCCTGTCTGCCGCCCTCGACGTTGTCGGAGGCGATGGTCGTGCCGACCTTGCCGCCGTTGACGCCCCGGTCTATGGAGATCACCGGCACCCGGGCCCGGTTCGCCACGCCCACGGCCGGGACGGCCGCGTCCGAGTCCACCGGGTTGAGCACGGCGGCCTTGACGTTCTGGCTGGTGAACGTCTCCATCTGATTGACCTGCTGCACGGGGTCGTTCTGGGCGTCCGTGATGTTGATCTTCAGGCCGCGTGCCTTCGCCTCGGCCCGCGCGCCCTCCTTGATGCCCACGAAGAAGGGGTTGTTCATGGTGGAGAGGGCCAGGCCCAGGTCCGTGCGGCCACCTCTGTCGCAGCCGGTCACGGTCGTGGCCGTGAGGAGCGCGGCCGCGACGAGGACGCTCTTCCGGACCCTCATCGCGCGCTCCTGCGGCGCAGCGTGTCCAGCAGCACCGCCACCGCGATCACCGCGCCCGTGGCCACCTGCTGCCAGAACGCCGACACGCTCAGCAGGTTGAGGCCGTTGCGCAGCACCGCCAGGATCAGCGCGCCGACGAGCGTTCCGGACGCCTTCCCCGAGCCGCCCGACAGGCTCGCCCCGCCGATCACCACGGCGGCGATCGCGTCCAGTTCGTACCCCGCGGCCGCCTGCGGCTGGGCCGAGGTGAGCCGGGCGGCCAGGACGACGCCGGCGACGGCGGCGAAGAGCCCGGACAGCGCGTAGACGGCGAGTTTGCGGCGGCGTACGGCGATGCCGGACAGCCGGGCCGCCTCCTCGTTGCCGCCGATCGCGAACATCGCCCGGCCCGTGGGGGTACGCGTCAGGATCAGCGTCGTCAGCAGGCCCGCCGCGGCCATCACCAGGACGGGCACCGGCAGCCGGCCGCCCAGCGTGTCGCCCAGGTGGCCGAGCGAGGACGGGAAGGCGATCGGGGAGCCGCCGGAGACGACCAGGGCGAGGCCCCGGGCGACCGACAGCATCGCGAGCGTGGCGATGAAGGCGGGCAGCTTCCCGTACGCGACCAGGGCGCCCGAGATCAGGCCCGCGAGCGCGCCGACCGCGAGGCCGAGTGGCAGGGCCAGCCACACGGGCAGGCCGTGGCCGGTGGCGGCCCAGGCGACGACGGTCGCCGACAGCGCGGCCACCGAGCCGACGGACAGGTCGATGCCCGCCGACACGATCACAAACGTCAGGCCGAAGGCCAGGATCGCCGTGACGGAGGCCTGCACCCCGACATTGAGGAGGTTCTGTCCGTTCAGGAAGTCCCGGGAGAGGACGGTCATGGTCGCGATCAGGGCGAGCAGCCCGCCCAGTGGGCCGTTGCGGAGCACCGCCCGTGTGAACCACTGCCCGGGGGTGCTCCCGGGCGCCCGAAGCACCTCAGCCGACATCGGAGCCCTCCATCGCGCTCTCGTCCAAGCTCTTGTCCTGGATGTTCTGCTCGTCGTGGTTGTTCTGCCGGATCGCCAGTTCCATGACCGCGTCCTGCGTCGCCGTCGCGGCCGGGAGTTCGCCGACGAGCCGGCCCTGGGCCATCACCAGTACGCGGTCGCTCATGCCCAGGACCTCCGGCAGGTCGCTGGAGATCAGCAGGACGGCGTGGCCCGCCGCCGTCAGCTCGTTGACGAGCCGGTAGATCTCGACCTTCGCGCCGACGTCGATGCCGCGCGTCGGCTCGTCGAGGATCAGCAGCCGGGCCCCGGCCAGCAGCCACTTGCCGATGACGATCTTCTGCTGGTTGCCGCCCGAGAGGGTGCGGGCCTCGCGGTCCAGGCCGCTGTGCCGCACCTTCAGCCGGTCGGCGACGGCGGTCGCCGCCCGTCGCTGCGCCCGCCGGTCGACCAGGCCCAGGCGGGTGTCGCGGTCCAGCCGGGCCAGGGTGAGGTTGTCGTCCAGGGAGGCGCCGAGGACCAGGCCCTGGCCCTTGCGGTCCTCGGGGACGAGCCCGACCCCGGCCCGCATCGCCGCCCGGACGTCGCCCGGGGGCAGCCGCCCGCCGTCGACCTCGACCGTTCCGGCGTCGTACCGGTCCGCGCCGAAGACCGCCCGCGCCACCTCCGTACGGCCCGCGCCGACCAGCCCGGCCAGGCCCACGACCTCGCCCGCCCGGACCTCGAAGCCCACGTCCGCGAAGGCCCCGCGCCTGGTCAGCCCCCGGACGCGCAGCAGTGGGGCGCCGGGCTCCCCGGGGCGTTCGCGGGGGTAGCGGTCGGTGATGTCGCGGCCCACCATCAGATGGATGAGCTCGTCCTCGGGCGTCGACGCGGGCACCTCGGCCACCGAGCGGCCGTCGCGCAGCACGGTCACGCGGTCGCCGAGGGCGGTGATCTCCTCCAGATGGTGGGTGATGAAGACGATGCCCGTCCCCGCGGCGCGCAGCTCGCGCACGATGCCGAAGAGCGTGGCGGTCTCCTCGGCGGTGAGCACCGCCGTCGGCTCGTCCATGATCAGGACACGGGCGTCCAGGCTCAGGGCCTTGGCGATCTCCACCATCTGCCGCTGGGCGACCCCGAGCCCGGACACGGGCGTGGTGGGCGGCACGTCGAGGCGGACCCGGCGCAGCAGCGCCGCGGCCCGCTCGCGCAGGGCGCGCCGGTCGATCAGGCCGAGGGCGGTGCGCGGCTGGCGGCCGAGGAAGAGGTTCTCGGCGACGGAGAGACCGGGGACGAGGGTGAACTCCTGGTGGATGGTGGCGATGCCGAGCCGTTCGGCGTCCCGCCCGGAGCGGATCGTCACCTCCTCGCCGTCGGCCAGGATCCGGCCGGCGTCCGGGCGGTGGGCTCCGGCGAGGAGTTTGATGAGCGTGCTCTTGCCCGCGCCGTTCTCGCCCAGCAGTACGTGCACCTCGCCCGCGCGCACGCTCAAGGACACGCCGTCGAGGGCGCGGACGCCGGGGAAGGTCTTCACCACGCCTTCCACGCGCAGCAGCTCCCGGCCCGGTGCGTCGACTGCGTCTGCGTGCGCGTCTGCGTCCGCGTCTGTGCCTGCGTCGTCGTTGACGCCGGTCATGCGTCGCCCCTCTCGGCCGGCGGTGGGTGGGTCACTCGCCGCAGGAGCGGCGGCGTACGAGCCGGGCCGGCAGCAGGACCGAGCCCGCCGGGCGTCCCGCGATCCGTTCCAGCAGGGTGTGCACGGCCGCCCGGCCGAGCGCCTCCGTCGGCTGGGCGACGGCCGTGAGCGGCGGGTCGAGGTGGGCGAACCAGGGCACGTCGTCGAAGGCCACGAGCGCCATGTCGGCGGGGACGCGCAGGTCGCGCGCCCGGAGTTCGTCCAGGGCGCCGAGCGCCATCAGGTTGTCGGTGGCGAGCACGGCGTCCGGCGGCTCGGCCGTCGCCAGCAACCGCCGCATCACCTGCCGGCCCCCGGCGGGGCTCGGGTCCGGCGAGGCCCCGACGCGGCTGGGCGGCAGGGCGATGCCGTGCGCCGCCAGGGCCGTACGGAACCGGGCGAGCCGTTCGTCGCCGGTCGGGGTGCCCGCCGGGGCGACGATCACGGCGGGCCGGCGCCGGCCCAGCGCGGCCAGGTGCGCGGCGAGTTCGGTGAGCGCGGCGCCGCCCTCGGCCCGGACACAGGGCGCGGCGATGCCGGGGACGGCGCGGTCGAGCAGGACGAGCGGGGTACCGGCGTCCACCGCCTCGCTCAGCATGGGGGAGCCGGTGCCGGCGGAGCTGACCATCAGCCCGTCGATACGGCGGTCCAGGAGGGTGCGGATGTAGTCGTCCTGCTGCTCGGGGCTCTCGCCCGCGTTGCCGATGATCAGGCTGTAGCCCAGCCGCCGGGCCTCCTGCTCGACGGCGTCGGCGAGTTCGGTGAAGAACGGGTTGCGCAGATCGCTGACGACGAGCCCGAGGGTGCGGGTCCGGGCGGTGCGCAGGGCACGGGCGACGACGTTGGGGCGGTAGCCGAGCTCCTCGACGGCGGCCAGGACGCGCTCGCGCGTCTCGGCGACGGGGGAGCGGCCGTTCAGGACGCGGGAGACGGTGGCCGCGGACACGCCGGCCCGCTGGGCGACGTCCTTGATGTTCGCCACACTGCCCCCGGTCTGTGCAGTCGATCCGTGAAATCGATTTCGCGCCCACAGGAAATCGATTGCACGGATCACCGGTCAAGACGCCGCGAGTGTGACGCCCGTCACCGGGGCGCCGTCACCCGTCCGTCACCCGTCCGGCCCAGGGTCCGTACCGGGCGCGGTGCGCCGGAAGGCAGCCACCCGCCGCGCCCCGGCCGGTCTCGTGGCCGGTCTCGCTCTGAGTGACGGGACGGGAGCTCCGAGTCGCGAGTGGCGCGGGCCGGGGTCATGCTGGGACGACCGTGGCCGACACCGGCCGGCCCGGCCCCCGGAACCCGGCCCGGCCACGGGCGGACCCCTGGGGCGGTCGCGCCCCCGACGGCGCCCGGCCGGCAGGCACTCCTTGACGCACGAGCGAGGGGACAAGTGTGACCATGGCCGAACCCAAGCTCTCTCCCCGCAGGCGCCGCCCCGACGCCCCCGGCACCGAGGACGCCTTCCGGCGGCTGGCGGTCCTCCCCGCAGGCCCGGAGCGCGACCGGCTCCGGAACGACGTGATCGCCGCCTGGCTGCCCATGGCCGAACGCGTCAGCCTGCGCTTCCGAAAATGCGGGGAGAGCCCGGCGGACCTGCGCCAGGTGGCCGCGCTGGCCCTCGTCCACGCCGTGGACCGCTACGACCCGGGGCTCGGCTTCGCCTTCGAGTCCTTCGCCATCCCCACGATCAGCGGCGAACTCAAACGGCACGTCCGCGACCATGTGTGGTCCTTGCACATCCCGCGCCGGGACCAGGAGCTGCGGGCCGCCGTCCGCGCCGCCCGCGCCCGGCTCGAACAGCGGGGCGCGAGCAGCGGGGTCACCCCCGCCGAACTCGCCGCCGAGACCGGACTGTCGGAGGAGGAGGTGCGGCGCGGGCTCGACGCGGACGGCGTCCACCAGACGCTCTCGCTCGACCATTCCGTCGCCGGCACCGACGACCTCCCCCTCGCCGACACCCTGGGCCGGGCCGACCGGGCGCTGGAGCTGATCGTCGACCGGCAGTCGCTGCGCCCCCTCCTGGACGCGCTGCCCGAGCGCGAGCGGTACGTCCTGTACTGGCGCTTCTTCGGCAATCTCACCCAGAAGCAGATCGGGGCGCGCCTGGGCGTCTCCCAGATGCAGATCTCCCGCATCCTCAGCCGCACCTGCGCCCAGCTGCGCCGGCAACTGCTCGCCGCCGCCTGACCCCGCCGGGGTCCCCGTTCCCCCGTTCCCACCTGGTCTTTCCGACGTGAGGGAAGGCGCACCGCCATGACGTCAGAGCACTCGCGGCTGACCCCGGACCTGCCGCCGATAGTGGAGATCCCCGACCTTCCCGGCGCCGCCGGCAGCGCCGAGGGCGCGGTGCCGACGGGGTCCGGACACGGCAGTGGCGCCCATCAGGAGGGAGATGGGCGCCACGAACGCGCGGGGGACGGGTCCGGCGGCTGACTGTGACCCGGGCCCCGGCGCTGCGCGCGATCCGGCTGAGACGCGCGCAGAAAGGGGGGCGCGTCAGTCGGCGACGCAGGTGTTGCCGAAGGTCGGGTTCAGCAGGGCGATGATGTCGATCGAGTTCCCGCAGAGGTTGATCGGGATGTGGATCGGGACCTGGATGACGTTGCCCGAGACGACGCCCGGGGAGCCCACAGCCGCACCCTGCGCGCCGGAGTCGGCGGAGGCGACGCCGGCGATGCCGGTCACGGCGGTGCCCACGGCGGCGGTCAGGACGGCAGCCTTGGCGATACGCGACATGGCTAAACCTTTCTAAGGGGTGTTGAGAGACGATTGTGGCTGCCGTTTCGGCGGGAATTGGGCAAATGTGCTGAAGAACGTCAGTAATTAACCCGGAAAGATCAATAAGTCGTATGTGATGCACGGTGGTTGGGGGTGCGGATCCCGGCAGTTCGCGAAGGCGGCCGGCCCGCCCCCGGCGGTACGGCGGGCGGCGCCCGGCCGGGGTGGGGGCGCCGTCGGCGAAGGCCCGGCGCACGGCCCGGCCACAAGCCCCCCGGCCGGCGGTTTGGCGTTGCCGCGCTTGGCTACGTACAGTTTCCTGGAAGATTTGTCGAACAAGCGGACTGGGATACGACAGCGGCCATGACCGTCACTGAAGAGAACCGCGACGGTGCAGGCCACCTGTCGATCACCGATCTCCCGGAGATCACGGACGCCCCGGGCATGGATGACGCCTCGGGCCTGGACGACGTCCCGGGCATAGCCCCGGAGCGCATGGCCGCCTGCCTGAGCGTGCTGGAGGAGCTCGACCGGCTGCCCGTCGACCACCCCGACGCGATAGCCGTCCGGCGCGCCACCGCCGGCATCTACCGCACAGTGAAGCAGCGCCGCCGCCAGGAGCGGCGCGCCGCCAAGACCGCCAACGACCGCCAGGTCACCGAGGCCACCGCCACCGGCTCCGCCGAGCGCATCGACGACGAGACCGAGGGCATCCTGCCGTCCTCGATCACCGAGGCCGGCCGGATCGCCGGGATTCTCCAGCGCCCGCGCTCCTGCTACGTCTGCAAGACGCGGTACGTCGAGGTCGACTACTTCTACCACCAGCTCTGCCCGAGCTGCGCGACCGAGAACCGCGCCAAGCGCGACGCCCGCGCCGACCTCGCGGGCAAGCGTGCGCTGCTCACCGGCGGCCGGGCCAAGATCGGCATGTACATCGCGCTGCGGCTGCTGCGCGACGGCGCCCACACCACGATCACCACCCGCTTCCCCAAGGACGCCATCCGCCGCTTCAAGGCGATGGAAGACTCGGCGGACTGGATGCACCGCCTGGAGGTCGTCGGCATCGACCTGCGCGACCCGGCCCAGGCCGTCGCGCTCGCCGAGCAGGTCGCCGAGGCCGGCCCGCTGGACATCCTGATCAACAACGCCACCCAGACCGTGCGCCGGCTGCCCAGCGCGTACGCCGCACTGGTCGAGGGCGAGGGCGCCCCGCTGCCCGCCGGCGAGCTGCCCGCCCACCACGTCATCGGCGCCTTCAACTCCGGCGCGGTCGACGGCCTGGCGGCGCTGCCGCTGGGCGCGAGCGGCCTGGACGCCCAGAAGGTCGCCGACCTCGCCCTGGTCGCGGGCAACGCCAGCCTCGAACGGCACCTCGACGGCACCGCCATCGACGCCGGCGGCCTGCTGCCGGACGTCGTCGAGACCAACACCTGGGTCCAGACCATCGACCAGATCTCCCCGGTGGAGCTGCTCGAAACCCAGCTGTGCAACTACACCTCGCCGTTCATCCTGATCAGCGCGCTGCGCCCGGCGATGGCCGAGGCGGCCAGGCGGGCGGCCAGCGGTCGCGCGTACATCGTCAACGTCTCCGCCATGGAGGGTGTGTTCAGCCGCGGCTACAAGGGCGCGGGGCACCCGAACACCAACGCCGCCAAGGCCGCGATGAACATGGTGACCCGGACCAGCGGCCAGGAGATGTTCCAGACCGACAAGATCCTCATGACCTCGGTCGACACCGGTTGGATCACCGACGAGCGCCCGCACTATGACAAGCTGCGGCTGGCCCAGGAGGGCTTCCACGCCCCCCTCGACCTGATCGACGGCGCGGCACGGGTCTACGACCCGGTCGTGCGCGGCGAGGAGGGGGAGGACCTGTACGGGTGCTTCCTGAAGGACTACCACAAGTCGAACTGGTAGGCCGGTCCGTACCGGCCGTGCCGGCCGGCTAAGCCGTCGGCACGGCCGGCTCCCGGGTCGCGTAGATGTCCCGGAGCCGGGCGGAGAGAGCGTCGTACGCCGCATTGGCATGGCCGCCCAGGGCACCGGAGTCGACCGGCTCGTCCCGCAGGATGTCCGCCGCGGCCGTCGTCAGTGCCTTCTCCGCGGCGTCGGCCAGTGCCCGGACGTCGTCCGCGAGGATGAAGCCGATCCGCGACCGCAGGGCGTCGAGGGCGGCGTCCGCCGCGTCGGACGCGTCCCGCATCGGCTGCCGGTAGGCCTCCGGTGACGCGGCCGGGTCCTCGCGCAGGCGCGACCTGTACTGCCGCCGGGCCGAGCCGAAGGCGTGGAGGGACGCCATGGCGTCCCTCAGCAGCGTGTTCACCTCGACGAGCTGGGCCGGCTCGAACGTCTCACGGCGCTCCGCGACCACCTTGCGCCGCTCCGCCGCCCTGGCCCGCGCTTCCCGCCTGGTCTGGGAGCGGTTGTTGACGAAGCCCATCGTCAGCGCGGTGGCCTGGCCGATCAGGATCGACGCGACGGTCGTGAACCATCCCCAGCCCCCGGAAACCATGGCGGCAGTCCAGAAATCCGCCACGCGCCCGGAGAAGTGCCGACGGCGCCCCCACGGGGGCATCGGTGGCCCGTCCGGCGCCCACCACGGCCCGGGCGCGCCTCGCCGCACCCCACTGCTCCGCTGGTCCTCGCGCGGGCCGGGGTCGCCGGGCGCCGTCCAGGGGTCAGGGTGCGGCGGTGAGGGTGGGCCACAGGGTCGTGGCGGTGAGAGACCGGGCCAGGCGGTGTGCCCAATAGGTCTCGTCGCCGTCCTCGTCGCGCCAGGACCACAGGCGGGTGGTGGCGAGGTGGAGCGGGCTGAGCAGGGTGATGCCGATGGCGCCGTGCAGCTGGTGGGCGATCCGGGCGATCTCGGCGGCCGAGACGGACGCCTGGGTCTTGGCGGCGGCGACGGCGAAGTGCGCGGCCGGGCCGCCGGCATCCAGCGGGGCTGCGGCGGCCTGGACGGCGGCGCCCACCAGGGCGGCCTCCTCGATCAGCCGTGCCTCTTCCTGCTTGACGGCCTGGAACCGGCTGAGCGGACGGCCGAACTGGGTGCGGGCGGTGGTGTGGGCGACCGTCAGCTCGACGCAGCGTTCGGCGGCTCCGGCGATCAGGGCGGAGCGGGCCAGGGCCGCGCGGAGCCGGGCCTCGTCGAGCAGTTCGGGCGAGATCCGGCGGACCCGCGAGGCGGGGATCTCAAGGGCGGCGAGGTGCAGGTCGTCGCGGGGTTCCCCGGCGAGGTTGCCGCCGGGGGTGAGGACGGCCCGGTCGGGGGTGAGGGTGAACAGGACGGGGCCGGAGGGGGCGGTGGCCAGAACGACCACGGCACTGGCGGCGCGGGCCCAGGGGACGCGGCGCAGGGTGCCGGTGACCAGCAGGGTGTCGTCGTCGCCCAGGCAGCCGGCCGAGCCGACGGGGGAGGCGGCCGGATGGGCGTAATGGCAGGTGAGCTCGGGGGCGATGGCGTAGCTGAGCGGGCCTTCCGGGACGGGGAGGCCGGCGCGGCGCAGCAGCGGGCGGGCCACCAGGGCGGTCTCGGCGAACGGGGCGGGGACGGCGCGGCGCCCCGCCTCCTGGGCGGCGGCGAGGAGTTCGGCGGTGGAGGCGTCCGGGGACGGGAGGGCCACGGCGTCGGCGGTCGCGGTGTTGGCGACGGTGGCGATGGCGTCCGGATCGGCGTAGAAGGCGGTGGTGTCGTAGGCGTCGGCGGAGATGACGGGGGCGCTGGTGTCTATCGTGTGGGTGTTGTTCATCAGTGCTGCTCCAGACCGCGAGTGATGATGCCGCGAAGGATTTCGTTGGTGCCGCCGCGCAGGGTGTAGCCGGGACTGTGCAGCAGGGCGAAGGCGAGCAGTTCGGAGTGGCTGCCGGGGGTGGCGTGCGGGTCGGCCGGGGTCGGCAGGACGCTGCGGACGGTGTCGGTCAGCGCGCCCTCCAGGCGGGTGCCGAGGTCCTTGACCAGGGCGGCCTGAACGTCGGGCGAGGAACCGGCGTCCAGTGCGGCGGCCACGCCGAGGGACAGCCGGCGGATGCCGTGCAGGCGGGCCGTCAGGATGCCGACTTGAGTGAGCTGTTCGACCGTGGTCGAGCGCTTCTCCAGTTCGCGGAGCAGCGAGACCAGCAGGGGGAAGGTGGACAGATAGCGTTCCGGGCCGCTGCGTTCGAAGGCGAGTTCACCGGTGACCTGCTTCCAGCCGTCGCCCCGCCGCCCGAGCAGCATGCCGTCGGGGACGTCGACGCCTTCGAGGTGGCAGGCGTTGAAGCGGTGCTCGCCGCTCATCAGCCTGATCGGCTCGACCCGTACGCCCGGGGCGCGCAGGTCGACGATGAACTGGCTGAGGCCGGCGTGCTTGTCCTCGGTGTCGTCGGTGCGCGCCAGCACGATGGCGTAGTCGTTGACATGGGCGCCGCCGGTCCACATCTTGGTGCCGGTCAGCCGCCAGCCGTCGGCGGTGCGTTCGGCGCGGGTGCGCACCGAGGCGAGGTCGGAGCCGCTGCTCTTCTCGCTCATGCCGATGGAGAAGAAGCACTGCCCGGCGGCGATCCGGGGCAGGAAGAAGCGGCGCTGCTCCTCGGTGCCGTGCCCGAGGACGGACGGGCCGGCCTGCCGGTCGGAGACCCAGTGGGCGCTGACCGGGGCGCCCGCGGCGAGCAGTTCCTCGATCACCACGTAGCGCTCCAGGAAGCCGCGGCCCGCTCCGCCGTACTCGGCGGGCAGGGCCATGCCGACCCAGCCGCGCTCGGCGAGGCGGCGGCTGAAGCCGGGATCCCAGCCGGCCAGCCAGGAGTCGGGACGGCCGAGCACGGTGCCGCGGGCGCGCTCCTCGTCGAGGAAGGCGCGGACCTCGGCGCGCAGGAGACGGGCCGATTCGGGCAGGGCGACATCGGGGAACGCGATCGGTGAAAGCGTCGAAGCCGAAGGAGACATGAGTGATTCGCTCCGTCAGTGTGTGGAGTGCAGCAGGGAAGGGTCGAAGCCGGCTTCGCGGAGCACCTCGTCGGTGTGCTGGCCGATGCCCGGGCAGGGCCGCAGCTCAGGCTCCGGGTCGGCCGAGTAGCGGACGGGGCGGCCGATCACCCGGTAGGGGCCCTCGGTGGGGTGTTCGGCCTCGTACAGCAGGCCGCCCTCCCGGGCGTAGGCGCTGGTGGCGGCGGACTCCAGGTCGAGCACGGGGGCGGCGGCGATGCCCGCCCGGTCGCAGAACTCCTGCCACTCGGCGCTGGTGTGCCGCGGTGTCAGCTCCGCGAGCAGCGGATAGAACTGGTCGGCGTTGCGGGCCCGGTCGGGTCCGGTGACGAAGCGCGGGTCGGCGGCCAGCTCGGGGCGGCCGACGAAGGCGGTGAACTCCCGCCAGTCGCGGTCGCTGTGCGGCAGGATGCACATCCAGCCGTCGGCGGTGCGCTGGGCGCGGCGCTCCGGGCTGAGCGAGCGCGCCGAGCCGAACTCGCCGTCGGGCTCCAGGGCGGCCGCGCCCAGGTGCTCGACCAGGTTGAAGGCGAGCATGGTGTCCGCCATCGGGACCTCGATGTGCTGGCCGGTGCCGCCGTGCTCCCGGTAGTGCAGCGCGGCGAGCACCGACTGCGCGATCTGCATGCCGCAGATCTTGTCGGCCAGCACGGTGGGCACGTAGTGCGGCCGGCCGGAGACCTTGTGGTTGAGCCAGACCAGGCCGCTGGCCGCCTGGATGATGTCGTCGTAGGCGGCGCGGGTGCCGTAGCGGCTGTCGCTGCGGAAGCCCTGGGCGCCTGCGTAGATCAGGCCGGGGTTGACGGCCGCCACGTCGTCGTAGCCGAGGCGGAGCTTCTCCAGGGCCTGCGGGCGCAGGTTGGTGATGAAGACGTCGGCGGTGCGCAGCAGGGCGAGCAGGGCGTCGCGGCCGTGCGGGGCCTTGAGGTCGATGACGGCGCTGCGCTTGTTGCGGTTCAGATTGAGTGCCGCGCCGCCCATGCCGGGGTGGCGTCGCGGCGGGTAGTGGCGCGTCATGTCACCGGTGGGCGGCTCGACCTTGATCACGTCGGCGCCCAGGTCGCCGAGTTGCTGGGCGGCGTACGGAGCCATGATCACGCCGGCCAGTTCGATGACGCGGACTCCGGCGAGGAGTCCTCGGCCGGACGGGCCGCTCGTTCTCCCGGACATCTTCCGGTGCCTCCTGAGGAGTTGATGGGACGGACGAAAGAAGTGGCCTAGCGCCACTGGAGTGCGGCGGACCCGAGCGGGGAGCGCCGGCCGGGCTGGGGGACCGCGCGCCCGCTGTACGCGAACGGCGTCGCTGGTTCGGTGAGCGGGCCGAAGTCGGTCCCGGTGGTCGACAGCGCGGCGAACGGCGCGCGCCCGGGCCGGGGCAGGCCGAGTACGTCCTCCCGCGCGAGGAGACCGAGTTCCTGCACCCAGTGACACACCCCGGCCAAGGTCACGCGGATCCGCCAGGAGCCGCCCTCCACCGCACGCCGGCGCAGGACCGTTGCGACGGCGGCGGCCCCGAGGTAGGCGGCGAGGTAGTCGTTGAGCAGGTACGTCGGTGGCAGCGACGGCCGGTCGGTCCACTCCGCGACGGCGAATCCGGTCGCCGAGCAGGCGAGTTGGTCGAAGCCGCCGCGTTCGCCCCAGGGGCCTTCGGCGCCCCAGGCGTGGTATTCGAGGGTGATGAGTCCGGGGCGGCGCCGGACGAGTTCCTCGGTCGATGCCCCGTGCCGGGCGAGTCCCCGGTAGGCGCTCACGAAGACGTCCGCGTCCTGGAGCGCCTCGTGGAAGGCCGCACGGTCGTGGGCGTCGCGCAGGTCGCAGTAGGCGTTGCGCTTGCCGCCGCCGGTCATGGCGATCATCGGGATCGGGTCGGGCCGGTCGGGACGCGTCAGGTGCAGCACGTCGGCGCCGAACTGGGCGAGGAGCCGCGTCGATACGGGACCCGCGATGACATGGGTGAGATCGAGCACCCGTACGCCCGCGAGGGCCTCGTCGGCCTCACCGATCGGCTCCAGGGGCCGGACCGGTCCGTCACCGACGCGTTCGACCTCGACGACCGGGCGCCGCGCGACATACCGCCCCGCGGGGTGCGCGAGCCACTCGTCCCGGCTGCGCACCACGCAGGCGACGCCGCCCCGTGCGCCGATGGCCTCCTCCAGCGTGAAGGCGTCCCAGCCGGCCGTGGCCCGCGCGATCCCGACCTTGTCGGATCCGCACCCCAGCACGGAGTGGACCGCGTCCCGCAGGTGCGGATAGGTGGTGATGATGAAGATCCACCGGCCGTCGCGAGCCCGGTAGAAGTCGTTGTTGCCGAGCAGCGCCGGGTCGTCGAGCAGGACACCGATCGGGCGCCCCGAGAGCGTCGTGTGATACGTCGCCATGAGCTGGTCGATCGCGGCCCCGGCCTGCACCTCCACCTTCTGGTGCCGGTGACCGCGCTGTTCACCGAGTGCCGCCGTCTGCCGTCCGAAGACACCGATCGCGGCGGACATGGCGTCGGCGAGGCGGTGCACCGAGGGCACCAGGGGGTCGGCCCCGACGACGGTGATGTCCTCGGCCCCCCGGGCCGGATCGGGGTCGCCGAGGGTGTGCAGCAGCCGGGAGACGATCTCGCCGGTCGTGGTCAGCGCGTTCGAAGTCATGCCGGGATGCTCGTTCCCGGTACGGCACGAGCGCCCGGATTCACGGATATCCGTGAATCGATGCGGACGTCACATCCGGCTCTCCTGGATGTGCGCGAGGAGCCGGGCCGCCGCACGGTCCAGGAGCAGCCGCTCCGAGCGGCCGCGGCGTCGGTGCATCAGGGCGAGGGCTCCCGTGACGACGGGGCCGTCGGTGACGGGGATCGCGAGCGCGCTGACCTCGGGGTCGGCGAGACCCTCGCTACGGCTGATCCGCGACGCGCGGATCGCCGGAAGAGCGGTGCGGAACTCGGCGACCGCCTCGGGATCGTGGCGGGCGAGCTCGTCGAGCAGCCCCCGGCGCTCCGCCTCGTCGGTGAAGGCCAGCAGCAGACGGCCCGCGGCGGTGCGCAGCAGCGGCCGGGCGACGTGCCGGTCGGCGAGCGGCACGAGGCGGGGAATGTGGTCCTCGCCGCCGCGCGCGACGTACACGGCGTCGAGCCCGACCCGCACCGTGAGCAGCACCGGGGTACCCGCGACGCGGCTCATTTCGCCGAGCTCGGCCTGACTGATCCGCGGGACGACCCGTCCGGCGATGAGGTTGAGGACGTGCGGGGCGGGCCCGAGCCTGAAGCGCCGGTGCTGTTCCAGCAGGAAACCGGTGGCGACAAGGCCGTTGACCAGATCCTGCACCGAGCTGGCCGGCGCCCCGACCGTCCGCGCCAACTCGGCCACGGTCACCCCGTCCGGCGCCCGCGCGGCGGCCTCCAGGATCCAGACGACCCGGTCCACCGTGCGGTGACGCCGCCGCCGGCCGTGCTCGCTCATTCCGCCCCCCACTCTGTCCTTCTCGCGCATCGCCGGCCGCTCGTACCGACACGGCCTGCCGATCCTTTCCCTTGCCACCCTTTCCCTTGCCACCCCGACGAGCAAGCCGGCCCCGGTCCCGTGCGGACGTCACCGCCCCGCCAGCAGCCCCGGCACCCCGTCGAGCGTCGCCCGTAGCGACTCCGCCGGGACGCCACCGCCCTGGGCCAGCTCCGCCGTGCCGCCGCCGCGGCCGCCGAGGAGGGTCTTGACCAGCGTGGCGGCGGACAGGCCGGCGGCCGTGGCGGCGGCGTTGAGGGCGATCGTCAGGACCGCTCGGCCGCCGTCTGCCGGCGCGCCGATCGCGGCGACGCCCGGGCGGTCCTTGGGCAGGCGGTCGCGTACCGCCAGGGCCAGGGCGCGCGCGTCGCCCTCGGCCGTCGCCGTGACCACGAGCGTGCCGTGGGCATCGGTCGCGGCCGCGGCGAGCTCCGCCGCGCGCTCCAGCGCGGCGCGCCGCCGCAGTTCCTCCGCCCGCTGGTCGGCGGACTTCAGCCGCTCCAGCAACACCGCCACACGGTCGGGCAGTTGTGCTCGGGGTGCCTGGAGCTGTTCGGCCAGCCGGGAGACCAGGTCGCGTTCGCGGGCCAGGTAGCCGAAGCCCTCGAAGCCGACCGCCGCCTCCAGCCGGCGCATGCCCGCGCCCACCGAGGACTCGCCGGTGAGGGCCACGACGCCGACCTGCGAGGAGTGCTCCACGTGGGTGCCGCCGCACAGCTCGCGCGACCACGGGCCGCCGATCTCCACGACCCGTACCCGCTCGCCGTAGGTCTCGCCGAAGAGGGCGAGGGCGCCGATCTCCTTGGCCTCGGGCAGCGGCATCCAGCGCACCTCCACCGGCAGGTCCCGGCGCAGCGCGCGGTTCGCCGCCTCCTCGACCTCGCTCCGCGCGGCCGGGCCGAGGGGGCCGCGCCAGGGGAAGTCCAGGCGCAGATAACCGGGCCGGTTGTACGAGCCGGACTGGAGGGCCGTCGGGCCGAGGACCTGGCGCAGGGCCGCATGCAGGATGTGGGTGCCGGAGTGCGCCTGCCGCGCGCCAAGCCGCCACTCGGGGTCCACGGCGGCCCGTACGGTGTCGCCGACCGCCAGCTCGCCCGCCGTGACCCGCACCTGATGGACGATCAGGCCCGGCAGGGGGCGCTGGACGTCGAGGACCTCGGTCTCGACCGACGCGCCCGTCAGCGCGCCCGCGTCGCTGTCCTGGCCGCCCGACTCGGCGTAGAAGGGGGTGCGGTCCAGGACGGCCGTGGCGATCTCGCCGGTGCGTACGGACGTCAGCGGGCCGGACGGGCCCAGCAGGGCGAGGACGCGGGATTCCGTCTCCAGCCCGTCGTACGCCCGCCAGTCCGTCGGCCCGTGCGCGTCCAGCACCGTCCGCAGCGCCGAGGTGTCGAGCGCGCCGCCCGACTTGCGGGCGCGGGCGTCGGCGCGGGCGCGCTCGCGCTGTTCGGCCATCAGGGCGGTGAAGCCCTCGCGGTCGACCTCGACGCCCTGTTCCTCGGCCATCTCCAGGGTGAGGTCGATGGGGAAGCCGTAGGTGTCGTGGAGCAGGAACGCCTTCGGACCCGGCAGCAGCCGGCCGCCCTCGGCCTTGACCTCGGCGACCGCCGTGTCGAGGACGGTCGTGCCCTGCCGGAGGGTGGCGCGGAAGGCGTCCTCCTCGGCGTACGCCTGCTGGGAGATGCGGCCGAACTCCTCGGCCACCTCCGGATAGCTGTGCCTCATGCAGTCCCGCGCGGCGGGGAGCAGCTCCGGCAGCGCCGGGTCCTGGTACCCCAGCAGCCGTACCGAGCGCACGGCCCGGCGCAGGACGCGCCGCAGTACATAGCCGCGCCCCTCGTTGCCGGGGGCGGTGCCGTCGGCCAGCAGCATCAGGGCCGTGCGGACGTGGTCGGCGACGACGCGCAGCCGTACGTCCGCCCGGTGGTCGGCGCCGTAGCGTACGCCGGTGAGTTCGGCGGCGCGGTCGAGGACGGGCCGGGTCTCGTCGATCTCGTAGAGGTTGTCGACGCCCTGGAGGAGGGTGGCCATGCGCTCCAGGCCCATGCCGGTGTCGATGTTGCGGCGGGGAAGCTCGCCGAGGATCGGATAGCCGGTCTTCCCGGTGCCCTCGCCGCGCTCGTACTGCATGAAGACGAGGTTCCAGAACTCCATGTACCGGTCCTCGTCCACGGCCGGGCCGCCCGCGCGGCCCAGGGCGGGGCCCCGGTCGTAGTAGAGCTCCGAGCAGGGGCCGCAGGGCCCGGGGACGCCCATGGACCAGAAGTTGTCCTCGTCGCCCCGCCGGACGATCCGCTCCTCGGGCAGCGCGGCCACGCGCCGCCAGATCGCCGCGGCCTCGTCGTCGGAGTGGTGGACGGTGACCCAGACGCGGTCCGGGTCGAGGCCGTAACCCCCGTCCGCCACCGGCGCGGTGGACAGCTCCCAGGCGAAGCCGATGGCCTCCTCCTTGAAGTAGTCCCCGAAGGAGAAGTTGCCGTTCATCTGGAAGAACGAGCCGTGCCGGGTGGTCCTGCCGACCTCCTCGATGTCCAGCGTCCGCACGCACTTCTGCACGCTGGTCGCGCGCGGCCACGGCGGCGCCGCCTCGCCCGTCAGATACGGCTTGAAGGGCACCATGCCCGCGTTGACGAACAGCAGCGTCGGGTCGGGCGTCGGCAGCGGCGCGCTGGGGACGACGGTGTGGCCACGCCCGGCGAAGAAGTCGAGGAAGCGGCTGCGGATGTCGGCGGTACGCACAGGGGGCTCCGGACGGGTCAGGCGGCTCGGACGGACCGGGTGGCTCGGGCGGGCCGGGCCACGGGGTGGAGGGCCGCGTATGTGAGGGGCGCGGACGGGTCGACGGACACATCGAGCGGCGCGGGCTCGGCCCCCGCCCGCACCAGCAGATCGCCGACGGCGGCGATCATCGCGCCGTTGTCGGTGCACAGCCGCAGCGGCGGTACGCGCAGCTCGATGCCCGCAGCATCGCAGCGCGACTGCGCCAGCGCCCGCACCCGGGAGTTCGCGGCCACGCCGCCGACGACGACGAGCGTGCCCACGCCGTGCCCGGCGCACGCGGCGACGGCCTTGCGGGTGAGCACGTCGGCGATCGCCTCCTGGAGGGAGGCCGCGCCGTCCGCGACGGGCAGCGGCAGCCCCGCCTGCCGGTGCTGCTCGGCCCAGCGGGCGGCGGCCGTCTTCAGCCCCGAGAAGGAGAACGCGTACGGATCGTCGCGCGGCCCGGTCAGGGGCCGGGGGAAGGGGACCGCGCGCGGGTCGCCCTCGCGCGCGGCCCGGTCGACGGCCGGGCCGCCCGGGTACGGCAGCCCGAAGACCCGCGCGACCTTGTCGAAGCACTCGCCGGCCGCGTCGTCGAGCGTGTCGCCGAGATGGACGATCGGGTCACGGGCCAGGTCCCGGACCAGCAGCAGCGAGGTGTGACCACCGGAGACGATCAGCACCATGCAGGGGTTCGGCAGCGGGCCGTGCTCCAGGGTGTCGGCGGCCACGTGCCCGGCCAGGTGGTGCACGCCGTGGAGCGGTACGCCCAGCGAGTAGGCGATGCCCTTCGCCGCCGCGACCCCGACCTGGAGGGCGCCGGAGAGCCCTGGGCCCGTCGTCACCGCGACCGCGTCGATGTCGCCCATGGCCAGCCCCGCGTCCGCCAGCGCCGCCCGCACCACGGGCGCGGCGGCGTGCACATGCGCGCGGGCCGCGATCTCCGGCACGACGCCGCCGAAGCGCGCGTGCTCGTCCATGCTGGACGCCACCGCGTGGCCCAGCAGCCTTCCGTCCCGGACGAGACCGGCGCCGGTCTCGTCGCAGGACGACTCGATACCCAGCACCACCGGCGAACGCGCCACGGCCTGCTCCTTCTGCTTCTGATTCGTAATTGCATAGTCTATGCAACAAGGATCGGCAAGGTCCCCGGCCGTGCCCCCCGTCACCGCAGGTCAGTAGAGTTCCGGTGCTCCTGATCACCGACTCTCCGAGGGAAGAAGCCCTGTGACCCCAGCCCCCGTGACGGTCGTCGGCATCGGCGCGGACGGCTGGCCCGGCCTCGCCCCCGCCTCCCGGGAGGCCCTGCGCCACGCCGAGGTGATCATCGGCGGCCCGCGCCAGCTCGGCCTGCTGCCGCCCGGGGAGTGCCCCGGCGAACGCGTCGCCTGGCCCTCCCCCCTGCGCCCCGCCGTCCCCGGCCTGCTCGCCGCGCACGAGGGGCGGCGCGTCTGCGTCCTCGCCAGCGGCGACCCCATGTTCTTCGGCATCGGCCGCACGCTCGCCGAAATCGTCGGCGCGGAACGGCTGAACGTCCTCCCGCACCCCTCCTCCGCCTCCTACGCCTGCGCCCGGCTCGGCTGGCCGCTGCATGACACAGAGGTCGTCAGCCTCGTCGGCCGCCCGCTCGCGGCACTCACCGCCGCCCTCCACGACGGCCGCCGGCTGCTGCTCCTCAGCGCGGGCGCGGAAACACCCGCCGAGGTCGCGGCGCTGCTGCGCGAGCGCGGCTACGGGCCGAGCCCGCTCACCGTCCTCGAACAACTCGGCGGCGACCGCGAACGCCGCGTCGAGGGCACGGCGGACGACTGGCCGCACCCCGTCGGCGACCCGCTCAACGTCATCGCCGTCGACTGCCGCCGTGCCCCCGGCGCGCCCCGGCTGCCGCTCACCCCCGGTCTGCCCGACGACGCCTTCGACCACGACGGCCAGCTGACGAAGCGCCACGTACGCGCCGTGACGCTCGCCGCGCTCGCCCCCTCGCCCGGCGAACTCCTCTGGGACGTCGGCGGGGGCTCCGGCTCCATCGGCATCGAATGGATGCGCGCCCACTCCTCCTGCCGGGCCGTCAGCGTCGAGCGCGATCCGGTGCGGGCCGCGCGCGTCGCGCGCAACGCGGAGGCGCTCGGGGTGCCCGGACTGCGCGTCGTCACCGGCGCCGCGCCGGACGCGCTCGCCGGGCTGCCGACGCCGGACGCGGTGTTCATCGGTGGCGGGCTCACGGCTCCTGGGATGCTGGAAGCCTGCTGGGAGGCGCTCCCGCGCGGGGGGCGGCTGGTGGCCAATACGGTGACGCTCGAGTCGGAGGCGTTGCTGGGGGAGTGGTACCGCGCCCATGGGGGAGAGCTCGTGCGGCTGGCGGTTTCGCGTGCCGCGCCCGTGGGTGGGTTCACCGGGTGGCGGTCGGCTATGCCGGTTACGCAGTGGGCCGTCGTACGGCCGTGACGGTGCCCGCGCCTTCGGCACGGATTTCGCCCGCCCTCCCGCCCGATTACCCCGAAACGTCAGGAGGTCTCTTGTGACCGTGTACTTCATCGGTGCCGGGCCCGGTGCCGCCGATCTCATCACCGTGCGCGGCGCCCGGACCCTCGCCCGGTGCGGCGTGTGTCTCTACGCCGGCAGCCTCGTCCCCACGGAGCTCCTCGCCGAGTGCCCGCCCGGCACCCGGCTCGTCGACACCGCCCGCCTCGACCTCGACGAGATCACCGCCGAGTTCGTCCGCGCCCACGAGGCCGGCCAGGACGTGGCCCGGCTGCACTCCGGCGACCCCGCCGTCTTCAGCGCCGTCGCCGAGCAGATCCGCCGCCTCGACGCCCACGGCATCCCCTACGAGATCGTCCCCGGCGTCCCCGCCTTCGCCGCCGCCGCGGCCGCCCTCGGCCGCGAGCTGACCGTGCCCACCGTCGGCCAGACCGTCATCCTCACCCGCGTCGCCCAGCGGGCCACCCCCATGCCCCCCGGCGAGGACCTCGCCACCCTCGGCCGCAGCGGCGCCCTGCTCGTCCTCCACCTCGCCGCCCGCCACGCCGACCGCGTCGTGGCCGAACTCCTCCCGCACTACGGCGCCGACTGCCCGGCCGCCGTCGTCGCCATGGCCAGCCGCCCCGACGAGATCGTGCTGCGCGGCACCCTCGCCGGCATCGCCGGACAGATGAAGGAGGCCGGCGTCGTCCGCACCGCCGTCATCCTCGTCGGCCGCGCCCTCGCCGCCGGCCAGTTCCCCGACAGCTTCCTGTACTCCGCCGAACGGGACCGGGACCGCTGCGGCCGGACGGTCCTGGACGACGCGAACGACCGACCGCTGAACGACTGAGCGCTTGACCCTGCCACAGTGTCAGGCCCGTAACTGAACTCATCATGTTCACCATCGGAGACTTCGCCCGCCACGGCCGCGTGTCCATCCGCATGCTGCGCCACTACGACGCCATCGGACTGCTGCGCCCCGCCCGTGTCGACCCGTACAGCGGCTACCGCTTCTACGAGGCCGGACAGCTCGCCCGCCTCAACCGCGTCATCGCCCTCAAGGACCTCGGATTCACCCTCCAGCAGGTCCAGGCGATCGTGGACGACGAGGTGAGCGCCGAGGAGCTGCGCGGGATGCTGAGACTGCGCCGTGCCGAGCTGGAGGCCGCCGCCGCGGCGGCAGCGGCCCGGCTGGCGCGGGTCGAGGCGAGGCTCCGCACGATCGAGAGCGAGGGACAGATGAGCACCGACGACGTGGTGGTCAAGAGCACGCCGGCCGTCCGGGTCGCGGAACTGAGCGCACGGGTGGCGAGCTTCGGCCCGGAGGCGATCGGGCCGGTCGCCGACCGGCTCTTCGAGGAACTGTGCGGCCTGCTGGAGACGGCGGGGATCGAGCCGACGGGTGGCCCGTCGGTCATGTGGTACGAGGACGCGCCCGACGGCGACGGTGTCATGGTCCACGCCGGGCTGCCCGTTCCCGCCGCCGCGCGCGGCGGCGGAGTCGAGATCACCGAGCTGCCGGCCATGCCGATGGTGGCGGCCGTCGTGCACCACGGGCCCATGGCCGACGTGATGCCCACGGCCCAGGCCCTGGCCCGCTGGATCGACGCCAACGGCTACCGCTCGACGGGCTACGCGCGCGAGGTGTACCTCGCGTACGGCCAGGGCGACCCGGCCGGATGGGTCACGGAGCTCCAGGAGCCGGTCACCCGAACCGGGTGAAACCGGATGTGTGATCGGTCATAGCCACATATCGCATGGTGTGCTCACCTTGGAATGATCATGTGGCGGTCGGCCGGACCGCGCAATTCCAAGGGGGGAATCCATGCGGAAGCACACAACGAAGAAGCGCGGCCGGCTCGTCGCGCTCGCCGCGGCCGTCGCCGTCGTCGGCGGCACGGTCGCGGCCGGGCCCGCCGGCGCCGCGGCCCCGGCGGGGGAGCGGGGCGACAACCGCGCCGCGACGCAGCGCGCCCTCGACGGCCTCGTCGCGGCCGGGATGCCGGGCGTCGCCGCCGAGACCCGTACGCCCAAGGGGACCTGGTTCGGTACGTCCGGCTACGCCGACACCGGCAGCGAGCGGAAGCGGACCGCCGCCGACCACTTCCGGGCGGGCAGCATCACCAAGACGTTCGTCGCCACCACCCTGCTCCAGCTGGAGGCCGAGGGCAGGCTGAGCCTGGACGACTCCGTGGAACGATGGCTGCCCGGCGTCGTCCAGGGCAACGGCTACGACGGCAACAAGATCACGATCCGTCAGCTCCTCAACCACACCAGCGGTGTCCACGACATGGTGTCGACCGAGGAGTGGGACAAGGCCATGAACGGCCCCGGCTTCCTCCAGCACCGCTACGACGTCAAGACGCCCCAGGAGATCGTCGCGATCGGCCTCCGGCACAAGCCCGACTTCGCGCCGGGCCAGGGCTGGACCTACTCCAACACCGGCTTCGTCCTCGCCGGAATGGTCATCGAGAAGGTCACCGGGAAGCCCTACGCGAGCGAGATCGAGCGCCGCATCGTCAAGCCGCTGGGTCTGAAGGAGACCACCTTCCCCGGCACCGACCCCAAGCTGCCCTCCCCGCACCCGGTGGGCTACTCCAAGCTCTACGTCCAGAACCCCGGCCCGGAGATCCACGACGCCACCGAGTACCGCCCCTCCTGGTCCGGGGCGACGGGCGAGGTGGTCAGCACCGGCGGCGACCTCAACCGTTTCTACAGCGCCCTGCTCCAGGGCAGGCTCCTGCCGCGCAAGCAGCTCGACGAGATGCTCACGACCGTGGACACGGGGCAGCAGTTCCGTTACGGCCTGGGCATCATGTCCCGCGCGCTCACCTGCGGCACGACCGTCTGGGGCCACGACGGGGTGGTCTGGGGCTCGCTGTCCGGCGCGGCTGTGACTCGCGACGGCAAGAACGCGCTTGCCTTCAACATCAACGGTGACTGGCTGGAGCAGTCGCCGCCGTTCGAGAACATGTTTGAGGGGGCGTTCTGCGGTACGGCGGCCAAGTAGGCCGGGCCGCGCAGTTCCCTGCGCCCCTTACGGGCCCTTCGGGCCCGCTCGGCCCACGATTTCGCCCGCGCGGTCGATGCAGATGACGTCGACCGCGACGGGCGCCCCGCGCAGCACGGCCAACGCCTCGTCGCGGGCGGTCACGGCGACGAGATCGCCGAGGGGGACGCCCGCGGCCTCGCACAGACGCAGCGCCTCCAGGCCCGTATTGGCGCCGGTGACGGCGGCCGCGAGCGCGTCGTCACCGCCGCCGTGCCGGGCGAGTTCCGCCAGGAACTCCTTGTTCACCTGCGAGCGGGCCGAATGCAGATCGAGGTGGCCGGCGGCCAGCTTGGAGAGCTTGGCGAAGCCGCCCGCGACGGTCAGCCGGTCCACCGGGTGGCGGCGGATGTACTTGAGCACCGCCCCCGCGAAGTCGCCCATGTCCAGCAGCGCGTCCTCGGGCAGCCCGTGCACGGCCACCGCGACCTTCTCGGACGTCGATCCCGTACACCCCGCCACGTGCGTACGGCCCGCCGCGCGGGCCACGTCCACGCCGCGCCGGATGCTGTCGATCCACGCCGAGCAGGAGTAGGGGACGACGATGCCGGTCGTGCCCAGGATGGAGATCCCGCCGAGGATGCCCAGGCGCGGGTTCCAGGTGGACCGGGCGATCTCCTCGCCGTGGTCGACGGACACCTCGATCTCGACGTCCCCCGTGCCGCCGTGCCGGGCGGCGACCTCGGCGACGTGGTCGCGCATCATCTGCCGGGGCACGGGGTTGATGGCAGGCTCGCCCACGGCCAGCGGCAGCCCGGGCCGGGTGACCGTGCCGACGCCCGGTCCGGCCCGGAAGACCACACCCGAACCGGCCGGCAGCAGCCGTACCGTGGCCCGGATCAGCGCGCCGTGGGTGACGTCCGGATCGTCACCGGCGTCCTTGACTATCGCGGCCATGGCGGCGCGCCCGTCCTCGTCCAGCCGCTCCGCGGCGAGTGCGAAGGCCGGGGTCTGCCCCTTGGGCAGCGTGATCCCCACGGGGTCGGGGAAATCGCCGGTGAGCAGCGCTGTGTACGCCGCCGTGGTGGCGGCGGTGGCGCAGGCGCCCGTCGTCCAGCCGTGCCGCATCCCGGTGTGCTGGAGCTGGGCGGCGCGTCCTCCGGTGGCCGTGCCGTCAGCCATGCCGGCCCCCGCCCGTAGGCTGGGCCGACGACCGGACGACGACGGAAGGGCATCGCATCGTGAACGCCGGCGCCGAGCGCCACATCCTCATCCTGGGCGGTACGACCGAGGCGCGACGGCTCGCGGAAGAACTGGCCGCCGACCCGGCGCTCCGGGTCACCAGCTCGCTCGCGGGGCGGGTCGCCGCGCCGCGGCTGCCGGCGGGGGAGGTGCGGATCGGGGGGTTCGGAGGCCCCGAGGGCCTCGCCCACTGGCTGCGTGAGCAGCAGGTGGCCGCGCTCATCGACGCCACCCATCCTTTCGCCGGCACGATCAGTTTCAACGCGGCGCGGGCCGCCGCCGCGGTCGGGGTGCCCCTGCTGGCCGTCCGCCGTCCCGGCTGGGTGGCGGGGCCGGGCGACGACTGGCGTGACGTCGCCTCCCTGGCCGACGCGGCACGGGCCCTGCCGGCGATGGGCGAGCGGGTGTTCCTGACCACGGGCCGGATGGGCCTGGGCGCCTTCGCGCACCTTGAGGATAAGTGGTTCCTGGTCCGCTCCGTGGACGCCCCCGAGCCGCCGGCGCCCCCGCGCATGGAGGTCCTCCTCGACCGGGGCCCGTTCACGCTCGACGGCGAGCGGGAGTTGCTGCGGCGCCATGCGATCGACGTGCTGGTGACGAAGGACAGCGGCGCGGCGGCGACGGCGGCGAAGCTGACCGCCGCGCGCGAGGCGGGCGTCCCGGTGGTGGTGGTCCGCCGGCCACCGGTACCGGAGGGGGTGCCGGAGGTGCCGGGCCCGGCGGAGGCGGCGGCGTGGCTGCGGGAGACCCCCGGCGGACGGTGACCCGGCCGGCGCGGAGGGGACCGTCCGGCACACGGTGGCGGTGGCCCACCCGCCGGCGCGGGCGCGGACCACGCGTAGGCCGCCGGGTCGAACCGGATCAGCCGGCGGATCAGCCGCCGGAGTTGTGGACGGTCGTGCTCAGCGCCTCCTGGACCGCGCCGTTGTACGCGGCCTGCACGTCCGCCCGTACGCCGAGGGAGACGTGGCCGCCGCGCCGCAGGTGGGCCAGGGCGGCGGCCGTCCCGGTGCCGGGGAGAGCGGAGCGGCGCCGTCAGGGCGCGAAGACGGCGAACGTCCGGTGCGCGGGCGGCGTGCCCGGCGCGGCGTGCGCCGCCCCGGGCACGACCGTCATCCCTCCGGGTAGCGGCGCGGCGTCCAGACGATCCGCTCCGCGCCGCCCTCGCCCCGCTGCGCCACGCGCGTCTGGGTGGAGCCGACGATGAGGAGCGTGCGCATGTCGACCTCGGCGGGCTCCAGTTCGCCGAGGCGGACGACGCGCACGGACTCCTCGGGGCCGCCCACGTCACGGGCCACGACCACCGGGGTGTCCGGGGCGCGGTGTTCCAGGAGCAGATCGCGGGTGGCGCCGACCTGCCAGAGGCGGCTGCGGGAACCGGGGTTGTAGAGGGCCAGCACCAGGTCGGCCGCGACCGCCGCGCGCAGCCGGCCGGCGATGACCTCCCACGGCTTGAGCCGGTCGGAGAGGGAGACGACGGCGTAGTCGTGGCCCAGCGGGGCGCCCGCGCGGGCGGCGGCCGCGTGGGCGGCGGTCATCCCGGGGACCACCCGGACCGGGACCTCGCGATAGGGGTCCTCGGCGGCGACCTCCAGCACGGCGGAGGCCATCGCGAAGACACCCGGGTCGCCCGAGGACACCACCGCGACGCGGTGGCCCTGCCGGGCCAGGTCGAGGGCGAACTCGGCGCGTTCCGACTCCACCTTGTTGTCCGAGCCGTGCCGGCGCTGCCCCGGCCGTACGGGCACCCGGTCCACGTACGTGGTGTAGCCGACGACGTCCTCCGCCGCGGCCAGCGCGCCCCGGGCCTCGGGCGTCAGCCACAACGGGCCGGCCGGGCCGAGGCCGACGACGACGACTTCGCCGGGGGCGGCGTCGTTCCCCAGGACGGCCTCCTGGACGGCGACGTCCGTCTCGGCATCGGTACGGGCGTCCGCACCGGCATCCATACGCGCGTCCGAAGGGACACCCGCGACCCGGCTCGGCAGCACGGCCATCGAGAAGTACGGCACCGACTCCGGGTCGATGTCCGCCACCCGGCCCGTGCGCTCCCCGCTCATCGTCGCGCGCTCGACGTACCGCGCCTCCGCCAGCCGCCCCGAGCGCTCCAGCGCCCCCCGCACCGTGGGGAACGTCCGGCCGAGCTTCATCACCACGGCGGAGTCGGCCTGGGCCAGCCGCGCGGTCAGCTCCTCCTCGGGCAGCGTGCCCGGCAGGATCGTCAGCGTCTCCTCGCCCTCCACCAGCGGCCTGCCCAGCCGGGCGGACGCCGCGCTGAACGACGTCACCCCCGGTACGACCTCCGTCGGATAGCGGTGCGCGAGCCGCTTGTGCATGTGCTGGTACGAGCTGTAGAAGAACGGGTCGCCCTCGGCGAGCACCGCCACCACGCGCCCGGCGTCCAGGTGCGCGGCGAGCCGGGCCGCGGCCTCCTCGTAGAACTCCTCCAGCGCGCCCCGGTAGCCGCCGGGGTGGTCGGTGGTCTCCGTCGTCACCGGATAGACCAGCGGTTCCTCGATCTGGCCGGGGCGCAGATGGCGTTCGGCGATGGAGCGCGCGATGCTCCGCCCGTGCCGGGCGCTGTGGTAGGCGACGACGTCCGCCGACGCGATGACCTCGACGGCCCGTACGGTCAGCAGCGAGGGGTCGCCGGGCCCCAGCCCCACCCCGTACAGCCGCCCGGTGGGCATGGGCTTCTCGTTCACTCTTCCTCGCTCGCTATCGCGTTGATCGCGGCCGCGGCCATGGCGCTGCCGCCGCGCCGGCCCCGCACCACCAGATACTCCAGCCCCAGCGGGCTATCGGCCAGGGCGTCCTTCGACTCCGCCGCGCCGATGAAGCCGACCGGGATGCCCAGCACGGCGGCCGGGCGCGGCGCGCCCTCCTGGATCATCTCCAGGAGGCGGAACAGCGCCGTGGGGGCGTTGCCCACGGCGACCACCGCGCCCTCCATCCTGTCGCGCCACAGTTCCAGCGCCGCCGCGCTGCGGGTCGTGCCCATGCGCCGCGCCAGCTCCGGCACGGCCGGGTCGGCGAGGGTGCACACCACCTCGTTGCCGGCGGGCAGCCGCTTGCGGGTGACGCCGCTGGCGACCATGTTCGCGTCGCACAGGATCGGCGCGCCCGCGAGCAGCGCCTCCCGGGCGCGGGCCACGACCGCCGGTGAGTACGCGAGGTCCTGGACCAGGTCGGTCATCCCACAGGCGTGGATCATGCGGACCGCGACCCTGCTGACGTCGGGCGGCAGCCCGCCGAGGTCCGCCTCGGCGCGGATGGTGGCGAAGGACTGGCGGTAGATGGACGCGCCGTCCTTGTCGTAGTCGAACACTGTGCCCTCGCTCGCTGGGTGGTGCATGTCGCTGGTTCTGCGTGGGTGTTGCTGCCGTGGTGCCGCCGCCGTGGCCCGTTCAGTCGCGGGGGCCGTCGGGCGACGTCGTCTCTGTGGGGTGTGTGTCGGGGTGTGCGTCGGGGCGTGCGTCTCGCGCCGCCGTGACCGCGTCGGCCAGGTCGGCGGCGGTCGTCACGGTCGTCACCGCGGGCGCCGTGACCGTCTCGTCCTCCGCCTCCCGTCGTACGGCGATCCGGTAGCCGTCGCCGGTCGCCAGGACGTCGACCCACCGGCCGCCGGGGTGGCCGCAGCGCCGTTCGCACCCGGACCAGTACACGGGCAGCGTCCCGGCGCTGCCAGGGCGCGCGGCCTCCAGGGAGGCGGTCGCGTCGGCCCGTACATCCGCGAGGGACTTGACGCACCCCGGCCGGCCGGTACAGGCGCCCGCGCCGTGCCAGGGGGAGGCGGCGGAGGTGACCAGACCCGCGTCCGCGAGCGCCGCGAGGCGCGCCGCGGCCACCGGGGCGGTGAGCCCCGGGACGACGACGCCGCGCCAGGGGGTGACGCGGAGTTCGCCGTCGCCGTCCTGGCCGGCGGTACGGGCGAGGAGCCGCCACTGGGCGGAGGAGAACCGGCCCAGGGGCGCGGCCACCGACACGGCCCACCGCCCGCCGGGCCCCTGGACCGCGCCGGGCGCGGGCGGGGAGCCGAGGGGGAGCGCGGCGCGCGGTACGGGCGCGGAGCCGATGCCGGCCGCCGCCAGCCGGGCCGCGAGCCGCTCCGTGCTCGGCCGCAGCCCGGGGGCCAGTTCGCGGACGCGCCAGGCCTTCCCGCCGCTCTCGCACAGCACCGCGAGGAACTCACGGGCCGCCAGAACGGCCGCGCGCGGCGCGTCCTGGGCGGCGACGCGCAGGGCGTCGGGGCCGGGGCCGAAACACAGGAGGGCCTGGCGGCCGTCGCCGGTTGCGATCAATGTCACATCGGGTACGAGGGCCGTGATGTCGCCCCGGCCGTCGTCGAGGCCGAAGAGGAAACGGCCCGAGAGGTCCGTGAGATCGTCCGACGCGCAGAGCAGCCGGTCGAGTTCCCGCACCCAGGGCAGGATGTCCGAGAAGCCCTTTCCATCCAGGCCGGACAGGGGAGAAGCCGCGACATTCCGGATGCGGTCGTGCCGGTCCGACGGCAACAGACCTGCCTCCCGCAGCCGCGCGCCCAGGGCGGCGCCGCAGCCGTCGGCGAGGCCGCGGAGCTGGACGTTGCCGCGGGAGGTGAGGTCGAGGCGGGTGTCGCCCAAGTCGTCGGCGGCGTCGGCGAGTGCGCTCGCCTGACGGTCCGTCAGCAGTCCGCCCGGCAGCCGTACGCGGGCCAGTGCCCCGTCGTCCGCGGCGTGCAGCCGCAGCGCGCCGGGACAGGCATCGCCGCGCTCGCGACCAGGGGGTTCGGGGGGAGTGGGCATGGCGGCGAGCATACCGACCGGGGGTGGAAGTGGCCCGTCCGGCGTTGAGGACGACGCGAGTCAGCGCGGACAAGGGGGCGGGACGGGGCGGGAGGGGGCGCGCGGGGGGCGAAGCCCTGCTCGGAAACGACGAAAGGGCGGGTCAGGGGCATCTTCCCCTCCTGGAGGCCCACCCCGCATGGCTACTATGGCAGCGCCAGCGACGGCGACAGGGGAGGAAGCCGGTGTGATCCCGGCACGGTCCCGCCACTGTGTGCCCGGCAGCGATGCCAGGTGAGTCAGGAACTCCTGCCGTCCTCCCACCGCCCGGGGCGCGGACCCCGAGGAAGGCATGCCGTGATCCTGCTTCTGTCGACGTCCGACACCGACCTGCTCAGCGCCCGTTCGGCCGGCGGCCCGGTCCCGTACCGGCTCGCCAACCCCGCCCGGCTCGCGCTCGAGGAACTCCCCGCGCTCCTGGAGGGCGCCGACCTTGTCGTCGTGCGCCTACTCGGCGGTCTGCGCGCCTGGCAGGAGGGCCTCGACCAGCTCCTGGCCGGCCCCCGCCCCGTCGTCGTCCTCACCGGCGAACAGGCCCCCGACGCCCAGCTGATGGAGGCGTCCACCGTCCCCGTCGGCATCGCCGCCGAGGCCCACGCCTACCTCGCCCACGGCGGCCCCGCCAACCTCGAACAGCTGGCCCGCTTCCTCTCCGACACCGTGCTGCTCACCGGCCACGGCTTCGAGCCGCCGGCCCCCGCCCCCGCGTGGGGCGCGCTGGAGCGCACCCCCAAGCCCGGCGCGTCCGGCCCGCTCGTCGCCGTGCTCTACTACCGCGCCCACCACATGAGCGGCAACACCGCCTTCGTCGAGGCCCTCTGCGGCGCCGTCGAGGACGCGGGCGCCCGCGCCCTGCCGCTCTACGTCGCCTCGCTGCGCGCCCCCGAGCCCGAGCTGATCGACGCCCTGCGCGACGCCGACGCCATCGTCACCACCGTCCTCGCCGCCGGCGGCACCCGGCCCGCCGACGCCTCCGCCGGGGGCGACGACGAGTCCTGGGACGCCGGCGCGCTCGCCGCCCTCGACGTGCCGATCCTCCAGGCCCTCTGCCTGACCGGCACCCGGAAGGCCTGGGAGGAGAACGACGAGGGACTCTCCCCGCTCGACTCCGCCACCCAGGTCGCCGTGCCCGAGTTCGACGGCCGCATCATCACCGTCCCCTTCTCCTTCAAGGAGATCGACGCGGACGGCCTGCCCGCCTACGTCCCCGACCCCGAGCGCGCCGCCCGCGTCGCGGGCATCGCCGTACGCCACGCCCGCCTCCGCCACATCCCCGCCGCCGAGAAGCGGCTCGCGCTCGTCCTCTCCGCGTACCCCACCAAGCACTCCCGTATCGGCAACGCCGTCGGCCTCGACACCCCCGCCAGCGCCGTCGCCCTGCTGCGCCGGCTGCGCGAGGAGGGCTACGACTTCGGCACGGAAGAGGTCCCCGGCCTCGCGTCCGGCGACGGCGACGAGCTCATCTACGCCCTCATCGACGCGGGCGGCCACGACCAGGACTGGCTGACGGAGGAGCAGCTGGCCCGCAACCCCGTCCGCATCCCGGCCGCCGACTACAAGCGCTGGTACGAGCAGCTCCCCGCCGAGCTGCGCGAGGCCGTCGAGGAGCACTGGGGCCCGGCGCCCGGCGAGATGTTCGTCGACCGCAGCCGCAACCCCGAGGGCGACATCGTCCTCGCCGCCCTGCGCCGCGGCAATCTGCTGATCCTCATCCAGCCGCCGCGCGGCTTCGGCGAGAACCCCATCGCCATCTACCACGACCCCGACCTGCCGCCCTCGCACCACTACCTCGCCGCCTACCGCTGGATCGCCGCCTCCCAGGAGGACGGCGGCTTCGGCGCCGACGCGATGGTCCACCTGGGCAAGCACGGCAACCTGGAGTGGCTGCCCGGCAAGAACGCCGGCCTGTCCGCCGCCTGCGGCCCCGACGCGGCCCTCGGCGACCTGCCCCTGGTCTACCCGTTCCTCGTCAACGACCCCGGCGAGGGCACCCAGGCCAAGCGCCGCGCCCACGCCACGCTCGTCGACCACCTCGTGCCGCCCATGGCCCGCGCCGACTCCTACGGCGACATCGCGCGCCTGGAGCAGCTCCTCGACGAATACGCCCAGATCTCCTCGATGGACCCGGCCAAGCTCCCCGCGATCCGCGCCCAGATCTGGACCCTCATCCAGGCCGCCCGCCTCGACCACGACCTGGGCATGGAGGAGCGCCCCGACGACGACGGCTTCGACGACTTCCTCCTCCACGTCGACGGCTGGCTCTGCGAGGTGAAGGACGCCCAGATCCGCGACGGCCTCCACGTCCTGGGCGCCGCCCCGGCCGGTGCCGACCGCGTCAACCTGGTCCTGTCGATCCTGCGCGCCCGCCAGATCTGGGGCGGCACGACGGCCCTGCCGGGCCTGCGCGAGGCCCTCGGCCTCGACGAGTCGGCGGCCACCCGCACCACGGCGGACGAGGCGGAGGCGGAGGCCCGGGCCCTGGTGGAGGCCATGGAGGCGGCGGGCTGGGACCCGACCGCGGTGGCCACCGTTGTGGGCAATCGTCCCGCCCTGCGGGACGGGTGGGCACAACCCACGGTGCCGGGCACCGACGCTGTCTCGGCCGTCCTCGACTTCGCCGCCCGCGAGGTCGTCCCTCGCCTGGCCGCGACGACGAACGAACTCGACCACGCCGTCCACGCGTTGAACGGCGGATGCGTCCCCGCCGGCCCGTCGGGGTCCCCCCTGCGCGGCCTCGTCAACGTCCTCCCGACCGGCCGCAACTTCTACTCCGTCGACCCCAAGGCCGTCCCCAGCCGGCTCGCCTGGGAGACCGGCCAGGCCCTCGCCGATTCCCTCCTGGAGCGCTACCGCACGGACAACGGCGACTGGCCCGAGTCCGTGGGCCTGTCCCTGTGGGGCACGAGCGCCATGCGCACGGCGGGCGACGACGTGGCCGAGGCCATGGCGCTGCTGGGCGTCCGCCCGGTCTGGGACGAGGCGTCGCGCCGCGTCACGGGCCTGGAGCCGATCTCCCCGGCCGAGCTGGGCCGTCCCCGCGTCGATGTCACCCTGCGCATCAGCGGCTTCTTCCGTGACGCGTTCCCGCACGTCATCGGCCTACTGGACGACGCCGTGCGGCTCGTCGCCGCCCTCGACGAGCCGGACGAGCAGAACTTCGTCCGTGCCCACGCCCAGGCCGACCTCGCCGCCCACGGCGACGAACGGCGCGCCACCACCCGTATCTTCGGCTCCCGCCCGGGTACGTACGGCGCCGGTCTGCTCCAGCTCATCGACAGCCGTGACTGGCGCACCGACGCCGACCTGGCCGAGGTCTACACGGTCTGGGGCGGCTACGCCTACGGCCGGGGCCTGGAGGGCCGCCCGGCCCGCGAGGACATGGAGACGGCCTACAAGCGCATCGCGGTCGCGGCCAAGAACACCGACACCCGCGAACACGACATCGCCGACTCCGACGACTACTTCCAGTACCACGGCGGCATGGTCGCCACGGTCAAGGCCCTCAAGGGCACCGCACCCGCCGCGTACATCGGCGACTCCACCCGCCCCGAGACGGTCCGCACCCGCACCCTCGTCGAGGAGACGTCCCGCGTCTTCCGGGCCCGTGTGGTCAACCCCCGCTGGATCGAGGCGATGCGCCGCCACGGCTACAAGGGCGCCTTCGAACTCGCCGCCACCGTCGACTACCTCTTCGGCTACGACGCCACCACCGGCGTCGTCCCCGACTGGATGTACGACAAGCTCGCCCGGACCTACGCCCTGGACCCGGAGAACCGCGCCTTCCTGGAGGAGGCCAACCCCTGGGCCCTGCACGGCATCGCCGAGCGCCTCCTGGAGGCCGAGAGCCGCGGCATGTGGGCCAAGCCGGACGCGGAGACGCTGGAAGCGCTGCGACAGCTTTTCCTGGAGACGGAGGGCAACCTGGAGGGCGGGGACGACTGAGCCGGCCGGCTCCGGGCCGGAGCGCACCAGCACTCCGGCCCGGAGCCGCGCTTTCAGCCGACGGGCGCGCCGAACCACTTCGGCAGGTGAGCGATCAGCTCCTGCTGGTCCTCACCGGCCCACGCCACGTGCCCGTCCGGCCGCAGCAGCACCGCGGGCACATCCAGTTCCTCGCTGACGTCGACGACGTGGTCGACCCGGTCCGCCCAGCCCTCCACCGAGAGCCGGCCGGTCTGGTCGAGGAGCAGTCCGCGGCCGCCGCGCGTCAGCTCGTAGAGGCGTCCCCCCTTCAGCCGCACGTCCCGCATCCGCTTGCCGAGCAGCTCGTGGCCGTCGCCGAAGTCGTAGCGGACGCCGATCGCGGTGATCTTCTCGATCAGGTACCGGTTCACCTCCTCGAAGTCCATCAGCTCCGACACCAGCCGTCGTACGGACTGGGGACCCGCCTCGGTGGACATCAGCAGCATCTGCGCACGCGTGTTGTCCAGCACGGCGGCGCCCACCGGGTGCCGTTCGGCGTGATAGCTGTCCAGCAGGCCCTCGGGGGCCCAGCCGGCCACCGCGGCGGCCAGCTTCCAGCCGAGGTTGAACGCGTCCTGGACACCGAGGTTGAGGCCCTGCCCGCCGGTCGGCGGGTGGATGTGCGCGGCGTCGCCGGCCAGCAGCACCCGGCCGACCCGGTAGCGCTCGGCCTGCCGGGTGGCGTCGCCGAACCGGGAGAGCCAGCGCGGCGAGTGCACGCCGAAGTCGGTCCCGGCGGTCGCCCGCAGCTGCCGCTTGAACTCCTCGAAGGCCGGCGGGACCGCGCGGTCCTCGGCCACCCCCTCGGCGGGCACGATGACGCGGAACGTACCGTCCCCGAGGGGCATGAAGCCGAACCGCTTCTGGACCTTGCGGACTTCGGTCATCACCGCGGTCAGTTCCTCCTGCGGCATGGTCACCTCCATCTCGCCCAGCAGCGTCTCGACCCTGCTGGGCTCGCCGGGGAAGGCGACGCCGGCGAGCTTGCGGACCGTGCTGCGGCCGCCGTCGCAGCCGACGAGGTAGCGCGAGCGCAGTCGTGTGCTGTCAGCCAGCTCGACGGTCACCCCGTCCTCGTCCTGGCTCAGCCCGATCACCTCGCAGCCGCGCCGGATCTCGGTACCGGCCGCGGTGGCGTGCTCCTCCAGCAGGCGGTCGGTGATGGTCTGCGGTATGCCGAGGACGTACGAATGCGCCGTGTCCATCCGCTCGGGCCACGGCTTGCCGATGCCGGCGAAGAAACCGGGGAACCGTTCGTACTTCGTGCCGTTCGCGAGGAAGGTGTCCAGCAGGCCGCGCTGGTCCATCACCTCGATGCTGCGCACGTGCAGGCCCAGAGCGCGGACCATCCTGGCGGGCTGCGTCTCCTTCTCGAGAACGACCACGTGTACCCCGTGCAGCCGCAGCTCACTGGCCAGCATCAGGCCGGTCGGTCCGCCGCCGACCACGATCACGTCGATCATCACACATCTCATTTCCGCAGTTCCGGGCTTCGGTCGGTGATTGTGCGGTATGACCGGGGCCTTGCGGCAAGGCCCCCAGTGCGCTATATGTTGAACATGGCGAGGAATGGTTGCGTTCCTCGCCTTTGTCATGCGCCGGTACGCCGGCGACGGCCCCCCTCGGGGGCACTAGGATCCTTTGGATGATCATCAGAAAACGGCTGGCGGCGGGGGCCTGTGCCCTGCTCGCCGCCCTGGCCCTGGGCGTCACCCCGGCGAACGCCGCGGACGGGCCCTCGAAGGATTCGCCGAAGGTCGAGCTGGTCCTCGACGTCAGCGGCTCGATGCGTGCGACGGACATCGACGGGCAGTCGCGCATGGTGGCCGCCAAGGAGGCGTTCAACGAGGTCATCGACTCGGTGCCGGCCGGTGTCCGGCTCGGTATCCGCACGCTCGGTGCCAATTACGCCGGTGAGGACAAGACGCTCGGCTGTCGCGACAGCCAGCAGCTGTACCGCGTCGGCAATGTGGACAAGGCCGACGCCAAGGCGTCCGTGGCCGGGCTCCAGCCCACCGGCTGGACGCCCATCGGCCTCGCCCTGCGCGGCGCCGACCAGGACCTCGGGACGGACGGCGGAACGCGCCGGATCGTGCTCATCACCGACGGCGAGGACTCCTGCGGCCTGCCCGACCCCTGTGACGTGGCCCGCGAACTCGCCGCCAAGGGCACGCACTTGACCATCGACACCCTCGGCCTCGCCTCCGACGACAAGACCCGCGAGCAGCTGAGCTGCATCGCCGAGGCCACCGGCGGCACGTACACCACCGTGCGGCACCGCAAGGAGCTCTCCGGCCGCATCAAGCAGCTCGTGAAGCGGGCGGACACGCCCGTCGAGACGCCCAAGCCCGTCTCGGGCACCGAGGAGTGCCGGACCGCGCCCGAGATCGGCGCCGGCATCTGGACCGACCGGGAGACCTTCTCCCAGCACCGCGTCTACAAGGTCAAGGTCAAGCCCGGCCAGGAGCTGCGCTTCGCGGCGAGCGTGGGCGCCGACCGCGCCGTCGACCGGGACTACGGTGTACTGGTCCGCGCGATGGGCGAGAACGGGCAGGAACTCGTGCGCGGCAGCGACGCGGGCAGCGGCCGCACCGATGTGATGGCCTCAGGACTGCGCTACCCCGTAGCGGAGGACGGGAACGACAAGCAGCCGAGAACCGTCTGCGTGGAGGTCTCCAACTCCTTCTCCGCGCCCGCCTCCGTCAAGCGTGACCCCGGACTGCCGGTGGAACTGGCCGTCGACGTGGTCAAGGGGCCCGACGACCCCTCCGACCTGGCCGCCTTCGGCCTCGGCCGCGGCTGGGTGCTGCTGCTGGTGCTGGGCCTGACCGGACTGCTCGCCGGCCTGCTGTGGGGCTGGCTGGCCCGCTGGCGCATCGCTGTGTGGAGGGAGAACTGATGCGGATGAAACGCGCGTTGACCGCCGTCCTGCTCGCGGGCGCGGCCCTGCTCGCCCCGGCCACCACGGCCGTCGCCGACGACGCCCCCAATGAGGCCGGTACCGCCTTCCGTACCGCCGTCGCCATCGAACAGGGGCAGAAGGCCACGGCCAACGGCTCCACGGGCGACTACCTCTACTGGCAGTTCCCGGCGGGCGCCGGGCAGCGGCCGACGGTGAAGGCCACCGTCACCCTGCCCGACGCGGCCACCCGCAGCGGCGCCGCCACCTGGCGCCTCGACGTCTACGACGGACTGCGCCGCCGCCAGGCCTGCACCGCGGGCGAGCAGGCCGCGACCGCCGGGCAGCAGGCCGCCACCGTGGCCCTTACCTGCACGCTGCGCACGGTTCGCCCCTGGTCCGAGCGCTGGTCCAACGACCCGCTGCCCGGCGCGTACTACGTGCGGCTCACCGTCACCGACGCGCCCGACCGCGACCTCGGACTGCCCGTGAAGGCGGAGGTCCAGGCCACGTCCGAGGACATGGGCGGGGCCCACGCCGAGGGCGGCGAACTGGGCAAGCCGCTCCACGCGGCGGCTCTCGCCGAGCCCGACAGCGGCTGGAACGGCAGCTGGTGGTCCGGCCGTTGGGGCTGGACGGTCGGCGGCGCCGTACTCTGCGCGCTCGCGGCCATCGGCGGCTACAAGCTGACCCGCCACCCGCACCGGCGCTCGTAAGGGGCGCGGGGCAGCGTCGATATGCGGCTACCGCCGCGTGGGCGCGACCAGCCCCCACCGACCTGCGGCGACTGGATCGCTTAGGTACCCACCCGGCGGTGCCGCACCCTCGACCGCGTCCGAGTACAGGTCGACCAAATCGTCGCCGAAGTAGGAGCTGTAGGAGATGTCGGGGGTGTCACCGCCGGTGTGATACCCGCCGATGACACCGATCACCTCGTACCCGCCCTCGCCGCGCACCAGGAACGGCCCGCCCGACGTGCCGCCGACGTACCCCGCGCAGGCGATCTCCAGGAAGTCGCCGGGAGCGGCCGGATCCGTACTGGTGTAGCGGTGCGTGGAGGAGGTGCAGTCGAGCGGCTTGGGGTAGACGGCGTCGCTGTTGCCCGGGTAGCCGATCAGCCGCACCACGTCGTGGGAGTACCCCGGCCGGATGCCCAGGCCGAAGCCGCCGACGGCCCGCTGGACCGGGGTGCCGTCCGCCCGGTCGCCCAGCCGCACCACCGCGTAGTCCCAGCGCGCCCCGCCGTTCGTGCCCAGGTCGTAGTAGCGCTGGTCGAGGTAGATCTCCTCGACCGGGAAGACGCCGTGCGGCTTGAGGCCGTCGTGGTACTGCGGCACGAACGAGAACTGCTTCTTCGGGTCCGGCGAGCGCAGGCAGTGGGCGGCGCTGACCACGAGGTCGCGGTGCGGGCTGCGGACGACCGTACCGCCGCAGAACCGGCCGGTGTTGTGCCCGTCCGTCCAGAAGAACGTCCCCACCTGCGGCAGTCCGTCGAAGGGGTGGCTGGGCGGCACGGGCTCGGCGGCCGGGGCCGGCGCGTCCTGCCGCTTGACGTCGGCCACGGCGGGGAGGGCGGCCCGCATCCGCGCGGGCGTCCAGTAGGCGTCGGCCGACGCGGCCGACGCGCGATGCCCGGCGTGCGGGGCGCCCGCCGCCAGCGCCGGGCCCGGCAGGGCGACGGACGCCGCCACCGCCATCAGGCCGGACAGCAGCGCCACGGCGCCGCGTATGGCGAACGGTCTGGATCCGGGTCTGTCCATGAGCGGTTCCTCCCTGGTGTGCGCACGGCCGCGGGGGCCGGGTGCGCGGGGGACACGTACGAGGTGAGCGTGTCATCGTCCTACGGCGGAGGCGCGAGGGGTGAGTCGCCGACGCGACAGGATTCACCGGGACGCCGCACAGTGACCCCGGGCACTTGGGGCGTGACTGTCGGAGGTGGGCGGTAGCCTGTCGCGGACGGGCGGACGTCCGGTCCGCCGGCCCACGAGGGGGGAGTCGACTGATGGTTGATCCGGTGTCGTTGGGGGCGATCACGAGCGCGGTCACCGCCGCCGCGGGATCCGTCGGTACGGAGGCGGGGCGCCAGGTCTGGGGATCACTGGTGCAGCTGGCCCGCCGCGCGTTCGGCCGGGGCCCCGCCGGCGAGGACGAGACGGGCACGGCGGTACTGCCGCTCGACCCGGGCGACGAGCAGCAGGTCCAGTCGCTGGCCGCGTTGATCTTCGGGCGGGTCTACCAGGACACCGCGTTCGCCGAGGAGTACCGCCGGTGGGCCGAGCAGGCCGAGGCCGTACGCGTGTCCGTGGACAACAGTACGGTCAACAACACCTTCTCCGGCGGCCACGCCACCCACCTCTACCAGGGCAGGGACTTCAACATTGGCCGGTGAGACGAACAATCACTTCGCGGGCCGCGCGAAGACCGTCATCCAGGCCCGCGACGTGACGTACCACCAGGCACCCGAGCCGCCCCCGGTCCCGGACCCGCACCAAGTGCCGCCGAGTACACCCTGGTTCGTCAACCGCACCGACGACCTGGCCGGCCTCAGCGGCTGGCTGGACCCGGACGCGGGCGGACCGCCCCGGATCGCCCTGCTCACCGGATTACCGGGCGTCGGCAAGAGGAACACCGCACGGCGCTGGGTGGAGGACACCCGCGGCCGGTACCCCGGCGGCGAGCTCTACGTCGACTTCGCCGAGCTGCGCGGCCCGACGGGCGGCGGCGCCGACGTCTCCGCCGCGCTCACCGGCCTGCTGCGCAGCCTCGGCACGGACGACCGCTATCTCCCCACGTCCCTCGGCGAGCTGGCCGGTCTCTACCGCACCCGCACCGCGAAGCGCGGTGTCCTGGTCGTCCTGGACAACGTCACGCACCCCGCCCACGTCAGCACGTTCCTCCCCGCCGCGCCCGGCAGCGCCGTACTCGCCACCAGCGGCCGCCGCCTGGGCGAACTGGTCCTCGACGGCGCCCGCTTACTGCCCCTCGAACCCCTCAGCGCCAAGAGCGGCGCCCGGCTCCTCGCGGACCTCTGCGGCGCGAAACGGGTGGCCGCCGAACCCGAGGCGGCCGCCCGGCTCGTCGCGGGCTGCGGCGGCCTGCCCGTCGCCCTGCACCTCGCCGCCGCCCGGCTGCTGACCCACCGCCGGCTCACCATCGCGGCGCTCGTCGCCGAGCTGGAGAAGGAGAGCGGCGGACTCGACGCCCTGTCCCTGGACTCCGCGAACGGCATGTCCGTGCTCCTCGGCGCCGCCTGCCGCGACCTGCCCGCCGACGCCCTGCGCCTCTACCGGCGCCTCGGCCTGCTGCCCGGCCACGGCTTCGACGCGGAGACCGCCGCCGCGGCCGACGGCAGCGACGCCGCCACCGCGCGGCGGCTCCTCGACGTCCTGGAAACGGCCAGCCTCCTGGAGGACACCGTGCCCGACGAGGACACCGTGCCCGACCGCCACCGGCTCCACGACCTCGTCCGGCGCCACGCCCGCGACCTGGCCGAGGCCGACGAGTCGGCGGCCGAACGGGAGGCGGCCCTGCGCCGGATCGTCGACCACTACACCGTCCGCGCCGCCTTCGCCGACCGTGCCGTGATGGGTACCCGGCTCCGCCTCACCGACCACGACGAGCTGCTGACCGGCCACGACGACCCGTTCGCCGGTCCGGACGCCCGCGCCGCAGCCCTCGACTGGCTGGAGGCCGAACGCGCCGACGCGCTGGCCGTGCTGCGGGCCGCCGCCGAACACGGCCTGGACCGCCGGGTCTGGCAGCTCGCGGAGTCCCTCACCGCCCTCTACCTCCACCACCGCCACCTCGCCGACTGGATCGAGTCCGGCACCCTCGGCGCCGCGGCCGCCGCCCGTACCGGCGACACCGCCGCCGAGGCCCGGCTGCGCAGCCTCCTCTCCCGCCCGCTGATGGACACGGGCCAACACGACCGCGCCCGCGCGGAACTGGAGGCCGCCGTGGCCCTCGCCGATGCCTCGGGGCACCCGGTGCTCCGCGCGTCCGTCCGGGAGTTCTCCGGCCGCTACTGGGACCGCTTCGACCCCGCCCGCGCCGTGCGGGTCTACGAGGACTCCCTCGCCCTCAACCTCGCGGCGGACGAGCCGCGCGGCGCCGCCCTGGCCCGCCTCTTCCTGGGCGGCGCCCTCGCCGCCTCCGGCCACCACGAGGCGGGCCTCGCGGCCCTCACGGAGGCGTACGAGCAGCTGAGCGCGCTCGGCGACGTACGGATGGCGGGGCGCGCCCTGGCAGCCGTGGGGCGGCTCGCGGAGAACGCGGAGGCGTTGGGCCGGGCGGCCGAGATGCTGCGGAAGACGCGGGCCGCGTATTACGAGGCGGAGGTACGGGAGGAACTGGCAGGGCTGCTGGAGCGTGCTGGGGACGGGGCGGGTGCGCGGCCGCACCTCGCGCGGGCCGTCGAACTGCTGGACGCCGGGGGCGGCCCGAGGGCGGAGGAGCTTCGGGAACGGCTGTCGGCTCTGTCCTGATCCCGTCCCTTCCCGGGACCGGGGGCAAGGCCCTCGGTCCCGGGTGCGGCAAGCCCGCCTGTGTGCCCTACTTCTCTTCGGTGACGCAGGTGGTGTGGTTGAGGATTCCCACGGTGTCCGTCCCGCAGTTGTTACTGAATCCGGAGGCGTTGCGGGAGTCGATGTTGGAGAGCAGGCCGCCGCTCGGACCGGTCACCTGACGGTTGTCGTTGTGGCGGTGGTGGGAGTCGTACCGGGCCACACAGGTACGGTCGCTGAGGAGACCGACCCTGCTGGAGCCGCACTGGTTGGAGTGCGTCGCCGCGTTCCTGCTTCCGACGTTGGACAGCAGACCGCCCGCCCCCAGGTCGATCGTGTCGGCGCTCGCGGCCCCGATGCAGGCGGGGGAGGCCAGGACGGCCACGGCCACGCCGGACAGAACTGCGAATCGCTTCAGAGAACCCACTGGTCAGCCTTGTCTTTTCGATGGATACGGCACGATGAGAGGTGAAGCACTGCTTCCGGCTCTCACCCACGTGGCTCAACGCGACAGCGTGACCGGAGTTACGGTCCGACGAGATGGACAGTGTTATGAGATTTCGCCGGCCGCTTTGGCTTCCGCCAGATCGATCAAGGCCCAGAGGTTCCGCCACCACTGCTCGAGAAAGCCGTAGTGACGAACGGTGTGCGCCACGAAGTAGAGCCCGAAGCGGTTGACTGCCAGATCCCTGAGGGCGAGGCGGTACCCGGTTTTCCACCGGTCCCTGTCGATGACGGTCCGGGCATGCGTCTCGAGCGACCGCCGGTGGACTTCCGAAAGCTCCTCGACCGTCGTGGCATTGATGTCAGCGGGTTCCAGGGCGGTGCAGAGCAGTTCCGCCAGGTCGTGCTGGGGAATGTGCAGGGTGGCGAGTTCCCAGTCGTAGGCGCACAGCCTTCCGTCCGCCCGGATGGCGAGGTTGCGGGGATTGAAATCGTTGTGCGCGAGGGTCCTCGGCATCGCCTCGATCCGCGGCCACCAGCGGTCGATGGTCCCGATAAAGGAAACCAGCCGGTCGTGGTGGTGTCCGTCGACGACTTCGGGGAACTCCTGCGCCGAGTGGTCGGCCAGGGCCAGCCACAGGTCCCTCATCTCCACCATGTCACCGGCGTTGGGAACGTGCCCGATCCATGGCATCCGGCGGAGCGCCGATTCCTTGCCGTACCAGACGGAGTGGAGTTGCCCGAGGTCGCGCAGGGCGATTTCGAGATGCCGGCGTGACCAGCCGAGCGCCTGATCCGACGTGTCCATCCGCGCCATGCCGCCGAGACACTCCATGACGATGACATACGCCTCTCGCCGGTCATCGCGGTAGGTCCGGTACTGCTTCGGCACCAGGCTGGTGAAGCGGGTGTCGGTCTGCTCGTACAGGGCCAGTTCCCGTACATCGCATCCCACGAATCCGAGGCGTTGGTCGAATCTGCGGTAGTGGGTCGCCACCGGGCCTCCGCACAGGGCGGCTGCCAGCCCGGCCATCTTGATGACCTCCCGGTCGGTGGGCTTGACCTTGACCATGACGTCGAGCTTCTGCTCCGCGTCGTCGTGGTCGACCCTCAGCTGCATCGGAAAGAGCCCGACGGCTTTCTTCACCGTCCGCGACGTCAGCTCCGACAGGACGCTGGGCCCCATGGGAATGTGGACGGTCTCGACACCGGTGACCTTGACGCCCGGCATTGCGGAATGGCCCAGCGCCGACTCGAAGAACTGGGCGTCCAGCTCGTCGAGCTGGAACCAGCGCACAGGCCTGTTGCGCCCGAGGCGTTCATGAGCGCTGGCGAACTGCCCGGAGACGGCTGCCGAGACCGTCGAGAGGTCCAGGGCCAGTGCGAAGCCGGCGATGATTTCCGCCAGCCGGGCCGCGCTTCCCCGGCCCGTACAGCCCATCGATTCCAGGAGTTCGTGCTGCGTGGGGAGGTGGGTGCCGCCGCCGACCGTGCCGACCGCCAGACCGGGGAGGGTCATGCTCGCGTAGACGCCGTCCGGCGTCCGTTCGAGGATGAACTGTCCCACGCTCGACTCGTGAACGCAGGCGATGTCCTGGCCCGTCGCGGTGAAAATGGCCGCCACCATGTTGGCGGTGTTCGCGTTCGAGCCCAGCACTCCGCTGTGCACAGCCCCGGCCGCGATGTGCTGATAGCCCCTGACCAGTTCGTCGGGGGTGGTCTTGAGGACCCGCTCGACAATGCCCCCTGGCAGGAGGCAGTCGGCGGACACCCTGATTCCACGGCCTTCCCCCATGGCCTGGGACGATGCCTTCTTGTCGCCCGAGGTGTTCCCCTCGACGATGAACGATTCGAGTTCCCCGTCCCCGACCAGATGCCGCTGCTCCAGAATCCACTGACAGGCATGCCAGGTACAGGCGGTGGTCATGTTCTGTCCTGCCGCGTCACCGGTGGTGTACCTGAATCTCAGGTGAACGGTCCTGCCCAGCACCACGGGTTCGATCGAGACGAGTTCGGCATGGTTGGAGACTTGCCGGACGGCCGTGCGGAGGTCGCCGAGGTGCTGGGGAATCGCCGAGGCGAAACGGCCGGCGGCCGACAGCCGGGAAAACGCGAAAACGGGTGCGCGCGTCATCGCCTGTGAGACGGCGCGGGTGCTGACGCCACCCGCCATGGTGACGGCCAGGGCTCCCCGCGTCGCCGACGACACGAGGGCGCCCTCCGTGGTCGCCATGGGGGCATAGACCTCGCCCTGGACGTTCTCCCCGCGGAACAGCAAGGGCCCGGCCACACCGACCGGGATCTCGACGGCGCCGACGAATCCTTCGACGTTCCCGGTGAGTTTGCCGGCGTCGAGCTGTGTGTGCTGCAAGGAGTCCAGCCCCAGCCGGGTGATGGAGCGAAGCCAGCCGAGCCGCTGAAGGCGTGCCGACTCCGTGTAGATCCCCCTGGCGGGAACGTACCGTCCGACGGGACGGGACTGACGGGACTGGCCCGGAAGTCCTCCAGGGCTCATGCGGCATCACTTTCCTTCTGCGGGCACACGTGCCCGACGGGTTTCTTCGGGGCGGCGGTGCCCTCGGGCATTTCGGGCACCTCGGGGAGCGAGGAAGAGCGCAGTACGAGGAACGGGACGGCCAGGGCGAGGGTGCCGACGGCCAGGCCGTTCCACAGCCCGAGCCAGGTCCCGACGGCACCGGCGAGGAGTGCGGCCACCGGCTGGGAGCCGTAGATGACCCAACGGCTCGTGGCGAGCATGCGGCCCTGTAGCGCGGGGTCGCAGACGGCCTGACGGACGGTGCGCTGGGTGGAGCCCTGGACGACGGCACACCCCAACTGCACGAACATCCCCACATCGACGGCCACTTGCCAGGGGAGGCCGGGCATGGCGAACAGGAGCGGCACCTCGGTGAACGGGGCCAGGGCCAGGGAGGTGAGCATCACGCGCACCGGTCCGTAGCGCGCGACCACCGGGCGGACGACGAGCGCGCCGCACAACCCGCCGAGCGCGCCCACGCTGAGCGTCGTGCCCAGTGCCGCACTCGAATAGTGCAGTTGGCGCAGCAAGTAAACGGACCACAGCGTGTTGAGGAAAGCCGTGACGGCGACGTACGCGGTGGCGGCGAGCACCAACGGCCGGATCGTGGGATGGGACCACACATAGCGCATGCCCTCGGCCATCTCGGCCCGGAAGGTCGTGCTCCTCGCGGGCCGGGCGGCGGCCGCTTCGTGGGCGCGGATGCGCGTGAGGAGGAGGGCGCAGGCCAGGTAGGAGGCGACGTCCAGATAGATGGCATGGGTGGCGCCGAGGGTGGTGACCAAGGTGCCGCCGAGCTGGGAGCCGGCGCTTTCGGCCAGGGAATTGACACCGCTCAGCTTGGAGTTGGCCTCCAGCAGCCGCGAACGGGACAACAGGGAGGGAAGGAAGCTGATACGGGCGGTGGAGCTGAACACCTCCGACACCGCGCTCACCATCGCCACCCCGTACAGCAGCCCCAGGGACAGCCGGCCCGAGGCATCGGCGAGCGGGACGACGAGGAACGCGGCACCACTGGCCAGCGCCGCGCCCACCATCACGGGACGCTTGCGGTGCCGGTCCGCGAGTACCCCGGCGGGGAGCGACACCAGCAAGGGTGGGAGTTTCTGCGCGCACGACAGCAGCGCGACCTGCCAGACGGAGGCGTGGAGCGCCACCACCGCGATCAGCGGAAGTGCCACCTGCGTGACTCCGCTGCCCACGAGGTCGACGGCGTTCGCGCTCCAGTACCGGACGAAGCCCGGATGCCGCCAGAGGCTGCGTCGTACCGTCATATCTACGACAACGATCCGCAGGGGAAAGGGTTAGGGCGGGGACCAGGGGGTAATCACCACGTCCTCCTCCCGCACCCCGACCCGCAACGCGACCACCCCACCCGGCTCCCTCCCGGCCCGCAACAGCCCGTACACGACGGCCGCATGAAGCCCCGGCTCGCTCACGGGGCCGGTCGCCCGGGACTCCACCACCCGCCCGTCCCGCAGCGCGGTCACGCAGCCACCCGGAAAGCCCGCCGTCGCCAGCCGGCACCCCGGCCACCGGGCGAGCGTCTCGCGGGCCCGGGCCGCGGCCGCCGTGACCGACCCGTGCCCGCTGTCGGACGTGAGCACGGACGCACTGCCCAGCAGCCGCAGATCCCGCTCGCGCTCGTCGCACGCCAGGTGGACGAACACGTCATCGTCCTCGACGGGTTCGACGCCCCCGGTCACGACCGGCAGCCGGGTCACCTCCACCGCGCCGTCGGCGGTCACGCTCGCGCTGACCCACAGCGCCGTCACCTCCCGGCCCTCGGTCCGGGGCTCGGGCGCCGCGTACAGAGGCGGGGGCCCGGCGAGGGCGGGCTCGGGGAGCGCCAAAAGGCTGTAGATCAGCGACCGCAGGCGCTCCAGCGCCCGCCCGGGCTCGACGAAGGCGCCCGACGCCACCTTGACCACGCGTTCGGCGTCGTGCTCGGCCACGGCCCGTTCCAGTTGCGGGGCGAGCGGTGCGTGGGGGTCGAGGCGCGGCACGACGCGTCCCAGCTCCGCCATCGGCGTCCCCGGCACCGACTCCTCGCCGAACGCGGCGAACAGCAGCGGCGTGCCGAGCGCCGCGCCGTAGAAGGTCACCGAGCCGTGGTCGCCGACGAGGACGTCCGCCGCGACGAGCGCGGCCTGCCAGCCGCGCTGCGGCGGGACGAGCAGCAGCCCGGCGTCCAGGGCCGCCGCCTGGACCTGGCGGACCTGCCAGGAGCCGTGCGCGGACCAGACGTTGGGGTGGGCGACCGCGGCGACGCGGTGGTCGTCGGGGGAGAGCTCGGCCGTCAGCCGGGCGGGCAGCCCGGGGTCGGTGCCCAGCAGGGACTGCGGACCCCAGGTGGAGCTCAGCAGCACCAGCCGCTGTCCGTCCCGGACCCCCAGCGCCGCGCGGTAGCGGTCGCGCAGCGGCCGGGACGCCGTGAGCTGGTCGTGACAGGGGTCCCCGACCAGCCGGGCGCGGGCCGCCGGTCCGGGGTGGTGCTCGGCGAGTTGCGTGATCTGGTCGGGGTGGGAGACGGCGTGCCAGGCGCGCTCGTCGTCCATGACCCCCGACAGCCGCCGGCCGGTGCCGCGCGCGTCCGGGACCAACTTGTGGAAGCCGACGCCGTGCGGCAGGACGAGGACGGGGCAGTCGGCGGGGACGGGGGTCAGATCGATGTTCTCGCTGGCGGAGACGACGAGATGGCACTCCGTCCGGGCCAGCTGCCCCCAGGGCATGACCCGGACGCCCGCTGCCTGGAGGAGGTCGTGGACGCCGTCGTTGAAGGCGGAGGTGGGGTCGAAGGCGAAGACGACGTCGACGCGCGGGTCGGAGCGGCACAGCGCGGGGAGGGTGTCCAGCAACCGGACGGTGGAGGTGACGGTACGGGCCGCCGCGACCAGGATCCGTTCGCCCTGGAACGTCCGCCACCGCCGGGCGTCCGGCCCCACCGGAACGCGCAGATCGCCCGGTTCACCCGGTCTGCCCGGCTCCCGGCTCCCGGCTCCCGGCTCCCGGCTCCCTATGCTCCCGCCGCCTTTACCGTCTGCCATGCCGCCCCCGCAACCCTTTTGCGCCACTGCGCCCCCGCTTCACTGCCGCCCCCCACCGTAGGCGAATCCGGCCGGTCCGGCCCGGCTCACCTCTCGACCGGGTGGTCAGGGAGAGGTGGGGCCGGACCAGTAGGCGTCCGGCCACCGCTTGGCATCAGGGCTGAACTCGACCTCGGCCTTGTCGGCCGCGTCGGGCGGCAGCGAGAAGGCGTACTTGCCGACGGCTTCCTTGCCGGGCAGGACGTAGCCGGTGATGACCTTCTGGCGTCCGCTTCCGTCGATCACCAGCTCCGTGGAGGCCCCGTTGGCGTCGTTGACATTGGGCAGCCCTGTCTCGACCGGGAGCCGCTTGGTGCTGGTGTTGACGACGGTGACCGTCACCTCGACGGCCTTGTTCCCCTTCGCGTGGCCGTGTGCATAGTCGTCCGGGGTGAACGGCTGCGGCTTGGCCACTGTGACCTTCAAGCCGTTCTCGAATGTGTACGACTGGCCGAAGGACAGGTGCCTGGCCTTCTCCCGCGCCTTCTCCTTCTCCTCCTCCGCGGCGGCCGACGCCTTCACCCTCTCGTCCTTCGCACGAGCGTCGTCGGCGACCTCTTTCACCACCACCGCGAAGAACACACCGACGCCGGCCGAGATCAGGAGACCGGCCGCGCCCAGGATCACCCCGGCCAGTGCCATCGCCTTGTTGGTCGCCAGCCCCTTGCGCGCGTAGCTCAGTCCGACGAAGCCGAAGACCACGGCCAGCAGGGCCGGCAGCCAGGACACCCAGAACAGGATGACGGACAGGCCGAGGACCACGCCGGTGACGCCGAGGACGAGGGCCGTGACGCCCATGCCGTTGCGTGGCTGCGGCACCGGTATCGGGTACGGCGGCCAGTACGAGGGGACGGGGCCCGCCGGGCGGGGGCCCCACGGATTCTGGCCGGCCGGCCCCTGGCCTACAGGATCCACAGGATTCTGGTCGCCGGGCGGAGCGGGCATGGTCATGCAAAGTCCTTCAGGCAGGTCGAATCGGCAGATCAACGACACTACCAGCCGCTTTTACCATTTCATTGCCCAATGCGGGCGTGGCTCGGGCGCGAGCGCGGTGGCCTGCCCCGGCAGCTGGGCCCACTTCCTAGTGAACTCCCGTATTTCAGTCCGATTTCATCGGCTCGTACAAACTCACGGAATGACGACTGACGGTTCACGGACTCACCACGGAAGGTCACATGCGTAGACATAGGCACCCCAAGGGCGTCAGACGCCTCTTAACGGCTCCGATTCTCGCCCTGCTCATGCTCACCTCCGGCGTCATCGCCACCGCCGCCCCGGCGCAGGCCGCGGACTCCGATGCCTGGACGTTCACCAACACCGACGGCACCCTCAACGCGACAGGCAACAACGACGGAAACCAGATATCCGTCACCCCCGACGGCACCAACTACCGGAACTGGCGCCTGATCAAGCTCGGCGCCCCCGGCACGTTCAACATCGCCAGCACCTCCTCCGGGAAGTGCATCTACGCCACCCAGCCCGCCGTTCAGCAGTCCTGTGGCAAGGACGGCGAGCAGTGGAACTTCCGCCCCGTCGACGGCAAGCCCAACACGTTCGGCATCGTCCGCCGCGACGAGCGCAGCGGCACCGAGTGGTGCATGGACAACCGGGGCGGCCTCCACCTGTGGGGCATCCTCGCCCAGCCCAACGTCTGCAACGGCAGCGCGAGCCAGGAATGGACGGTTCCCGCGTCGAAGGCGGCCGAGGCGCGGAAGCTCGCCCTCGACTTCTATGCCGACCTGTGCTCCAAGAAGACCTCCACCTGCTCGTGGACGCAGAAGTCCGAAGGGCAGCCCGAAGTCCTGCCGCGTCAGCCCGCCTCGTCGGTCTGGTACAACGACACCAGCGGCAGCATGAAGCAGGTCTTCACCACGATCTACCACTCCGGCTGGGCACAGTCGTACTCCGCGGGCGTGTCGACCTCCGTCGGTGTCACCACCCCGGTCCAGGCGATGATCAGCAGTCAGCTCACCGCGACGCAGACCTACCAGTCCGACGAGAGCACCGTGAACGGCATCGCGATCGACGTCCCGGCCAAGAACTACGGTTGGGTCGACTTCGCGGCCGTCGGCAAGAAGGTCACCGGCACGTGGACCTTCGACACCGACAACCAGCCGTGGACCGCCGACGCGAGCGTGACCGTTCCCGTCATCAACTCGGCGGCCGGCTCCACTATGTACGTCGCCCACACCAGCACGACCCCGCCCGGCACCGGCACCGGCAGCGACGACGTCAAGCCCGCTGCTATCGCGAAGACCGCCAAGGCCACCGTGGACGTGCCCGAAGGTGGCAAGCTGACTGCCTACAAGGGCGGTGTCCAGGTCAACGCCGCCGACGGCAGCACGATCGCGACGGTGCAGCCCGGCACCGTCACGGACGCCAACGGCGCCACCCACAAGGTCAATCTCGCGGTGGACGGCAACACCGTCACCCAGACCATCGAAGGCGTCACCGACGACACCGTCACCGGCACGATCTCGCCCCCGACCTTCTCCCTGGGCAACGGCACCCCCGCCACCGCGATGAAGACCGTCCGGACGATGGCAGCGGCGAACTCCCTCATGGCCGCTCCCGCCTCCAGCAACAGCGACGACCACGACAAGTGCATGGCCGAGAAAATCGGCGTCAGCATCGTCAAGGGTGGTCTCGTGGGCGCCCTAAGCGGACCTGAAGGAGTCGCCATCGGTATGATGACCGGCGCATTCAAGGGCATCGCCAAGGGTGTCGTAATGTGCAGAAACAAGTGACCTGACCACCTGAACGACGCGTCCCCCTGCCCATGGACCGGCAGGGGGACGCAGTGTTTTCCCCGCAACCCTTTCGCGCCACCGCGCCCCCACCCCCGCCACCGCCCCCGCCATAGGCGAATCCGGCCGCTCCGGCCCGGCTCAACCCGTGGTTAAGCCCGTCATCCGCTTGTGATGCCCGGCGGACTAGTGCGTGGAGTTCCGGTCATGGCAGGATGCCACTCGTAGTCGCCACGGACTTAACTGGCCGTGAAAGGCAGTAATTGGTCGTATGTCGTACCAGGCCATGCGACCGCGGGACACAGCGCGTGTGAAGGAACGGGGCAGATGGCAAACGGGGGGGACAGGCCGGCATCGGCCGGTGACGCGGGCAGCCCGCTCGCGCAGCGGCTCAACTACCTGTTCGCGAACATGCACCCGCCCGGCGCGCCGTACACCAACGGGCACGTGGCCGAGGAGATCGGCCGCGGGGAGGAGTACGGCGGCGTCACGCTCACCGAGCAGTATCTGTCGATGCTGCGCAACGGCAAGCGCGCCAACCCCAGCCCGGACGTCCTGCGGGCGCTGGCGAAGTTCTTCGCCGTGCCGGTGGGGTATCTGATGGGCGATCTGTCGGCCTCCCAGGCCGAGCGCGTGGAGGAGGAGGTCCGCTTCCTCGTCGCGATGCGGGACCAGCGCGTCCGGGCCATCGCTCTGCGCTCGGTGGGCCTGCCCCCCGAGGTGCAGGACAGTCTGACCACGATCATCAGTCAGTTCCGGCAGCAGATGAACCTTCCGTCCGACCCGCCCGACGCGGGGGGTGTGGAGCGCCAGTGACCGTGACAGCGGAGGACGGCCTCTTCACCAACTGGCGGCGTACCGAGGACGAGGACGGTGCAAGCATGCGCGTGGGACGGATACGTCGCCGGTGCAAGCAGCTCATCCAGGAGCTCGCCCTGCCCGCGTCGACCGATCTCCAGGGTATGTGTGCCGCCGTCGCGCGCCATGTGGGCCGGCCCATCCATCTGGTGCCCATGGGTCTGGACGGGGTCGTCTCCGGTATGACGGCCACCACGGACGACGCGTACTGGGTCATCTACGAGCAGAAGACCTCCCCGTGGCACCAGGTCCACATCGTGCTGCACGAGATCGGCCATCTGCTGCTGGGCCACGACCAGGACCCCGCCGTCACCGAGGACGCCCTCAAGGTGTGGACGCCCTCGGTCGACGTGGCCACCGCCATGCGGCGGATGGGCCTGACCATGGGCCTCGCCCGGCACCACTGCTACGACAACCTCACCGAGCGCGAGACGGAGATCCTCGGCACCCTCCTCATGGCGAAGGTGGTGCCTCCGCCGCCGGGCCAGGACGTCCTGCTGGAGGGTCAGGCCGCCGAGCTCGCCGCGTCGCTGGGGCCCGCGCTCCAGCACGTCCGGCAGAAGATCCAGGACGGGTCGGCCGGCGGAAGGGGCGCCGGTGTTTGACGCCCTCTATCTGAGCTTCAGCGCTGTCACCTGGGCCATCGTCGGCTACAAGGCCCGGGCCTGGTTCCGCGACCGGGGCAATGTCGACCTGGGCCTGACCGCCCTGATGACCTCCGGCGTGCCGATCGTCTTCCTGTTCTCCGCGCCCAGCGTCTACCGCGCCTTCGACCGGCTGACGGGCGTCGCGAACCTGGCGATGGTCTTCCTCTACTCGGCCGTCGTGCTGTTCGCCTCCGGCGCCACCGTCCTGCTGCTGCGCTGGACCAGCCGGGGCGACGAGGGCGTCCACGCTCGTGCCGCGGCCCGCAGCCGTCTCGCGGTGTGGGCGGTCGGGCTGGCCTGGGCCGTGGCCGTCGTCTGCTTCCTCGCCGGCCGCCCGGACGACGTGGAGCACCCGCGCGACTTCAGCACCGCCTACGCCGACGCCCCCGGCGTCGTCGCCTTCCTGGTGATCTATCTGCTGATCTTCGGGGTGAGCCTCGCCGGGCTCGGTACGCTCTGCCCGCGCTACGCCGCCCAGCTGGGCCGCTCCTGGCTCGCCAGGGGGCTGCGAACCCTGGCCGCGGGCTGCTGGCTGGGTCTGGTGTACTGCGCCTGCAAGCTCGCCGGGTTCGCCCTGAGCTGGGCCGGGCACGAGCAGTACTGGCTGTCCAACGGGGTGGCCCCGATGACCGCTTCGGTGGCCGCGCTCCTGGTCCTGCTCGGCTTCTCGCTGCCGGCCGTCGGCCCCCGGGCCGCCGCCTGGCGCCGGCTGCGCCGACTGGAGCCGCTGTGGCGGGAGGTCACCGCCCACGCCCCCGAGGTCACCATCCCCGAGTCCCGCTGGACGGCCCGCTGGCCGCTCGCGGACCTGGAGTGGCGGGCCAACCGTCAGATGGCCGAGATCCGGGACATCCAGCGCGGCGTCCGCCGCCATGTCGAGCCCGTCACCCTGGAGATCGCCCGGGAGAAGGCCGGCGCCGCCGCCCTCGACGAGCACCGCACCGCCGCGGTGGTGGAGGCCGCCGCGCTCCGCAGGGGCCTGGGCAACCAGGTCGTGGGGCATGTGGCACGGCCGTCCGCCGACAGCGTGGTGATGACCGTGAGCGCCGACCCGGCGGAGGAACACGAGCACTTGGCGCGCGTCGCCGACGTCTTCCACGATCCGCTGGTCGACGCGGTGCTCACCGAACTACGGGAGCTCAGCGCGGCACGCCGCCCCTGACGGCGCGTGCGGCCCATGGACGAGGCGGCCCTGGACGGGGGTCAAGGCCGCCTACGACACAGGCCGGCGCCGGATTCCGACGGATCGGACGATCCATCGGAATCCGGCGCCGCTTGTGCGATTCCGCCCCTACTTCTTTCCGGTGTCCCGATCGAGATCTCCGGCACTCCGATCTGGACAAAAGGACCGGACGGTCCGGTCTAGAGTCGGATTCCATGCGATCGACCGACACCCCACCCCCACCCACGACGGCGGACCTGATATCCGACCCCTACGGCTCCTATGCCCGGCTCCGTGAGAGCGGCCCCGTGCACCGGTTCGAGGGCCCCGACGGCAAGCATGCCTGGCTGGTGACCCGTTACGACGACGTACGGGCCGCCCTCGCCGACCCCCGGCTCTCCCTCGACCGGAGCAACGCCCTGCCCGGCAACTACAGCGGCTTCTCGCTGCCCCCGGCGCTCGACGCCAACCTGCTGAACATGGACCCGCCCGACCACACCCGGCTGCGCCGGCTGGTGGTGAAGGCGTTCACCCCGGGCCGGGTGGAGAAGCTGCGCGGCCCGGTGCGGAGGTTCGCCGACGAACTGCTGGACGCCGTCGAGCCGGTGGGGCGGGCGGATCTGCTGGAGTCCTTCGCGGGCCCGCTGCCGGTCGCCGTGATCTGCCATCTGCTCGGCGTTCCCCAGGCGGACCGGGTCGACTTCCGGGCCTGGACGGACGCCATGATCACCCCCGACCGGACGCGGCCTCATCTGATGAAGGAGGCGGTCGGCTCCCTCATGGCCTTCTTCACCGGACTCATCGAGACCAAGCGCGCCGAGCCCGGCGACGACCTGCTCTCGGACCTGATCGCGGTGCAGGAGGCCGGGGACACGCTCTCCCGGGACGAGCTGACGTCCCTGGCGTTCCTCATCGTGTTCGGTGGATACGAGAACGTGACCCACCTCATCGGCAACACGGTTCTCGCCCTGCTGGACCGTCCTGAACTGCTTCAGACGGTGCGTAAGGATCCGGACGGTCTCGCGGCGCTCGTGGACGAGGTCAGCCGGTGGGACGGACCTCTTCCGCTGGCGATCCGGCGCTTCCCGGTGGAGGACGTGGAGATCGGCGGAGTGACGGTCCCGGCGGGTGAGACCGTTCTGCTGTCGCTGGCCTCGGCCAATCGCGACCCGGCCCGATTCCCCGACCCCGACCGCTTCGACCTGGGACGGGACCGCTCGGGGAACCTCGCGCTGGGCCATGGCATCCACTACTGCCTGGGCGCCGCGCTGGGCCGGATGGAGACGGAGACCGCGCTCGCCGCGCTGCTGGAGCGCTTCGAAAATCTGGAACTGGACGTTCCGAGGGAGGAGCTGACCTGGCGTCCGGCCATCCGGGCGCGTGGCCTGAATTCGCTCCCCGTTCGTTGGTCTTAGGACGACCGAACAGGTTTTTGATGCATAACCCATCCTTGATGAGGTAGAACTGTCCTCGAGCCCGCCCGGTGTGCATCCCCCGTCGCACCGGGCGGGCCTTCGTCGTCACCCCATCGCTCGGGCCCGCTCGCTCAGGCGCTGCCGGGCGGGAACTTGAGCAGCGTCACGGCCGCCAGCATCTGGAGGCTCACCGCCGCCACCGCCTTGTGGGTGGGCAGATGGTGCTGACCCCGTATCAGCAGCGTGGCGAGCGCGTAGCCGAAGGCCGCCGTCACCGACGCGGCGGCGCGCACCGGCACCGAACCGGACGGCAGCCAGGTGTCGAGGATCAGCCGGGGCAGATCGCTCGCCCAGAACAGCACGACGAACAGGCTCGCCGTGGGGGCGAACCTGCCGTTGCCGCCGAGCCGGCGGGCGATGGCGTGCGTGGCGGCGCCCAGCAGCAGACTGGCGAGCATCATCACCAGCGAGCCGATGGCCATGGCCTCCAGCGCCAGCAGGGGGCTGACCCCCCACTGCACCCAGAAGGAGTCGTTGGCCAGCGTCCCCAGCGCCCCGCACAGCAGGGACAGGAAGGCCGCCGCTCCCCAGACGCTCCGGTCCCGCGCCTCGTCGAGGACCTCGACGGGCCGGTACCAGAGCCCGAATATGAGGCGGTGCCAGAGCAGCTTGCGCGGCTGGGCACCGGGGGCGCGTGGGGGAGGGGCAGTGGTCACAGGCATGGGTGCCGTTTTATCACCGTTCGGCCGGACCGCAGGAGTCCGGGCGGCCCGGCCGGTGGAGCGGACGCCCCGTCAGGCCGGGGTGGGCGCCACGCCGCCGGGGCCCGTGCCGGGGTCCGGATCGTCGTCCCCCGCGTCGGTGACAGGCCCGCCGGAGACGGCCGTCACGGGCTCGGCGAGCCCGATGGCGGAGACCCCTCCGGGCAGGTACTCCTCACTGATCTCCCGCGGCCCGAACGGCCACACCTTCTCCCTCGCCGCCCACAGCACGAAGGCCACGCACCCCGCGCCCACCCAGGCCAGCGACCACTCGATGGGATGGCGGCCGGGGGAGTTCCGGTCGGCGAAGCCGTAGATCACCAGCCAGCCCGCCAGCGCCACCAGGCTCGGCAGCGGATAGAGCCACGTCCGGTACGGGCGCGGCAGTCCCGGTTGCCGGCGCCGCAGCACGGTCAAGGCCAGTACCTGCGACAGCGCCTGAAGGATCACCATGACCGCCATCAGCAACTGGATGATCGTCGCCAGGTCGGTATGACGGCCGATCAGGAAGCCGACGGCCGAGACCAGTCCCATCGTCGTCAGGGGCAGCACCGGGAAGCGCAGCCGCGGGTGGAGGGCGCCGAAGCGGCGGAAGAAGACGTTCTCCCGCGCGGCGTCCACGGGGATGCGCGAGCCGCCCAGGAGCCCGGTGAAGACCGACGCGAAGGCCGTGACGAGGATCAGCACGGTGACGACGTCCGCCGCGCCCTTGCCCCACGTCTGCTCCATGACCGCCGAGGCCACGGAGGACCCGGCCGTGGAGTCGGGGTCCAGCATCTCCCGCCAGTCGACGACGCCCAGGGTGCCGATCTGGAGCAGCAGATAGATGGCCATGATGCCGAGGATCGAGTAGATGATGGAACGTGGCATCACACGCCCGGGGTCCTTGATCTCGGCGCCCATGTAGGCGACGGTGCTGTAGCCCCCGTAGTCGTAGATGCCGATGGTCAGGCCCGCCGCGAAGCCCAGCCAGAACTGACCGGTCGTGAGGTCGAAGGCGCCCGCCGGGTAGGTGAAGGCCCGGTCCGGGCTGAAGTGGGTGAACGCGGCGACGATGACCAGGACGACGGAGGCGATCATCACGCACCACAGCACGGCCGTGATCCGCGCGATGCTCTCCACCCGCCGCCACAGCAGCCCGACGACCACCACGACGAACGCCAGGCCCGTCAGATCGCCCTGGGTCTGCGTCATGCCCGGCCAGAGATAGCCCAGGTACTGGACGAAACCGATCACACCCGTGGCCATGGCCAGCGGGATGAAGAGCATCGCCGTCCACACGAACAGGAACGGCACCAATCTGCCGGTCCGGTACTGGAACGCCTGCCGCAGATAGACATAGCTGCCGCCCGCGCCGGGCATCGCCGCGCCCAGCTCGGCCCACACCAGCCCGTCGGCCAGTGCCAGCACCGCCCCGGCGACAAAGCCGATGACCGCCTGTGGCCCGCCGAAGGAGGCCACCATCAGCGGAATGGTGACGAACGGTCCTATGCCGCACATCTGGCTCATATTGATGGCGGTGGCCTGGAACAGCCCGATACGGCGGACGAACGCCGACCGCTCTTCCGGAACCCCGGGCTCCGGTGTCCCGGGCCCCCGCTCGATGTCCCCTGCCGTGTCCGCCATTGGCGATCAGCCCTCTCTCGGCCGTCCGTCGAGGTCTTCCTGCACTCGTACACCGGGCCGCCCGGCGCGTCCATCACCTGCGGAGTGTCGGACCTTGCTGCGAGGAGATGGCAAGTGCCACATTCTCGCCCCGGAGCCCGGCCGGGACGTTATGGTTGCCCGGCCGTGGTGTTCGGGAAGACCGGTGAGGCCCCTCGTGGGCCGATTCCGGAGCGGCCCTCGCCACTGTGATCGGGGAGTGACCGTCCTCTTCCGCGCGCCCCGGCTCGTGGAGCCACTGGCAGCGTCCGGCTGCCGGGAAGGCGGGACGGTAACGCCAGTCACCCGTAAGCCAGGAGACCGGCCACGGCATCTCGAAATGATCCACGAGGTGCTGGAGCGTTCACCCCAAGATGTCCATATCCATAGCCACATCCACCGAACCGTCCCCGCCCGCCTTCCGCTGGCGGCGTGAGGACACCCTGCGGACCGCCGGCCTGCTGGCCGTCGTCGTCGCCCTCCACGTCGTCGCGTTCGGCGTGCTCTTCCTGCTGGTCGTGCCGAACCACTACACCGTCGGCTCCAAGGCCTTCGGCGTCGGCCTCGGCGTCACCGCCTACACCCTCGGCATGCGGCACGCCTTCGACGCCGACCACATCGCCGCCATCGACAACACCACCCGCAAGCTGATGGCGGACGGGCAGCGCCCGGTCTCCGTCGGCTTCTGGTTCGCCCTCGGCCACTCCAGCGTCGTCGTCCTGCTGACGCTGCTGGTCACCGGCGGCACCCGGCTGGCCGGGACGCTGATGAACGAGAACTCCACCACCCATCAGGCCCTCGGTGTCGTCGGCACCTCGGTCTCCGGCGGATTCCTCTACCTCATCGCCATCCTCAACCTCGTCGCCCTCGCCGGCATCATGAGGGTCTTCCGCGCCATGCGCGAGGGCCGCTACGACGAGGCCGAACTGGAGAAGCAGCTCGACTCGCGCGGCTTCATGAACCGCCTCCTGGGCCGTTTCACCCGCTCCATCAGCCGCCCCGGCCAGATGTACCCGCTGGGCTTCCTCTTCGGCCTGGGCTTCGACACCGCCACCGAGGTCACACTGATGGTCATGGCGGGCAGCGGCGCCGCCGCCGGGCTGCCCTGGTACGCGATCCTGTGCCTGCCGTTGCTGTTCGCGGCCGGCATGAGCCTGTTCGACACGCTCGACGGCACGTTCATGAACTTCGCCTACCAGTGGGCGTTCTCCAACCCCGTCAGAAAGGTCTACTACAACCTCACCATCACCGGGCTGTCCATCGCCGTAGCCTTCCTCATCGGCACCATCGAGCTGGTGGGCGTGCTCCACGAGAAGCTCGGCCTGGACGACGCGGTGACCGGCTGGATCGCGGGGCTGAACCTCGACAACGTCGGTTTCGTCATCGTCGGGCTGTTCGTGGTGGTCTGGGCCGTCGCCCTCGGCTACTGGCGCTTCGCCAAGGTCGAACAGCGCTGGGCGGCACGGACGGCTGCCGCCGGGGCGGGCGCGGACGGCTGAGGCCCCGGCCGGGGGATCAGGGGCGTTCGCAGCCCTGGTTCGCGCACGCCTTGCGGGCGCTGATCACCGGGGGGCTGCTCCCGGCCGACTCCTCCCGCACGACCACCAGGGCCGGCCCGCCGCAGGTCAGGCACGTCCGGGTCGAGGGATCCCACTCCCGCTCGATCGCCGCGGCGATCCTGCGCAGGGGGTCGGCGTCGACATCTGACTCGGCTCCGGTGTCGGACATGGGCCATCCCGCTCCACGGTCGTCGCTGCTCGCTCTGCCGGCGGGTGCATCGTGACGCACGACCCCTGATCACGTCAGCGTGTTGGGCCGTGATCCCCCTTCACGGGGTGGCGCGGCCCCGCGCTGACGGCCGTCGGGAGCGTCACCTCGAACCGGCAGCCGCCGGGCACGTTGTGGACCGACGCCCGGCCCGCGTGGGCCTCGACGATGCCGCGGACGATCGCCAGGCCCAGCCCCGCGCCCCCCCGGCCGGGTCCGGGCCGCCGAGCCCCGCCAGCCCGTCTCGAAGACCCGGGGAAGATCCTCCTCCGGGATGCCGCCGCAGCCGTCCGTCACCGACACCACCACCGCGTCCGCCTCGCGCCGCGCGGCCACCGCGACCGTGCCGTCGGGCGGGGTCCGCCGGATCGCGTTCACCAGGAGGTTCCCCAGGACCCGGGTCATCTCCTTGCCGTCCACCTCCACCGGCGCGGCGTCCACACCGTCCCCCACCAGCCGCACCCCGTGCTCCCGCGCCAGCGGCCCGGCACCCGCCAGGGCCTCGTCCACCAGGTCGTACACCGACATCCGGCTCGGGCGCAGCGGCAGGGCGCCCGCGTGGATGCGGGAGAGCTCGAAGAGGTCGCCCACCATGGTGTTGAGCCGGTCGACCTCGGTGCGGATCTGCCGGTGGTAGCGCGCGGGGTCCTCGGCGACGCCGTCCTCCAGCGCCTCGGACATGGCGCGCAGCCCCGCCAGCGGGGTACGCAGGTCGTGGGAGATCCAGGCCACCAGTTCGCGCCGCGAGGCGTCGAGGGCGCGTTCGCGATCCCGGGACTCGGCCAGCTTGGCGCTGGTGGCGGCGAGCTCCCGGGAGAGCGCGTCGAGTTCCGCCGTGGCGCCGCCGCCGGGGGCGGCGAAGGTGCCGCCCTCGCCGAAGGACCGGGCCGCGCGGGTCAGCGCGGCGCTACGGGCCACCACCCAGCGGCCGAGCAGCAGGGCCGTGGCGAGCGAGACCACGGCGGCCATCGCGCACACCGTCGTCACGACCGTCAGGTCGTGCGCGGACAGGAACATCGCCTGGGCCACGGCCAGCGTCCCGGCCAGCATCGCCGTCACCGACACGGCGGCCACCACGGCGAGGGAGACCGTCACCGACCGGTGCCGCAGGAGCCGCAGCGCCAGCGCCCCCAGCAGCCCGGCGGCGGCCGCGCCGAGGAACGCGAACAGGGCGATGAGCAGCGTGTCACCCATTCCCGGCCGCCTCCCCGGGCGCCTCGAAGCGGTAGCCGACGCCCCATACGGTCCGGATCAGCACGGGATTCGCCGGGTCGTCCTCGATCTTGGCGCGCAGCCGGCGTACGTGCACGGTCACCGTCGACACGTCCCCGAAGTCCCAGCCCCACACCTCGCGCATCAGCTCCTCGCGGGTACAGGCACGCCCCGGATGGCGCAGAAGGAAGGCGAGCAGGTCGAACTCGCGGAGGGTGAGGGCGAGGTCGGTGCCGTTCCTGGTGGCGCGGCGGCCCGTGGTGTCCAGGGCCAGCCCGGCGGCCCGCAGGGGCGGGGCGCTCGTGGGCGCAGCCGCCGCATGGGTACGGCGGAGGACGGACTCCACGCGCAGGACGAGCTCGCGGGGGCTGAACGGTTTGGTGACGTAGTCATCCGCACCGACTTCCAGGCCCAGGATGCGGTCCTCTTCGTCGCCGCGGGCCGTCAGCATGATGACCGGGAGGTGGTCATGCGTCCGGCGCAGGGCGCGGCAGACCTCCAGGCCGTCCAGGCCGCCGGGGAGCATGAGGTCGAGGACGACCAGGTCGGGGCGGTGGCGCGCCGCTTCGGTGAGGGCGGCTTCGCCGTTCTCGGTGCGGGTGACGGTGTGGCCTGCCTTTTGCAGGTAGCCGGTGACGACCTCGGCGACGGTGGGGTCGTCTTCCACGACGAGGATGTGGTGCATGTGGTCAGCTTCGCAGCCGGCCGAGGGGGGTGCGGGGTCGGGTGCGGCCCGGTGGTCCGGTTGTGCCCACCCTCCCCCAGCTACCGCTGGGAGGTGCCCCCAGCCCAGCGGGACGATTGCCCACAACCTCCGGGGACGTAGTATCGGGCTGATGCACGACCCCCACGTTCGCGTCCGCGGTGCGAAGACGCACAATCTCAAAGGCGTCGACGTCGACATCCCCCGCGACGCCCTCGTCGTCTTCACCGGTGTCTCCGGGTCCGGGAAGAGCTCGCTCGCCTTCGGGACGCTGTACGCCGAGGCCCAGCGGCGGTACTTCGAGTCCGTCGCGCCCTACGCCCGCCGGCTGATCCACCAGGTCGGCGCGCCGAAGGTGGAGGAGGTCAGCGGGCTGCCGCCCGCCGTCGCGCTGGAGCAGCGGCGCTCCGCGCCGACCTCGCGGTCCTCCGTCGGCACGGTCACCACGCTCTCCAACTCCCTGCGCATGCTCTTCTCCCGCGCCGGGAGCTACCCCGAGGGCGCCGGGCGCCTCGACTCCGACGCCTTCTCGCCGAACACGCCCGCCGGCGCGTGCCCCGAGTGCCACGGACTGGGCCGGGTCCACACCGTCACCGAGGACTCCCTCGTCCCCGACCCGTCGCTGTCCGTCCGCGACGGCGCCATCGCCGCCTGGCCCGGCGCCTGGCAGGGCAAGAACCTCCGCGACATCCTCGACACGCTGGGCCACGACATCGACCGGCCCTGGCGCGAGCTGCCGCGGGCCGACCGCGACTGGATCCTCTTCACCGACGAGCAGCCCGTCGTCACCGTGCACCCCGTCCGGGAGGCCGAGCGTATCCAGCGGCCCTACAAGGGCACCTACATGAGCGCCCGCCGCTATGTCCTCCACACCTTCGCCGACTCCAAGAGCGCCGCCCTGCGGGCCCGCGCCGAGCGGCACCTGGTGAGCGCGGACTGCCCGGCCTGCGCGGGGCGGCGGCTGCGCCCCGAGGCGCTCGCCGTCACCTTCGCCGGACGGGACATCGCCGAGCTCGCCGCCCTGCCGCTGGCCGCGCTGGCGGAGACGCTGCGCCCGACCCTCCAAGGGGACGGCGTGGCCGCCGCCCTGGCCCGCGACCTGATCGCCCGTATCGAGGTGCTCACCGAGCTCGGCCTCGGCTACCTCAGCACCGACCGCCCCACCCCCACCCTCTCCGCCGGCGAGCTCCAGCGGCTGCGGCTCGCCACCCAGCTGCGCTCGGGGCTGTTCGGGGTGGTGTACGTCCTGGACGAGCCGTCCGCCGGGCTGCACCCCGCCGACAGCGCCGCCCTGCTGACCGTGCTGGACCGGCTGAAGGCGGCGGGCAACTCGCTGTTCGTCGTCGAGCACCACATGGACGTCGTGCGCCGCGCCGACTGGATCGTCGACGTCGGCCCCCGGGCCGGGGAGCACGGCGGGCAGGTGCTCTACAGCGGGCCCGTCGAGGGGCTCGCGGACGTACCCGGGTCGGCGACCCGCCGGTTCGTCTTCCCCGAGGCCGCCCCCGCTCCCGTCCGGACGCCCCGGGAGCCGTCCGGCGCGCTGCGGCTGCGCGGGGTGAACCGGCACAACCTCCGCGACCTCGACGTGGACTTCCCGCTCGGCGTCTTCACGGCCGTCACGGGCGTGTCCGGCTCGGGCAAGTCGACGCTCGTCGGCCAGGTGCTGGCGGAGACCGTCGCCGCGCACCTCGACGGTACCGAAGTCGTCGCGAAGGCCGACGGGCCGGCGGCCGTCAGCCGGCTCGTACGCGTCGACCAGAAGCCCATCGGCCGCACCCCGCGCTCCAACCTCGCCACCTACACCGGGCTGTTCGACGCCGTCCGGAAGGTCTTCGCGGCCACCGACGAGGCCCGGGCCCGTGGCTACACCGCCGGGCGGTTCTCCTTCAACGTCGTCGCGGGACGCTGCGAGGTCTGCCAGGGCGAGGGGTTCGTCGCCGTCGAGCTGCTGTTCCTGCCCGGCACCTACACGCCGTGCACCGCCTGCCGGGGCGCCCGCTACAACCCCGAGACGCTGGAGGTCACCCACCGGGGCGCCACCATCGCGGACGTCCTCGACATGACCGTCGACGCGGCCGCCGAGTTCCTGGCCGACGTGCCGGCCGCCCGGCGCGGCCTGCGTACCCTCCAGGACGTCGGCCTGGGCTATCTGCGGCTGGGCCAGCCCGCGACCGAGCTCTCCGGCGGCGAGGCGCAGCGCATCAAGCTCGCCACCGAACTCCAGCGCGCCCACCGGGGCCACACCCTGTACGTCCTGGACGAGCCGACGACCGGGCTGCACCCCGCCGACACCGAGGTGCTGCTCCGTCAGCTGCACGGCCTGGTGGACGCGGGCCATTCGGTGGTGGTCGTCGAGCACGACATGGCCGTGGTGGCCGGTGCCGACCACGTCGTGGACCTCGGGCCCGGCGGGGGAGCGGAGGGCGGCCGGATCGTCGCCGCCGGCACCCCCGGACAGGTGGCGGGGGCCGCCGGGAGCGCCACCGCGCCGTATCTCGCCGCCGCCCTGGGGCGCTGACGGGCGGGCCACGCGCTCTGGACGCCTCCCATCGCGTCTGGTTTCGTCCTAGGCACAAGCACGTCCTAGTCACTTGTTCGAACGGACGCGATGTGGGGGGACTGAACCGGACCATGGCCCATGCCCTGATCATCGGTGGTGGCGTCGCCGGACCCGTGGCCGCGATGGCCCTGCGCCGGGCCGGCCTCGACGCGACCGTCTACGAGGCGGTCCCGGCCGGAGCCGGGCCGTCCGGATCGTTCCTCACCCTCTTCGCCAACGGGCTCTCGGCCCTGCGCGCCATCGGCGCCGACGAGCCCGTACGCGCGGTCTCCTGCGCGGCCGACACGGTCGAGTCCTACAGCGAGACCGGCCGGCTCCTCGGGCGGCGGCCCATGTCCGGCTCGGGCGAGGCCGGGCTGAGCCCCCGTACCGTCCCCCGGGCCGTGCTCTGCCGGGTGCTGCGGGAGGAGGCGGCCCGCCGGGGCATCCGTGTCGAGCAGGGCAAGCGGCTCGTCGGCCTCACCACCCGCTCCCACGGCCGGATGGTGGCGTCCTTCGCGGACGGCACCCACGCCGAGGGCTCCCTGGTGATCGGCGCCGACGGCATCCGCTCCCGGGTCCGCGCCCTCCTCGACCCGGCCTCGCCGCCGCCCCGCCACACCGGCCAGTTCACCGTGTCCGGGCGCACCGGGCCCCGCACCACCGTCGACGGCGCCGAACCGGCCCCGCCGCGCACCTTCCGGATGTACTACGGGCGGGGCGGCTTCTTCGGCTGCACCACGGCCCCGGACGGCAGCACCTTCTGGTTCGCCAACGTCCCCGGGCCGGAACTGCCCCGGGCCGTTCTCGCCGCCGCCACCCCCGACGGGTGGCGCCGCCGCGTCGGGGAGGTCTTCGCCGCCGACGACACCCCCGCCGCCGCCATCGTGGCCGCCACCGGCGACGACGTCGTCGGCGTCAACTGCTACGACCTGCCCAGCACGCCCGTGTGGCACGACGAACGGACCGTCCTCATCGGCGACGCCGCCCACGCCACCGCGCCCAACGCCGCCCAGGGCGCCTCCCTGGCCATCGAGGACGGCGTCGTCCTCGCCCGCTGCCTGCGCGACCTGCCGGGCACGGGGCGGGCGTTCGAGGGGTACGAGCGGCTGCGGCGCGAGCGCGTCGAACGCGTCGTCGCCCTGAGCGCCTCCCTCGCCCGCCGCAGACCGGTGACCGCCGAGGAGCGCCGCGCCCGCGACGCGGAGGTGGAGCGCCGCCTGGCCAGGCCCGGCCGCCCGGTCCGCGACTGGCTCACCGGCTACCGCATCGACTGGGCGGCACCGGTCCACTGACCCGGCGCCGGCCGCGGACCGGTGCCATCCGTACCCGCGCTCACGGACTCGACCCCGTCCGTACCCGCGCTCACGGACTCGACCCCGTCCGCAGGCTCTTCCTGACGGGCCACCGCTCGAGGCCCGTCGCCCGGACAGGTTCCTGTCCCCGTCCGGTGGTGGCTCCCTCGCGGAAGCTGCCGCCCGTGCGCCGGGGCGTTGTGGCTCCGCCGCCCGTGCGCGCCGTCGCGGAACCGCTGTCCGAGGCCCGTCGCCGGGACAGGTCCCTGTCCTCGCCCGGTGGCGGCTCCCTCGTGGAAGCCGCCGCCCGTGCGCCGGGCGTCGTGGCCCCACCACCCGTGCGCGGTAGCGGCACCGACCCGCCGTCCGCGCCCACCGCCGCGGACCCGCACGGGCCGTCGCGGAGTTGCCGACCAGGCAAGTCGCGGCAGACTGGACCCATGCCGGAGCTGCCCGAGGTCGAGGCCCTCGCGGGCTTCCTCGCCGAGAGGCTCGTCGGCCGCACGGTCGAGCGGGTCCTGCCGGTCGCGGTGAGCGTCCTGAAGACCTACGACCCGCCGCCGTCCGCCCTGGAGGGCCGTACGGTCACGGCCGTGCGCCGGTACGGCAAGTTCCTCGCCCTGGCCACCGGCGACGGCGGCCACGGCCCCCACCTCGTCGTCCACCTGGCCCGCGCGGGCTGGCTGCGCTGGCATGACACGCTCCCCGCCGCGCCGCCGCGCCCCGGCAAGGGGCCGCTGGCGCTGCGCGTGCGGCTGGCCGACGGCGCGGGCTTCGACCTCACCGAGGCGGGCACCCGCAAACGGCTCGCCGTGTACTGCGTCCACGCCCCCGAGGACGTACCCGGCGTCGCCCGCCTCGGCCCCGACCCGCTCGCGCCCGGCTTCACCCCCGAAGTCTTCGCCGGGCTGCTGCGTGACGAGCGCCGGCAGATCAAGGGCGTCCTGCGCGACCAGAACGTCATCGCCGGCATCGGCAACGCCTACTCCGACGAAATCCTCCACGCCGCCCGCATGTCCCCGTTCAAACTCGCCGCCTCTCTGACAGACGAGGAACGCGCCACGCTCTACGAGGCCCTGGAGACCACCCTTCGCGAGGCGGTCGAGCGCTCGCGCGGCCACGCCGCCGCCGACCTCAAGGCGGAGAAGAAGACCGGCCTGCGGGTGCACGGCCGCACCGGGCAGCCCTGCCCCGTCTGCGGGGACACCATCCGCGAGGTCTCCTACAGCGACTCGTCCCTCCAGTACTGCCCCACCTGCCAGACGGGCGGGAAACCGCTGGCGGACCGCAGACTGTCCCGGCTGCTCAAGTAGCACTCTTCCATCACATGTGATGACTTCTCGTGTAGTCGAGTGACCTGTCGCATACCAGCAGCCATGTCCCTCCGCTCTCCTCCTACGGTGTGGTCACGACCGGGCGGGAGGACGGCATGGAGTACGCGCGGCTCTTGCGACAGCGCCCCGTGCTGGTCCTGTGGCTGGCGCGCAGCCTGTCCGCGCTGGGGGACCGGCTGTACGCGATGGCGGTGATGTGGAGCGTCTGGGCGGGCACCGGATCGGCCTCGCTCACCGGGCTCGTGGCGCTCCTGGAGTCGCTGCCCTACGTCGTCCTCGGCGTCATCGGCCGGCGCGTCGTCGCCCGTTTCTCCTCCTACGGAGCGCTGTGCGCGGTCGACGCCCTGCGCGCGGGCGTCGCCGTGGCCCTGCCGTTCGTCTGGTCGCCCGATGCACGGGGCACGGCCCTCGTACTGGGCGGAGTATGCGTCCTCGGGGTACTCGGGGCGCTCTTCGACCCGAACTTCGAGGCGCTGGTGCCCGGTCTCGGGCGGACCGGGCAGATCCAGTCCCTCACCGGACTGTTCGACCTCACCAGCCGCGTGGCCCGTACCACCGGGCACGCCTGTGCGGGCGCGCTGCTGCTGGTGATCTCCAAGAGCGAGCTCTTCACCTGCGTGGGCGCCGCGTTCGCCGTCTCCGCCGTGGCCCTGGGCGGCATGGCCAGGCGGCTGCCCCCACCGCCCCGCACCGCCCCCGCCGAGCAGCTCCGGGCCGTGCGCGTCACCGCGCTCGTACGGGAACGGCCCGGCATCGGCCTGGCGATCGGAGTGCACGGCGCCCTGCCGCTGTGCGTCGCCGCGACGACCATCGGGCTGCCCGCGCTGCTCGCCCACGGGCACGACACCCGCGCGGGCGCCTACGGGCTGATCACCGCCGTCTCCGGCATCGGCGCGCTCATCGGCAACCCCGTCGCCGGCGGCCTGCGGCCGCGCGCCTGGCTCACCGTCTGCTGCGCCGCCTGGGCGGTCGACGGCCTGGCGACCGCCGGTATGGCGGCGGCGCGTTCCGACCTGGTGCTGGGGTCGCTGTGCCTGCTGTCGGGACTGGCGGTGCCCGTGGGGACCGTCACCATGCGGGCGCGCCTGGGGGCGTACCCACCGGCGGAACGGCTGCGGCTGATGGCCGTCGAACACACCGCCACGCGCGCGGGCACCGTGGCCGCGATACTCCTTCTCCCACCGCTCGTCGACGCCTCCCCTGCGGGCGCGTTCCTCACGGCCGGCACCGTGGTGGTCCTGCTCACCGGGGCGGTCGGACTGTCGGCCCCGGGCAGCCGGCGCCGAGGGGCTCCCGCCTCGGAACCTGTATGAGACGGCCCCGCCCCCCGGCTAGTCCTGCGGAATCCCGCGCTCGTCGGCGTGCGCCAGCTCCGAGTGCTTGTACGAGTAGCTGAAATACACCGCCAGCCCGATCACGAACCACACCGCGAACCGCACCCACGTCTGCCACGCCAGATAGGTGATCAGCCAGATCGACGCCGCCACCCCGATCGCCGGCACCACCGGCATCCCCGGGCAGCGGAAGGACCGCGGCAGGTCCGGCCGCTTGTAGCGGAGCACGATCACCGCCGTGCACACCACCGCGAAGGCCAGCAGGATGCCGATGTTGGTGAGCTCCGCCGCCTCGCCGATCGGGATCACCCCCGCGATCAGCGCCGACGCGCCGCCCACGATCCACGTCACCCGCGTCGGTACGTGCCGCGTCGGGTGCGTGTGCGCGAACCACTTCGGCAGCAGCCCGTCCCGGCTCATCGCGAACCAGACCCGGGTGACCCCCAGCATGAAGGTGAACATCACCGTGAGAATGCCGATGATCGCGCCCACCGCGATCACGTCCGCGAGCCCCGGCAGCCCGACCGACTTGAAGGCCGTGGAGAAACCGCTCGCCTTGTCGATGTCCTTGTAGTTCTGCATGCCCGTCAGCACCAGGCAGGCCAGCACGTACAGCACCATCGAGATCACCAGCGAATAGATGATCGCCCTCGGCATATGGCGCTGCGCGTCCTTGGACTCCTCGGCCGCCGTGGACATCGCGTCATAGCCGAAGACCGCGAAGAAGACCGTGGCCGCGCCCGTGAACGCGCCGCTCAGCCCGAACGGGAAGAAGGGGTGGTAGTTGGCGCTCTTGACGTGGAAGAACCCCACGACGACCACCAGCAGCACCACGATGATCTTCAGGCCCACCACCACGGTCTCGAACCGGGCCGCGTTCTTGATGCCCAAGGTCAGCAGATAGGCGATCAGCAGGCACAGCACCATCGCGAACAGGTCCACCCGGTGCCCGTGCCCCGTCCCCGGCGCCCCCAGCATCCAGTGCGGCAACTGGGCGTTCGTCTCCCCGAGCAGGAAGTTGATGTACCCCGAGATGCCGATGGCCACGACCGCCACGATCGCCGTGTACTCCAGCAGCAGGTCCCAGCCGATGAACCAGCCGCCCAGCTCGCCCAGGACCGCGTAGCCGTACGTATAGGCCGAGCCCGCCCGGGGGATGAGCCCCGCGAACTCCGCGTACGAGAACGCCGCCGCCGCGCTCGCGACACCCGCGATCAGGAACGAGACCAGCACGGCCGGGCCCGCCACACCGTTGGCGATGGTGCCCGCCAGACTGAAGATGCCCGCGCCGATGATGCCGCCGACGCCGATCGCGGTCAGCTGCCACAACCCCAGGGTCCGGGACAGCCGCTCGCCGTGCGCCTCCGCTTCCTCCGCCTCCTCGATCGTCTCGATCGGCTTGCGGCGCAGCACACCGCGCCCCATCCCGAGCCCGGCCATAGTCTCGTCCTCTCGTCGTCCTCTCGTCGGCCCGGGGGCGGCTCGCCCTCCGGCGAAACGCCGTCATCATGGCCGAGCGCGGGTGCCGAAGGAAGCCGCCGCCCCGCACCGGGCCCGGGGATCAGCCGATGGATCAGCCGATGGCGGGCGGCACCGCCGCCGCGCCCGTGCCCCAGTCACCGGGCCGCGGCCCGACCCGGAAGTCCAGCCGCCCGCCCTCGCGAATCGCCTGCGTCGTCACATACGTCCGGTCGTACGCCTCCCCGTCCAGCCGCACCGAGCGCACATACCGGTCCGTGCGCGAGGTGCCCGGCGCGCTCACCGTGAACCGCCCCTTCGGATACCAGCGCCGGTCCAGCCGCAGCTCCACCCGCTCGAACACCGGTGTGCTCAGGCCCCACACATCCGCCCCCGGCTGCACCGGATACACCCCGATGGCCGACAGCACCATCCACGCCGACATCGTCCCCAGGTCGTCGTTGCCCGTCATCCCGTCCGGCGTGTCCGTGAAGAGCGTCAGCGCCGCGTGCACCACGTCCGTCGTCTTCCACGGCCGCCCGGTGGACAGATACGTGTACGGCGCGATGAGGTCCGGCTCGTTCTGCGGGTTGTACTTGTCGGCGTTGTAGTAGTCGTACGGGCCGTTCACCCACACCTCGCGAGCCGTGCGCGCGGGGTCGGCCAGCAGCTTGTCGTAGGCGAAGAAGGAGTCCAGCCGGTGGTCTGTTCTGTCCTTGCCGCCGATCAGCTCCACCAGCCCCGGCAGGTCCTGCGGCACCAGCCACTGGTACTGCCAGGCCGTGCCCTCGTGGAAGCCCGGGCTCTTCGCCGGGTCGGCGGACCCCGCGAACGCCCCGTCGGCCCCGCGCGGCCGGAAGAAGCCCGTTTCCCGGTCGTAGAGGGTGCGGTAGTTGCGGGAGCGGGCCGTGTAGCGGCGCGCGTCCTCGCGATGGCCCATGGCCCGCGCCATCCTCGCCAGCGCCCCGTCGGCCAGCGCGTACTCCAGCGTCGCCGAGGCGCCCTCGTGGAAGTCCGAGTCCCCCGGCTTGCTGCGCGGCCGGTCCGGGAGGTACGGGACGTAACCGTTCTTGAGGTACTGGGCGTTGCCCTCCCGGCCGACTCCCGGGTTCGCCGGCGGAGGCACTCCGTCCGCGTTCCTCTTGAGTACGCGGTACGCCTCCTCCTCGTGGCCCGTCAGCAGCCCGTGGTGGAAGGCGTTGGTGAGGTACGGCGTCACCGGGTCACCGGTCATGATGTTCGTCTCGACCGTCCCGTAGCCCCACTTCGGCAGCCAGCCGCCCTCGGCGTCGACGCGGAGTACCGACAGGGCCATGTCCCGCGCCTCGCGGGGAGCGAGCAGGGCCAGTAGCTGGGCTTGCGTGCGGTAGGTGTCCCACAGCGACCAGTTCTGGTAGTAGGTGAAGCCCCGCGTGCGGTGCGTCTTCTGGTCCCAGCCGGTGTAGCGGCCGTCCGTGTCACTGCCGATGTTGGGGGAGAGGAAGGAGCGGTAGAGGGAGGAGTAGAAGGTGCGGCGCAGTGTCCGGGTGCCGCCCTGTGTCTCGACGTCCCGCAGCCGCCGCTCCCACGCCTCCTGCGCCGCGTCCGCCGTACGGTCGAAGTCGTCCTCCTCCGCACGCAGATTGCGCTCCGCGCCCGCCGCGTCCACATAGCTGATCGCCGTGGTGGCCTCCACCTCCCGGTCGTCGGTGGTGTCGAAACGCACCCACGCGCCGTTGCGGCCGGTGGTGGCGGACGAGGACCGCGACCCCTTCGTCACCCGGTCGTCCTTCCAGGTCCCGTAGGAGCGGAACGGACGGTCGAAGCGGGTGACCGTGTACACGGTGTACGGGCGGGTGTCCTGGCAGAAGCCGCGCCCGGTGACGGTGGTGCGCACCGTGCGGCTGTCGACGACCTGGACGGAGCTGGAGACCGCCCGGTGCAGCGACTGGCCGGCGTTGAGCAGGACGTTCGCCTGCTCGGTGGCCGGGAACGTGTAGCGCTGCCGGCCGGTGCGGGCGGTGGCCGTCAGCTCGGCGGTGATCCCGCCGTACGAGCCGAGCCGGACCCGGTAGTAGCCCGGGCGGGCTGTTTCGTTTTGGTGGCTGAACTCTGCGGCGTAGCGGGCGTTGTCGGTCTGGGTCACCTCGCCCGTGGTCGGCAGCACGGGGAGGTCGCCGCCGATGCGGCAGCCGACGCCTGAGAGGTGGACCGTGCTGAAGCCACGGATCTGGTGGTCCTTGTAGTCGTAGCCGGTGTTGTGACCGGTGTCGGGGGAGAGCTGCACCATCCCGAAGGGCACGGCGGCGCCGGGGAAGGTGTTGCCTTCGTTCTCCGTGCCGATGAAGGGGTTGACGAGGCTGGTGAGGTCGCCGTCGGGAGCGGTGGCCGTGGCCGTGGCCGACGGGGGGTTGCCGGCGATCAGCAATGCCGCTACGGCGAGCGCCGCCGTCACTCTCATGTGACCCCTCATGACCACGACCCCTCAGGTGACAGTGGTGTCAGCGCCGAGGCTCGCGTGGGCGGGTGGGGGAGTCAAGGATGCGACGGATGGTGGGCGTGGTGTTCCGGACAGGCTGATCGGGTGACGTGGGGGTGCCCCGTCCGTTCCGGGCAATCGGGCTGGGGGCACCTCCCAGCGGTAGCTGGGGGAGGGTGGGCGAAATCCCGCGCCGAAGGCGCGGGCACCCCCGCGGCGGGTCAGCCGCGCGACACCACCGTCGACAAGACCTGCGGCAGCGGATACCAATCCGCGGTGGCAAAACTGGCATGCGCCCGCGCCATAAGCACAACCCGCTCCCGCGCCTGCGCCTCTGTAGGCCGGGTGCCATCGATCCCCGGCGCCACCTTGTGCGCGTCCGTCATCACGACGAGATAGTGCCGCCCGTCGTACCACCCCGTGTCGATCCCGCCGTTCACATACGCGCTCGCGTCCCCGTCGAAGAGGACGAACCACGGCCGGATGGCCGGATCGGCGTACCGCGTCCGCGGATCACCGGCGGCAGCGCCGTGCACCGCAGGGAACGCCGCCGCCGACCCGATCCGCCCCGCGGCGGCCAGGTCACGCAGATGCGTGGCGTATTCACGGTCGGTCCACAGCCGGTCCGCCGGGTTGCCCTCCTCGACCGTGCCGGGGATGAGCTCGACCATGAACTTGCCCGCGAGTGCCGAGCGCGCGGGCCAGCCGCCGGCCCGTACGGCCTCGTCGAGGTTCGCGTGCTTGCCGAGCAGGTCGCCCGGGCGGTAGAGCGCGTCGCCGAGCTTCGCCGTCAGCAGTGCGTCGAGCTCGGCCGGGCCGCGCCCGCTGTTGGCGTTGAAGCCGTCCTTCATCTCGACCTTGAGCAGTACCGGCCGGTGGCCCGGGTTGGCGTCGTGCCAGGCGCGGATGTCGGCTAGGCAGCCGGACAGCGGCTGGTTGCGGGAGCCGGTGCGCAGCCGCGCGGCGGAGGTGGCGCCTTCGCAGTTGTTGTTGTTCGCGACCGGGTTGGCGTGGGAGACGCGGAAGGCACGGCCGCCGAAGCCGTTGGACCACACGTCCAGTTCGAGGAGGGCGGCCCCGGAGTCGAGGGCGTCGGCGAAGTAGGGGTACTTGGCCTTGTCGTAGGCGTTGTGCACTCCTACGGACGTGGTGGCCGCGTACGACGCGGAGGGCTCCGCGGCGGCCGCGTCCGTCGTCGCGGCCGGTACCGCCAGGAGCGCCGCCGTTATGGACGCGATCATTCCGCTGCGTATGGTCATCTTCCGTTCGTTCCCGTCCATGTGCCGATGTGAACGGTCGGTAGGGTACGGGAACTGACGAAGAGTCAGCTACTTGGCCGGGTGGCCGCCGCGTCGCCGTCCAGCAGGTGCTGCGGTACGGACCGGAAGGACCAGGTGCCGCCGTGCCGGGTCAGTACCCAGACCAGGTCGAAACGGTCCGGCCAGGACTTCGGCACCCCGGGCGCCTTGGCCGCGCCCAGCGCCTTGACGATGTCCGCGATCCTGGAGTGCTCCCAGCAGATGAGTACCGGCTGCGGAGACATGAGTGCGGCGGTGGCCAGCTTCGCCTCCTCCGTCTCGGAGAAGGAAGTGTTGACCGGCAGCTTGAGCTCCTCGGCCAGCGGTGTGACGGTCTGCCGCATCCGGCGGGAGCCCGCGTTGGGGCCGTAGTCGGCGGCGGCGAAGAGGGTGGAGGGCCGGGGCAGCGCGGTCCGTCCGGAGGCGTCCGCTCCGGAGGTGCCCGTCGCGGGGGCGAACAGCTTCGGGAGGGCCCGGGCCCGCTCCCAGCCCCGCTGCGTCAGCGACTTCTTGTCCGGCTCGCCGTTCTCGTCCATCCCGCGCGTACTGCCGCGCGGCTTCTCCCCATGCCGGATGATCATAATCGTGGCGTCGGGGCCGGACCGGCCGTCGGGCGGCGGTTCCGAGGGCCCCGCCGCCCGGGGCCCGGAATCGCTCCCGCAGCCCGTCACCGGCAGCAGGGTCGCGCCGGCCAGGACGGCCAGTACCCGGCGGCGGCCGATACGGGCCGGGCCGCCGCCGCTTGTGGTCGTGTCCGTGGTCTCGGTCGTACCGCTCACCGAACCCCCTGTCCCCCGTGAAGCAGCTTTTGGCCGCGCATGTCGCGCGGCCCAGGCCGCAGCGTAGCCGCTGCGGCCTGTCGCGTCGCGGGGGAGTTCGGGGCAGAGCCGGACGCGCGGGTCTCACCCCGCCGCGTACACGTCCTCCACATACCGGCCCGCGTCCGTCAGCTCGCGCAGCCACGCGTCGGCGGCCCGGGCGTCCGCGCCCGTCCGGCGGGCGCAGAGGTCGCGCAGCGCGGCCCGGACGCCCGGCGCCATACGGGCGCCGTCACCGCAGACGTACACCCGCGCCCCCGCCTCCAGCAGCGACCAGACCTCGTCGCCCTCGGCGGCGAGCCGGTGCTGGACGTACGGGCCGCCGCCCGCCTCCGGGCGTTCGCTGAACGCCGGGCGTACGGAGACGGCTCCCGCGTCCTCGGCGGCGCGGAGCTCGGCCGAGTGGAGGAAGTCCGCTTCCGGTGCGTCACAGCCGAAGTACAGCAGCGCGGGCGCCGGTTCGGCGCCGGCCGCCGCGAGGGCGGTGCGGTCGGCGATCGTCCCCCGGAAGGGGGCCAGCCCCGTTCCGGCAGCGACCATCACCACCGGCGTCCGCTCGTCCGCCGCGATCCGGAATGCCTCGCGGCACGGCTGGACCCGGGCGAGCACCGTGTCACCCGGCCGCAGCGCGGCGAGGTGGCCCGAGCCCGTCCCCCGGAAGACACCCCGGCCGGAACGGGCCGGGGCCTCCAGCACGGACACCATCAGGTCGGCGTGACGGGCGTCCACGGCCGGGGAGGAGGAGATGGAATAGGTGCGCGGGCGCAGCGGAGACAGCAGCTCGGGCAGGGCCGCCGCACCCAGGGCGCCGCGCAGGGCGGGGTGGTCCTCGATCAGCTCCAGGAGCGTACGAGGGTCGTCGGGGGAGAGGGACTCCAAGGCCGTCCGCTCGGGCGGGCAGGGGTTGCGCTCCGCCAGCGTCGCCAGCTGCCGAGGGGTGGGGCGTTGGGCCAGTTCCAGGTGGTGGGTGAGGAGTTCCCGTACGGTCAGCGGGCGGTCGACGGGCAGGGTGTCGCGGCCGGCGCGGCGCGGCCGCAGCGACAGGACCGTGTCGAGGTCCGCGCCGAAGAGCGCGGCGGCGCGTGCGACGAGCTCCGGGTCGTTGGCGGGCAGCACGGCCAGATGGTCGGCGGTGCGGTAGGAGACGCCCTCCGGCAGCGCCAGCCGCAGGAAACGCTTGGTGCGCGGATGGGCCGGGTCGGTGAGCTCGTACGCCTCGGTGACGGTCATCGGCAGCATCCCGTGACGCTCGGCCAGGGCGGTCAGCGGACCGCCGGAGACCTCGGCGACCTCGTAGGCGGGGCCGTCCGTGTCCTGGGGCGCGGCTGTTCCCGTGCTCTCCGGTCCCGTGCTCTCCGGGTCGCCGTGGCGTTCCAGCAGCGTCCGGAGCAGGGAGCGGGTGAAGCCCTCGACGGCACCGGTGAGATCACCGGACGCGTCGGCCTCGGCGCGCGGCAGCAGCCGGGTGCCGCCGAGCGCGGCGAGCCGCTCGTCGAGGAGGGTGGGAACGCGCTGGTAGGTGGCGGCCCAGTTGCGGTCGCCGACGCCGAGGACCGCGTAGTGGACGCCGTCGGCGGCACCCGGCCCGGCCGTACGCTCGGCCCACTCCATGAAACGGGCCGCGTCGTCGGTGGGCCGGCCGTTGTACGAGGCGGCGACGAGTACCACCGGCGTGTCCGTGGGCAGCTCGCCCGCGCGTTCGTCGAGCGGGGCGGCGGAGGCGTCGAAGCCCAGGCGCGCGGCCTCGTCGGCGAGATCCCGGGCCAGCTCGCGGCACGTACCGTAGTTGGAACCGTGCAGGACCAGGAGCCCGGTGCCGGCGCGGGCGCGGGTGGGTGTCGTGGCACTGCCGCCGCCCGTCTCCGCGCGGACACCCTCCGTCCGCGCCGAGGCCGGCAGCGCCGCCCGGTTCACGGCCCGGTCGGCGGCCGTACGGCGGACGAGTGTGAGGGTGAAGCCGTCCGGCTTGAGGGTGAGGGTCTCCTTGACCCGCAGCCGGTAGCCGGCGGTGTCGGCGAACCGGTAGCGGTGGATCAGCATCCCCAGCAGCATCGTCGCCTCGTGCAGCGCGAACTGCCGCCCGATGCAGGCCCGTTCCCCGGTGCCGAACGGCTTGTACGCGTGCGGCGAGCGAGCGGCCTCGACCGCCGGGTCGAAACGCGTGGGGTCGAACAGCTCGGGGTTGTCGCCCCACACCGGGTCCCGGTGCAGCATCGGCGTGAGCACGGTGACGCCCTCCCCGGCGCGCAGCGGGTAGCGGCCGCCGAGCACCGTGTCCTCCCGGGCCTCGCGCGTGAACGCCGCCGCCGTCGGCCACAGCCGCAGCGCCTCCAGCAGCACCTGCCGGGTCCAGCGCAGCCGCCCGACGTCCTCGAACGTCGGCTCGGGGTTCTCGGTGTCCCCCCACAGCTCGTCCGTCTCCCGCTGGGCCAGCCGCAGCGAGACGGGGTCCTTGAGGAGGTGGTGGAGGGCGAAGGACAGGGCGCCGGACGTCGTCTCGTGCCCGGCGATCAGGAAGGTGATGACCTGGTTGCGGATGTTGGCGGCGTCCAGGGTGGTTCCGTCGGACGGGTGCGGGGCGCCCAGCATCAGCCCCAGCAGATCGTCGGTGCGGGTGTCACCGGACGCCGTACGGGCCGCGATGACCTCGTCGACGACACCGGCCAGGAACGCGGCGTCCTCCCGGAACGCCGCGTCCTCGGCGGCGAAGTCCCCCTCGGGATCGCGGCCCAGCTTGTTCATCGCCCAGTCCAGGCAGCGCACCATCGCCCCGACGAACGGGTGCGGCTCGGGCCGGGCGAACGACTCGAAGTCGTAGCCGAATCCCGCGAGCCCGATGGTGTCGAGGGTCATCCGCGTCATGTCCTCGGGCACATCGACCGGCACGCCTTGGACCAGCCGCTCGTCCCACGCGTCGATCAGCCGGCGGGCGACGCGCAGCATGGCCGGGTGGTAGGCGCGCATCGACCCGAGGGCGAAGGCGGGCATCAGGATGTCGTGCGCCTTCGCCCAGTTCGCCTCGTGGTTGTAGGCGGTGAACAGCCCGTCGGCAGTGAACTCCCGGACGTTCTCCAGCGCCGGGCCCACGGACTTGGTGAACCGCTGTTCGTCCGCCAGCTCGGAGACGAGATCGAGGGAGGTGACGAAGAGCCGGTCCGAGTCGTGCAGCCGCCGAGTGAATATCGGCCCGTGGTGCCGGGCCAGCCGCATGATCTGCTGAAGCGGGGTGTCGCCGGCCCCGACGGCGGTGATGTCGACCAGGGGGATGGCGGTGGTGAGAGACGTCGCTGTCATGTCTTCAGAGTCACCTCCCCGGACCGAACCGTCGGTACGCGCCACTGCATGATTGTGCAGTGACTCGCGGCGTGTCGCTCTTGCGCCGACGGCGGGCGTCGTACGAACGAGGGGACGGGGACCGGGAATCGTGAGCAGCGCGGAGCACGAGGCGTACTTCACCTGGCGCAACTACTTCATGATGCTGCTGGACCGGCTGCCCACCCCCATCGCCATCTGCCGTGCGAACGGCGAGGTGACCGCCGTCAACCCGGCCATGGCCGCCGAGTGGGGTCTGGCCCCCGGCCAGGTGCGCGGCCGCAACCTCCTCGACCTCTTCCGGCCCAGCGACACCGCGGCCCCTCAGCTCGACCGGCTCACCGAGGCACTGCGCCTGGGCCGCCGGTCCCGCTACGCCATCGACGTGCGCTGGACGGCGGCGGGGGGAGAAGGGGCGAGGCGTGAGGGCGAGCTGGTGGTCGAACCGGTCGGGGACGCGTCCCCGGCGTATCCGGCGCTGCTGACCGTGCTGCGCGTTCGGCCGGCCGAAACCTCGATGCCGTCCGGCCCGGCGGTGGAGGTGAGTGCTGTGGAAGCGCGGATTCTGGAGCTGGCCGCCGCCGGTGCCACAACGGCGGCGATCGGCAAGGCGGTCGGCCTGACCGTCGACGGCGTCAACTACCACCTCACCCGCCTCAGCCGCCGCTGGCGGGTACCGAACCGTACGGCGCTGGTGGCCAAGGCCTACGTCCTCGGCGTCCTCGCCCCGGGGCAGTGGCCGCCGGCTCAGCGCCGGACGGAGTGACGCGGTGGGTGCCGCAGCACGCAGTCGCCGCACATGCCGCCGCCGGGCACGCGGTAGTAGAGGCAGCACGTGCGGCGGATGAAGGTGGTGTTGCTGTCGCTGTCGCTCAGTTCGCCGGTGCCGTGGAGGAGCGGGTCGGTGAAGAGGTCGCGGGTGAGGGCGACGGCACGGGCGGCTTCAGCGGTGCGGTTCCGGCTGAGGCACCAGGTGTGCAGGACGCGCAGGGAGCCTGCGAGGGATGAGCCTGCGTTGCCCCAGAGGACGAGGGAGGAGATGGGGGTGACGGTACGGATGAGGTCGTGCAGCGGGACGAGCAGCCCGTGCAGGACGGCCGTGCGGATGTCCTCGCCGGGTAGCGCGGCGGGGGAGGGCAGCCACAGGTCGTCGGGGGCGGTACGGGCGGTGTCCCAGCGGAGGCCGCCCGCGGCGAGGTCGGGCACCTCGCCGGTCAGCACGGCGGAGCCGAGCCCGATGGACAACAGCCGCCCGGCGATGCCCTGGAAGGCGATCGACGCGGCGACGCGAGTGTCGTCGGTGCGGAGTCGCTCCGCTACGGTCGTGATGCGCTGCCGGATCGTCTCCTCGTGGCGGAGTGGGAGACCGGCTTCGCCGGTACGCAGGGCGAAGAACGGCCCCACGTCGGCGAGCTCGTCCAGGCGCATGGGCGCACCCTATCTCCCCCCTGGTCACGCGCTGAGCGTGGCCGGTACGGCAAGCCGGGCACGCTCGTGGAGATGGCGGGCGTGGGGGTTCTTGAGGTGGGGACGAATCCGGGTGAGCATCTCCGTCATGCGCTCGTCGCATTGCCCCGACTGCACCAGTGGATAGATGTCCAGGGCCCTGCCCCAGGTGTCGCACGCGGCTTCCAGATGCCCGATCTGGCACTGCCGCTCGGCGAGCATGGCGAGGTAGCGCACGCGATTGCGCCAGAGCGAATGGTGGCGCAGCCGGTCGGACTCCTCCAACGCTTCGATGGACCCGCGCAGGTCGCCGAGCTCATAACGGACTTGGCCGACGTGGTACGTGAGAGACGACGGGTTGTAGGAGCCGAAAGTCGTCGCCTGGGACTCGGCCTTGTCCATGGCGATTTCCGCTTCCTTGAGATACATCAGCGCCGTGCTGCGATCCCCGAGCTGCGCGGCGGAATGCGCCTGCTGCCCGGCGAGGAACGCCCGCATGCGCGGCCCGGCCTGCGGGGACGCCGCTGCGGCGGCATCGGCCAGCCGCATGGCGTGCGGACCGTGCCCCAGATCGACGGCCTGGACGCTCATTCCCCGTAGAGTCGTGCAGAACGTCAGGTGGTCCTGCGAAGCACCGGCCAGATGCAGGGCCTTGAGGTAGTACTGCTGCGCGAGACCGTGAAGTCCTTCATCCACGGCCATATATCCCGTGAGATAACAGAGGTCGGAAGCGGCGGACATCATCGCTCTGCGCACGGATTCGGGCCCGTCGGCCTTCAGATAGGGCGCGACCGTATTCACGAGGAACGCCGCGGCCATCGGCCGGGCGTGCCGTCCGCCGAACTGGTCGTCGAGCTCGGAGACGCGCTCGGTCATGGCGATGACCATCTCCACATCGGGCATTCCGATGCGACCGATCATTCCGTGCTGGACGGCCTCCATCCGCCCCACCACATCCGGCCAACCCGGCACCGTCAGTGCCACCGAGAACAGGCTGTAGCCGAGCACGCTCCGGCGGGACGGGTCCATGTCCTGTCGGCCGAGGTCGACGAGCCCCTCCACCGTGCCGTCGCCGACGTCGTCCCGGGACGGCGCCGGGAACCCCGCCTCCGCGTACGTGACCGGGCGGTCGAGACGCCGGGACAGCGCCTCCAGGATCAGCGGACGGACGTCCTCCCTCGGCACGTAGCCCCTCAGCCACTGGTGGACCGAGGGCTCCTGGTACCTGAGCGGGGTGCCGCGCTCGGTCCCTATGCGGTTGACCTCGCGGGCGAACTGCCGCAGCGTCCACGCGGCCTCGTGGTGCAGCCGCACCAGGCCCGTGTTCGGCTCTCGGTTCGTCAAGGCACTCAACTCCTCGCCCATGGCCCCCGTTTAAAGGGTTTAAGTCCGGCCACCGTCGCCCACAGTACCGCCGCCCACTGACAACCGGTTGCCTGGTGTGCAGGGAAGATCACCGAACGCGACAGGGAATGAGGGCTTGGCCATGGCTTTCCGTATCGGGGACATCGTCGTGGACACGCGCACCGGCAGGATCGGCCAGCTGATGGGGCGTGAGGGGCCGGACGTCCATCAACTCCGCCCCGTTCGCGGCGGGATCGAATGGGACTGCCCGAGGGATGCGCTCCGGGCCGCCGAGCCCGCCGAGCTGCTCGCCCCGCCCGCCGGGCCACCCGCCCCGCGCTGCGCCGTCTGCGCGTGCATCAAGGATCAGCGGCGCGAGGCGGAGGCCCAGGGCGACACCCGGCGGATGCGCGACGCGGCCGAGCGCATGGGCGTCCATCAACGCCAGGCGCACTGACCGGCGGTAACCGAGAGTGGCTGAATAGTCACTCTCCCCATGATCCCCGCAGCCGACTAGCCTGCGTCGGCGCGGGGGTCTGGTCGCTCGAACAAGCGGACAAGGGGCTTGCTGGGTGTTCTACTACTTCTTCAAGAACGTGGTGTTGATACCGCTGTTGAGGTGGGTCTTCCGGCCGAAGGTCGAGGGACTCCACCACCTGCCGAAGCAGGGGGCGGCCATCATCGCGGGGAACCATCTGTCGTTCTCCGACCACTTCCTGATGCCGACGATGGTGAAGCGCCGGATCCGGTTTCTCGGCAAGATGGAGTACTTCACCGGCCGGGGTATCAAGGGCAAGCTCATCGCGGCGTTCTTCCGGGGCATCGGGGCGATCCCGGTGGACCGTTCCGGCAAGGAGGCGGCGCAGGCGGCCCTCGACACCGGGCTGGGCGTGCTGGGCACCGGTGAGCTGTTGGGCATCTACCCCGAAGGGACGCGCTCGCACGACGGGCGGCTGTACAAGGGCAAGGTCGGCGTGGCGGCGATGGCGCTCAAGTCGGGGGCGCCGGTGATCCCGTGCGCGATGATCGGCACGTTCGAGGCCCAGCCGACGGGGAAACTGCTGCCGCGCGTCGTCCCCATCACGATCCGCTTCGGGACGCCGCTGGACTTCTCGCGGTACGAGGGGATGGAGGACTCCCGGGACGTTCTGCGGGCCGTCACGGACGAGATCATGTACGCGATCTGGCGGCTGTCCGAGCAGGAGTACGTGGACACGTACGCGGCCGAGGCCAGGGCGGCCCTGCGGCCCGTGGACGGCGGCGGGGCGCGCCCGGCGTCCGTTTCGGTTCCGGGGCGCGAGCAGGCGGCCGTCGGCCGTTCGGCGGCGGCCTGAGCCCGGTTCCGGGAGAACGACCGCCTCCTCGTCCCGCCCCCGCGAGAGACGGCCCACAGCCTGTTCCCGGGCTGACGGCCTCTTCCGGGGGCGGGCCGGCACCGGATCCTCGGGAGGTTAGTCTCGGCTGTCATCGCCGTTTCCCGGAGAGAACGATCAGCATGCACACGTGGGGCAGGACGCTCACCACCGCAGGCATCCACGACCCACGTCTGCGTGACGACTACACCCGGCAGCGGAGACTCGTGTCGGGCTACAGGCGGAACGCCTACATCGCCGTACGGCTGCTGCTGCCCCCGGAGCTCGCTCCGCACGTCATCGCGGCCACGGCGTTCATGCATCACACCGATCTTCTCGCCGATCAGCCGGACGGCGGTGACGGGTTCGCGGCCTGGGAGAAGGAAGTGCGCGACGGGCTGGCTGTCGGTGACAGCGCCCATCCCGTGCTCCGCCCGCTGCTGCACACCGCCTCCGTCCACCCCGGCCTGCGCGAGCATGCCGAGCGGTTTCTCGCCGGGGCGCCGATGGACAGGGACTTCAGTGGTTTCGCGGACGAGGCGGGCTATCAGCGGTACGTCGACGCGTACTCGCTTCCGGCCTTCATGCTCGTGGCGTGCCTCGTCCTCTCGCCCGACGCCGACGCCGATGACAGCCGTGCGCTGTGCCGCTCCTACATCGACGGCAGCCAGCGTCTGGACTTCGTCAACGACCTCGCCGAGGACCTCGGGGACGGCCGGCTCACCCTTCCCGAGGAGACCCTGACGCGGCACGAGGTCTCCCGCTCCGATCTCGAACGGAAGCGGGACACCCCGCACTGCCGCGCCCTGTTCCGGGACCTCCTCGAACAGAGCCGCCGCGACCTTCTCGCCGGCCGCTCGCTGCCGGAGCTGGCGCCGCCCGCTCACCGTGCCTTCGTCCGGGCCTTCGTCGCGCTGGAGCTCCTCACGAACGACGCGGCACTGGCGAAGGGCGGCCGCGTTCTGCACGAATCGGCCGGTCCGTCTCCGCGCGCGGCTCTGGGCGTCCTGATCCGCGAGTACCGGCGGCGTGGTCGCCGATGAGGGCCGGCGGCCGGTGACTCAGGTGTCCTCCAGCCGGAAGCCCAGCTTCAGCCCGACCTGGTAGTGCGCGATCGCGCCATTCTCGAGATGACCGCGAACCTCGGTCACCACGAACCAGTCGAGTTCGCGGAGAGTCTGCGCGGCGCGGCTGATTCCGTTGCGGATCGCCGCGTCCACGCTCTCCGGCGAGGAGCCGACGATCTCGGTCACCCGGTAGGTGTGGTTGCCCATGCCCCCACCGTGCCTCAGCGGCGGTGCGGGCGCGAAGCGGGTGGGCCATCGGGGGAACGGGCCCCTGGTACGGGGAGCCGGGCCTTGACCTGGAGCGCACTCCAGCCTCTAGCGTCCTCCGCATGATCACCAAGCAGCAGAGGCTCGGCACCGGCTTCGGTGCGCACAGTACGGCCGACGACGTGCTCGCGGGCATCGACCTGGCCGGCACCACCGCCCTGGTCACCGGCGGGTATTCGGGGCTGGGGCTGGAGACCACGCGCGCCCTGGTCCGGGCCGGAGCGCGGGTCGTCGTGCCCGCCCGCCGGGCCGGGACGGCCGAGGAGGCGCTGGCGGACGTCCTCCCACGGGCGGAGGTCCACGTGCTCGACCTGGCCGACCTGGACAGCGTACGGACCTTCTCCGACCGCTTCCTGGACTCCGGGCGCACTCTCGACGTCGTCATCAACAACGCGGGCGTGATGGCCTGCCCGGAGACCCGCGTCGGCCCCGGCTGGGAGGCGCACTTCGCCATCAACCACCTCGGGCACTTCGCGCTCGTGGGCAGGCTCCGCCCCGCGCTCGCTCCGGGCGCCCGGGTGGTGGCCCTGACGTCGGCGGGCCACTTCCTGTCGGACATCCGCTGGGACGACATCCACTTCCGCACCGGCTACGACCGCTGGCTCGCGTACGCGCAGTCCAAGACCGCCAACGCCCTCTTCGCGGCGCACCTCGACCGGCTCGGCGCCGCGAGCGGCCTACGGGCCTTCTCCGCGCATCCGGGCAGCATCCTCACGCCGTTGCAGCGCCATGTGCCCCGCGACGAGTGGCAGTCGCTCGGCTGGATCACCCCCGACGGCCGCCCGGCCGACGGTTTCAAGACACCCGAACAGGGCGCGGCGACGGCCGTATGGGCGGCGACCTCGCCCCTGCTCGACGCCCACGGCGGCGCCTACTGCCAGGACTGCGACATCGCCGGGCCGGCGGCGTCCGACGACATGCTCGTCGGCGGGGTCAAGCCCTGGGCCGTCGACCCCGAGGCGGCGTCACGGCTGTGGGAGCTCTCCTGCGAGCTCACCGGGGTGAGCGCCTTTTGACGACGCGATCGTCTTGAGCCATTCGTCGACGGTGACGACGTCCGCCCACTGCGGGAACAGCCGCTCGGTGAGGACCCGGTGCAGCTCCGGGTCGGTGTCCAGACAGCCGTCGGAGAGGACGGTGAGGCCGAAGTCCAGGTCGTTCCCCTGGCACAGGGTGGACAGCACCACGGCGCTGGTGGCGATGCCCGTGAGCACGAGGCTGTCGATGCCGCGTGCTCTCAGCACCACGTCGAGGTCGCTGCCCGAGAACGCGCTCGCCCGTCTCTTGGTGACCACCACGTCGCCCGGCAGGGGCGCGACGTCGGGGTGGATCTCGGTGCCCGGGGCGCCCTCGACGAAGAGGCCGGCCCGGGCGATGGCGGCGAGGGGCCTGTTGCGCGTGCCGACTTCCGGGAAGCCGGGGCGCAGGGCGATGACCACGTAGATCACGGGGATGTCCGCCGCCCGGGCCCCGTCGATCGCCCTGCGCACGCGGGGCAGGTAACCGGAGCCGTCGTCGGCGATGTCGACGATGGCCTGTTGGACGTCCATCACGAGAAGGGCGGTGTTCATCACCCGACCCTAGCCAGTGCCGTGACCGCACAGGTGCACCGGGGCACGATGCCTATAGCGTCAAAAGGGGCTCCAGGGAACGCAGATGCCGGCGGATCTCGTCCAGGGGCGGGGTCCGGTCGCGGTCCAGGACGAGGTAGATGAAGATGCCGCCCTCGCGTAGCCGGGGCAGCGGGCGGATCATGTGCAACTCTTCGGCCAGGGTGATCAGAATGTCTTCCACGCTGTCCGGCGCATAGCCGAGAAGCTCCAGCGTATAGAGCTTGGCACGCATGACATCGCTGTCCCCGTAGGCGACTTTGTCCATGTCCAGCCCACTGCCGTGGTCCAGCGAGCCCAGGACCCTGCGCTGCTTGAAATCGACTATCGCGACACCGGTGGCCCCGCCGATCGCCAACGCCTTTTCCAAGGCAGCCCCAACGGATTCCATCCGCGCACGACCTCCTTCGAGCAGCAACCCGGAGGACGTGGGACACCCAGGCGTCCGGGCCGCTCAGCAGCATGCAGGGTAGCGGGGATGAGGCACCCCCGACCGGCGTCCCGCCGGCACTACTCCGTGGGGACCTTCGAGGAGTGGTGGTTGATGATGAGCCACCTGCCGCCGCGCAGCTTGTAGACGAAGGTGTAGCGCGCGTCGACCTTGGACTTGTGGCCGTGTTCGTCGGTCAGCGTGAACTCGTAGAGGCCCGTGTCGATGGCACTGGTGCGGTTCAGGATGTTGACGACCCGCTCCTGGATCCTGCCGACGGGCTTGCTCTCCAGGAAGTGCCTGAAGTAGTCGACTCTCGCCGCCCGGGTCTTGCGGATCTCGGCGGAGACGGTCGGCAGCAGTACGGCGTCCGGGGCGTAGAGGTCGGCGACGCGGTTCGCGTCGAGGGTGGCCAGGGCGGCGTTCCACCGGTCGAACAATTCCCTGATCTGCCGCTCGGTGGGTCGCTGGGGCTGGTGGCCGCTCGCCTGTGCCGTGCCCGTTCCGGCGAACAGGACGGCGATGGTGGTGACGGCTGCTCCGGCGGTGTACGTGTGTCGCCCCATGGGGCGCCTCCCGTGTGGTGTCGGTGGTCGGGTGGGGGTGTCACCTCAGCCTCACCCGGCACCGCCGATCCGGCACATCGGGATGGTGCTTACGGCACCACCGTCACCGGCCACCGCCCCGCCTTCACCAGACGGACCGCCACCGAGCCGACGAAGCGATGGCCCGCCTGCTCCGACGCCCCGACGACCACCGCGTCCGCCTTCAGCCGGTCGGCCGTCTCCACCAGCCCGGTGTAGGGGTCGCCGCGGAAGGTGTGGAACTGCCAGCGGACCTCGTGGACACCGCGCAGTCGCTCGGTCGTCTCGCGGATCTCGGCCAGCAGCTCCTCGGCGACCCGCTCGGTCGTCTCGGCCACCGGGGCGCCCAGGGCGGCGCCGCCCACGAGGAGGGGCTGGATGTAGACGACGGCCAGCAGGGCGTTCTGCCGGCGGGCGAGGCCCGCCGCGTAGGCGGCCGCGCGCCAGGAGGTGTCGGAGCCGTCGACGCCGACGACGATGACCTTGGGGCCGTCGGTGCCGCGCTCGAAACCGGCCGGCAGCGGGGCGCTCTGCCCCTCGTTCGTACCCCCGGTGCCCTCGCTCACGTTTTCGCTCACACAGGCAGGCTAATACTGCGCCGCGCGGGTGTGCTCAGGGCACCGGCCAGATACGGACGGTGTCTCTGCCACCGGAGCCGGCGCCGTGGCTGAGCCCCACCGCCAGGGCCTTGCCGTCCGGGCTGAACGCCAGCGCCGTGACGGAGACGTGGGCGTCGAAGGTGGTGGTGACCTGCCCCGATGTCGTGTCCCACACGACGACCTTCCCGCCCATGGCGCCGCTGGCCAGGATCCGGCCGCCCGGGTGGAAGGCGATGGCATGGATGAGTTCCCCGTCGCCCTTGAGGGTGGTGACCTCCTGCCGGGACGCGGTGTTCCACAGCAGGACGGAGCCCCCGTTCACCGCGGCGAGGAGCTGGCCGTCCGGGCTGAACACCGCATCCCTCCCGCCGCCGGTTCCGTCGATGGTGAGCAGCGTCCGGTCGTCCGGCATCTGCCGCAGCTGGACGGGGCTTCCGGTCGCCACCGTCTTGCCGTCGGAGCTGAAGGCCGTCGGCCCGTTCTTCACGTCGTCGTGGACGGCGAGCCTGCGGCCCGAGGGCACGTCCCACAGGTACAGGCCCTGCCCGGTGCTCGCGACCAGGGTCCGGCCGTCCGGGCTCACGTCCATGGAGTTGATGAAGCCGTCCTGGAGCCGGTAGTCCGTGGGGCCGGTGAAGGTGCCGGTCGTACGGCCGGAGGTCACGTCCCACGCCAGGATCCGGTTCTCGTCCGCCCGGAAGAGGGTCTTGCGGTCCCGGGTGAACACGTTGGCCTGCTCGTACTTGGGGACGCCGATCTGCGCGGTCGTATGGCTCTCGGCGGCCAGGTCCCATCGCCAGACGGTGCCGTCCCCGGCGGAGACGAGCAGCGTCTTGCCGTCGGGCCCGTAGGCGAGCCCGTACACGCTGGAGGCACCGTCGAGGGTGGCGCCGTCCGGCCCGGGGTCGGACGGGGTGCCCGAGTCGTCCAGCAGTACGACGGGGACGGCGATGGCGGCGGCGGCCGCGACGACGGAGAGGCCGCCGATGAGCAGCGAGCGCCGGGACACCCTGCGGCCGTCGGCCGGGGCGGGGACGGCCGGGGCCGGGGCCGACGCCGGTGCCGTGGGGGCCGCCGAGCCCGGGGACGCGTGCGCGGGTTGTGCCGGGCTCGTCCGGGTGGCGGCGTACGGGTGGGCGGGTGCGGCCGGGGTCGCGCCCGCGCCCTGGGGCGCACCTGGGCCTGCGCTCGGGGTCGCGCCCGGGTCCGCCACCGTCGCGGGCCGGGGCTGCCCCGCAGGGGCGGCGGGCCGCGCCTGGGCCCCCGGGGTCAGCGGCGTGGTGTGTTCCCCCGGGCGCAACGGTGCGCTGTGCCCCGGCGGGTTCACCGCAATGGCCTGCCCCGCCGGGGCCACCGGCGTCGCGCCCTCCGCCCGCGTCGGCGGCACGCCGCGTTCCCCCGGCGTCAAGGTCATCGTCCGCTCCGGCCGCGCCGCCGTGGCCGGCGGCATGGCCGCCTCCCCGTCCGCCGCGATGGCGAAGCGCTCGGGCAGGCCGGTGACCGGCGGGCGTTCCGTCGGTTCCTTGGCGAGGCACGCGGTCAGCAGGCGGCGCAGTTCGCCGTCGATGCCGTCGAGCGCGGGCGGGTCGTCCAGAATGCGCTGGACGACCGACAGAAGCGTCGGCGCGTCGAACGGGCTGTGGCCCGTGGCCGCGAAGCCCAGTACCGAGCCGAGCGCGAAGACGTCGCTGGCCGGGCCCGCGCGGTCGGCGCGGATCTGCTCGGGGGACATGTACGCGTACGTGCCGATGACCGCGCCGGTGGCGGTCAGCGAACTGGCGTCCACCGCACGGGCGATGCCGAAGTCGATGATGCGCGGGCCGTCGTCCGCGAGGATGACGTTGCCGGGCTTGAGGTCGCGGTGGACGAGGCCGCACCCGTGGATGGCGGCCAGCCCTTCCGCGAGCCCCGCGCCGAGCCGCAGGACCGCGTCCGGCGTGAGCGGGCCCCGCTCCCTCACGACCTGGTGGAGCGTCGGCCCCGGTATGAACGCCGTGACCAGCCATGGCGACGCCGCGTCAGGGTCCGCGTCGACGACCTGGGCGGTGTGGAAGCCGCCGACCTGCCGTGCCGCGTCGACCTCGCGCTTGAAACGGGCCCGGAACTGCGGGGTGTCGGCGAGCTCCGGACGGATCAGCTTCACCGCGACCTTGCGGCCGCCGGGCGACGTGCCGGCGTAGACCTGCCCCATGCCGCCCGCGCCCAGCCGGCCGTCCAGCCGGTAGGGGCCGACCCAGCGGGGGTCGTCGGGCAACAACACGTCCATGAATACCGTCCGTCGGGGGAGGTTGGTCAGGGGAGTTTCCAGAGCTGGACCGATGTGGCCTTCTCGTCGGCCGCGCCGACCTGGCTGACACCGGCCGCCAGCAGCTTGCCGTCCGGGCTGAACGCCAGCTTCGAGATCGAGGTGTCGTGCAGCGACTCGGGCATGACGGCCTTCAACGTCGTGGTCACCTGCTTGGTGGCCACGTCCCAGAGGCTGACGGTCTTGCCGGTGTCGTCCTTGATGTTGGGCGCTCGGACACCGCCCGCGCCCGCGATCACCGCCTTGCCCGGGCGGTACGCCGCCGTCTCCAGGTCCGGGTGGGCATCCGTGAGCGTCGCGGCGAGGCCGCCGGTGCCGACGTTCCACACGTGGACGCCCCCCGTCCCGGAGGCCATGACGGTGCTGCCGTCCTCGCTGAACATCACCGAGGAGAAGTTCTTGACGTCGGTGCCGGTGAAGTTCTTGATATCACGCCCGGTGCCGGCGTCCCACAGCCGGACCGAGGTCTCCGCCAGGCTGTTGGCGGCCACGCTGGCCACGGACTTGCCGTCGGGGCTGAACGCGATGCCGCGAATGCTGCCGCGGTGCCCGGTGTACGTGACGGTACGACGGCCGGTGGACGGGTCCATCAGCTCGACCCTGCCGCCCACGCCCACGGCGAGCGTCGTGCCGTCGGGGGAGAGCGTCAGACAGTCGACGTAGTCGTTCTGGCCGTCGTACGAGACGACGTCGCGCGGTATGCCGCTGCGCACGTCCCAGCCCTTCAGCGTCTTGTCGAAGCTTCCGGAGAACAGCGTCTGCCCGTCCCGGCTGAAGGTCAGGGACATGACCCACCCGGTGTGCGCCCGCCCCTTGAACGTGGTGATCGCGCTGCTGGTGGCGACGTCCCACAGCCGCACGGACCCGTTGAAGTCGCCGCTGGCCAGGGTCCTGCCGTCCGGGCTGAAGGCGAGGCATTCCACCTGGCTGGTGTGGCCGGTGAGGCGTGCGACAGGCTGGGTGGGGTCCTTGGCGCCGCCGCCGTCACTGCCGTCACTGCCGTCACCGCCGCCACCGGACGCCGTCCAGGAGTCCGGCCACAGGAGGTACGCGGGGACGGCGACCGCGGCCGCCGCGGCGGCCGCCCCGCCGAACAGCACCGAGCGCCGGGCGAGCGGCTTGACGGGGACGACGGGCGCGGTGCTCGGCGGCGCGCCGGGCGGCGCGAATCCTGCGCCCGTGACCGACAGCAGCCTGAGGACGTCCTCCGTGGACGGCCGGTCGGCCGGCTCCTTGGCCAGGCAGGCGGCCACCAGCTCGTACAGCTCGCCCGCCAGGCCGTCCAGCCGGGGCTCTCCGCTGGTGACCCGGTGGACGATGGCCGGTACGGACGTCGCGTCGAAGGGGCTGCGCCCGGTGGCGGCGAAGGCCAGGACCGAGCCGAGCGCGAACACGTCACTGGTGGGGGTGACGGTCTCGGCGCGTATCTGTTCCGGCGACATATAGGCGTAGGTGCCGATGACCGAGCCCGTGCGGGTCATCGTGTCGCCCGGGGTGTGGGCCACGCCGAAGTCGATGATGCGGGGGCCGTCGTCGGCGAGGATGACGTTGCCGGGTTTGAGGTCGCGGTGGACGAGGCCGCAGCGGTGGATGGCGGCGAGCCCCTCGGCGAGCCCGGCGCCGAGGCGGAGCACGGCGTCGGGGGCGAGCGGGCCGCGTTCGGTGACGGTCCGTTGCAGGGTGGGGCCGGGGATGAACGCGGTGACCAGCCATGGCGACGCCACGTCCGGGTCGGCGTCGACGACCTGGGCGGTGTGGAAGCCGCCGACCTGCCGTGCCGCGTCGACCTCGCGTTTGAAACGGGCCCGGAACTGCGGGGCGTCCGCCAGCTCCGGGAGGATCAGCTTCACCGCGACCTTCCGGCCCGACTGCGACGCGCCGAGGAACACCTGCCCCATGCCGCCCGCGCCCAGCCGGCCCTCCAGCCGGTACGGGCCAATACGCCGGGGGTCGCCGGGGCGCAGCGGCTCGACCATGCGCTACTCGAATCTGCGGGGGGCTACGGGCGGTTTCACGCACGGAATTGAACCATGACCCGGCGCGCCGGTGCGATGAGATGGTGATCTCACCGGCACCGGCGTGCTGCAGCCCCTGCCGTCACACGGGTACCGCCAGCGACAGGGCGAAGCGTCCCGCCCGGTCCGTCCACCAGTGGGTGAGATCGAGGCCGGCCGCCGCCAGTTCCCTTCGCACGCCCTCCTGACGGAACTTCGCCGACACCTCCGTCCGCAGCTCCTCGCCCGGCTCGAAGGTGACCGCCAGATCCAGCGCCTGGATCTTCGCCACCACCGGGCCGCGGGCGCGCAGCCGCATCTCGATCCACTCCCGCCGCGCGTCCCACAGCGCCACATGGTCGAAGTCGTCGGGGTCGAAGTCGGCTTCGAGTTCGCGGTTGATGACGGCGAGGACGTTCTTGTTGAACGCGGCGGTCACCCCGCGCGCGTCGTCGTAGGCGGGCACCAGCACGTTCTCGTCCTTGACCAGGTCGGTGCCCAGCAGCAGCGCGTCGCCTTCGGCCAGCTCCGCGCGGATGCCCGCGAGGAACACCGCCCGCTCGGGCGGCAGCAGATTGCCGATCGTGCCGCCGAGGAACGCGACCAGCCGCGGCCCCGGGGCGTCCGGCAGCGTGAGCCCGTACTGGAAGTCGGCGACCAGCGCGTGCACCGTCAGCGACGGGTGCTCGGCCAGCAGCGTCTCCGCCGCCCCGGTCAGGGCGGACTCGCTGACGTCGACGGGGACGTACACCTCCAGCGCCGACAGTTCGTCGAGGAGGTGCCGGGTCTTGTCCGAGGAGCCCGAACCGAGCTCGACGAGCGTACGGGCCCGGGTCGCGGCGGCGATCTCCCCGGAGCGGGCGATGAGGATCTCGCGCTCGGCACGGGTCGGGTAGTACTCCGGCAGCAGGGTGATCTCGTCGAACAGCTCACTGCCCCGGGCGTCGTAGAACCACTTCGGCGGGAGCTCCTTCGGTGAGCGGGTCAGTCCCTCGGAGACGTCCGCGCGCAGCGCGGCGGCCGTCGCGTCGAGGGGGAGGGTACGGGTGAGGACGAACGGGCTCACTGAACGGGCTCCTTGCGCGCGGAATCCGGGAAGCGTGCGGTGCGTGATGTGGGTGGGGTGAGAGAAGAGACGGACACGCCTCTGCGATCGGCCGTCAGCAGGGACCGGTCGGGGACCTCGGTCCAGCCGGGGGCGTCGTCGTACGGCTCGGAGGCCACGACCGTGCGCTCACCGGGCCCGGCGCGGTACCAGAGCGAATCGCCCCACGCCGTGGCGGCGATCGAAGCGCCGTCCGTGAGCAGCAGATTGAGCCGCGACCCGGGAGCGGCCCGCGCCAGGGCCGTGACCGTCCCGGCCAGCGCCCGGCCCAGCGGTTCACCGCCCAGCAGCCGGTGCTCCACCAGCGCCCAGACGAACGCCGAGTCGCAGCGGGCGACGAGGCGCAGCAGCGCGCCCGGCGGCAGCAGGGGGATCAGCGTCTCCGCCGTGTCCGGCCAGCCGACGACGGCCCCGTTGTGGCTGAACAGCCAGGGGCCGCCCGCGAAGGGCGCCGCGGCGGCCTCCCCGTCCCCGCCCGGGCACGTCGCGTCGCGCACGGCGGCGAGCAGCGCCCGGGTGCGTACCACCCGGGCGATGTCGGCGAACGACTCGTCGCCCCAGATGGGCCCGGCCCTCCGGTAGCGCGCGGGCAGCGGGTCGCCCGGCGCGTACCAGCCCACGCCGAAGCCGTCCGCGTTGACGGTCCCGTTGCGCTGGTGACGCGGCGCCCACGACTGGCGGACCAGCGAGTACGGCGGATCGGCCAGGCTTTCGGCAATCGGGGCGTCGGGGCCCAGAACCGCGATGTGGCGGCACATCAGACGGGTTCCGCGTCGCGCGCCGTACGGAAACCGGAGAAGATCTGCCGGCGGACGGGCAGGTCCCAGTTGCGGAACGTCCCCCGGCAGGCCACCGGGTCGACGGCGAAGGAACCACCGCGCAGGACCTTGTGGCCGTCGCCGAAGAACACCTCGGAGTACTCGCGGTACGGGAACGCCCGGAACCCCGGATACGGCAGGAAGTCGCTCGCCGTCCACTCCCAGACGTCCCCCATCAGCTGCCGCACCCCCAGCGGGGACGCGCCCCGCGCGTAGGCGCCCACCGGTGCCGGACGCAGATGGCGCTGGCCGAGGTTGGCGTGCTCGGGGGTGGGATCGTCATCGCCCCACGGATAGCGCCGGGAGCGCCCCGAGGCCGGGTCGTGGCGGGCGGCCTTCTCCCACTCGACCTCCGTGGGCAGCCGCCGCCCGGCCCACTCCGCGTAGGCCGCGGCCTCGTACCAGCTCACATGCACCACCGGCTCGTCGGGCGGCACGGGCTCGGTCACCCCGAACCGCCGCCGCACCCACGCGCCGCCCTCGCGCCGCCAGAACAGCGGGGCGGAAAGGGAGTGGCGGCGCACCTGCTCCCAGCCCTCCGGACGCCACCAGCGCGGGTCCGAGTAACCGCCGTCCTCGATAAAACGCGTGTACGCGCCGTTGCTCACCGGCAGCGTGTCGATGAAGAACGCCCCGACCAGCCGGGGATGGGCCGGGCGCTCGTTGTCCAGCGCCCAGGGCTCCGTGGACGTGCCCATGGTGAACGGGCCGCCCTCCACCAGCACTTCCGCCGGCAGCAGGGCGGCGTCCGGCGCGGGGCCCGGCGGCTCGGGCGCCGTCAGCGCCGCCGGGCCGGCCCGCAGCTGATGCGTGATGAGCATCGTCTCGTCGTGCTGCTGCTCATGCTGGGCGATCATGCCGAAGGCGAAGCCGTCCGCGAGCAGCGGCCCCCCGCCCTCCATGGGCACCCGCTCCAGCACGTCCAGCACCCGGCCGCGCACATCGGCCGCATACGCGTGCGCCTCGCGCGGGGGCAGCAGCGGCAGCGACGGCCGCTCGGCCCGGGGATGCCCGAAGGCGTCGTACACCGGGTCGAGCTCGGGGCGCAGCGCCTCCTGCCCGGCCACGGCGCGCAACAGCCACAGCTCCTCCTGGTTGCCGATGTGGGCGAGATCCCACACCAGCGGGGACATCAGCGGGGAGTGCTGGGCGACGAGTTCGCGCTCGTCCACACAGGTCGTCAGCGTGCGGGTGCGCGCGCGGGCGGCGAGCAGGGCACTCGCGGCGCGCTCCCGCAGGGCGGCCGGGCCGGACCCGGGGGCGGGCCTCACGACCCGCCCCCCTGCCGCGCCCCGACCAGATCCAGCAGATCGTCGGCGGGACATCGGCCCCGTTCGACATACCGGCCGGTGAACTCCTCGACGGCGTCCAGCACCCGGGGCGGCGCCCCCAGCCGGGGCAGCGCCTCCCGCGCGGCGGCGAAACACCCGACCGCCGCCGCGTGGAGCTCGGGGTCGGCCAGCCCGTGCCGGGCCGCCCGCCGCCACAGCGCGTTCCTCGGCGGAGGCTGCCGGCCCGGGGCGTCGGCCAGGCCCTTGACCGCCCGGTAGGCGGTCTCCGCCGCCGACGGGTCGTCGAACAGCGCCGCCGTCACCGCCAGCGGCACCACCCAGCCGTCCTCGCCCGGCTGCGCGTCGATCATCCGCAGCTCAAGATGACCCCGGGGCCTTATGGGCGGGAACAGCGTGGTCAGGTGGTAGGCGACGTCGTCGGCCGTGACCTGCCGGGGGGAGCCGGTGCGCGTCCACTGCCGCAGCGGCAGCCCCCGCTGCACGGCCCACGGCTCGTCCTCGGACCGTACGAACATCACCTTCGCGTCCAGCGCGTACGCCGCCCAGGCCGCCCGCGGGTCGTGCCAGTCCGGCGGGGCCAGGGTGCGGCCCGGATCCATCCGCGCGTAGCAGGCCTGCCGGGTCGACCGCCAGCCGCTGGGACGGCCGTGCACCAGCGGCGAGTTGGCGAACGCCGCGGACAGCACCGCGCCCAGCAGATGGGCGAGCCGCCAGCGCCGCAGATACCCCATCGGCCCCGGCCCCTCGTACCCCGCGTCCACACAGACCTGCACCGACGCCGTACGGCACATCACATTGCGCCCGGCGCCGTTGATGCGGTCGTAGTACACCTCCATCGCGTTGTAGCGCGGGGTGCTGCGGACCCTCGGGGGCTCGTACCACGGCTCCTTGCCGTACCCGGCCAGGGTCAGGCCCAGCGTGCGGAGCTCCGCGCGGGCGAGGGAGAGATCGGCGGATACGTCCGTCACACAGGCGGCGAGGGACTCCGCGGGCTGGGAGCTGAACTCCAGCTGGCCGCCGGGTTCGACGGTGAAAAGCGACCTCAGCGGCAGTGCGCCCACCCGGTCGGCGGCCTCCGCCAGCCGGTGGGCGGCGACGGGGCGGGTGGGATCGTGCAGATCGTGGACGAGCCATTCCAGTTCGACACCGAGAAGGCGGGGCGGTCCGGTCTTGAACGAGATGCCGCGCACATACGCGTCGGCTTCCGATTCACCGACCGGCCGGGTGAGGCCTTCCCTGTCAGCAAAGCAGTCAGTCACGCTCTCTACCTCCCGTCCGTTCCTCAGTACCCCCAATCCGGCGGCACCAGTCGACGCTCGGGGAACCTAGCCCCGAACCGGTCATTCCGGGGTACGACCGGGGTGCGTGGGAGCCAGGAGCATCCGGACAATTCTGTTGGCCCCTTGACGGGCCCGCCAGCCGAAGACGTACGGTCCGGCCCGTGAGCGCACATCAGACGCACCCCGGGGCGCCCGTCGGCCCCGCCGCCGTGTTCGACCCGGCGACCTACGCCCGCGGCGTCCCCTATGCCCTCTTCCGGGAGCTGCGCGACCACGCCCCCGTCTGCCGGGTGCCCGAGACGGCCGTCGGACCTTGGCCGGCGGGCCCCGGCTACTGGGCGGTCTTCCGGCACGCCGACGTCAAACAGGTCCTGCGCGACACCGGGACCTTCTCCTCGCACCTCGGCGCCACCCAGATCCGGGACCCGGATACCGAGGGCGACCTCGCCTTCGTCCGGGCCATGATGCTCAACCAGGACCCGCCCGCCCACGTCCGGCTGCGCCGCATCGTCGCCGCCGCCTTCACCCCGCGCGCGACCCGGGAACTGGAGACCGCCATCGAGGCCCGGGCCCGCGCCCTCGTCGAGGGCGTCGCCGGCCGGGGCGAGGCCGACTACGTGGAACTCGCCGCCGACCTGCCGATCTGGACCCTCGCCCACATCCTCGGCGTCCCCGAGGAGGACCGGCGGCTGCTCTACGACTGGTCCAACCGGGTGATCGGCTACCAGGACGCCGACCACGCCGGCTCCAGCACCGCCGACCCCGGCACCCTCAGCCCCCTCGGCCGGGCCGCCCTCGCCCACCGGCCCGCCACCCTCGTCAGACCCGACGGCACCCCGCTGAACCCGCGCTCGCCCGAGGCGCTCACCGACATGTACGCCTACGCCCACGCGCTCGCCGACGCGCCCCGGCCCGGCAGCGTCATGGCCCGGATGCGCGAGGGCGGGCTCACCGGCGACGAGTTCGAGACCATGTTCTTCCTCCTGGCCGTCGCCGGGAACGAAACGCTCCGCAACGGCATCCCCGGCGGCCTCCACTTGCTCCTCGAAAACCCCGGACAGTACGAGGCGTTACGCCGCCGGCCCGAGCTGACCGACTCCGCCGTCGAGGAGGTGCTGCGCCACTGGCCGCCTGTGCTGGACATCCGGCGCACCGCCGCCCGTGACACCGAGCTCGGCGGGCAGCGGATCCGGCGCGGCGAGAAGGTCGTCGTCTACCACGCCTCCGCCAACCGCGACGAGCGCGTCTTCCCCGACCCCGACCGCTTCGACATCACCCGCACCCCCAACGACCACGTCAGTTTCGGCTTCGGCCCGCACTTCTGCCTGGGCGCCCACCTCGCCCGCACCCAGATCCGGGCCATGCTGCGGGCGACGCTGGACCGGCTGCCCGGCCTCGAACGGGCGGGCGAACCGGTCCGGCTGACGTCCAACTTCCAGAACGGCCTCAAGTACCTGCCCGTCAGATGGAGAACAGATCGCTGAACGGGCCCGCGGCGTCGGCCACATGATGGCCGAAGGGCGAGTTGAAGTCCCAGATGAGGAAGAGGAGGAAGGCGATCAGTGCGCTGTAGAGCCCGGCGAGCAGCAGTTCGCGCGGCGACCGCCGGATCTGGAGCGTGAAGATCAGCCCCACCGCCACCAGCGCCCCCGCGATCAGCCCGAACCAGACCACGCCCGGCATCGACGGCCCGGCGTTGGCCGCCCGCGCGTTGCGCGCCGCGTCGGCCGCGCCGATCTGGTCGAGCAGCGGCTGGTACGACTGGCCCTCGTGGTCGTCGCGCGGCTGGTACGAGGTGAGTTCGGCGCGCACCTTGTCGAGCATCTTGGCGCCCTTGTCGGTGAGCTCGCCCGTCTTGAGCATCGACGGCCACTCCGTCTTGACCGTGTAGCTCACATAGGAGTTCACGTCCGCGCGCACCTGCTCGCGCTCGGCCGGGGCGTACGCCTGGACCCGCTCGCTCACCTCGTGGAGGGCCTGTGCCTCGGCCCGGGCGGTGTCCTGCGCGCCGTTGCGCGCCTCCCAGACACCGGCAATGGCCAGGCCGAGCACGATGGCATAGACCACCCCGACCATCATGGTCATGTACTCGATGACGTCGGGGGTCTCGTGCGGGTTGTCGTCCACGCTGATCCGGCGCTGCCGGAGGACGGTGATCGACAGGACGACCGCGCACGCGGCGGCCATGGCGAGGGCCAGAACCAGCCACTCGGACAAGGGATACCTCCAAGGAGGGTAGGTCGGCGGGTCGGAACCGGGAACCGGATGGTCAGCTGCCGCCCCCGGCACCCCCGCCACCGCTGCCGCGCGGGCGCAGCAGGGCGGCGGCGAGCACGGCGGGGGCGGTGATCACCAGCGTGAGCGTGACGAGCGAGGCCCCGTTCCGGGCCGGCTTGGCGACGGCCTGGTGGTACGGCCGCCGCGCGATGTGCGGCGTGGGCGTGGGCGTGGGAGCCGGTGGTGGCGGGGTGGGCGCGGGCTCGGGCCGGGCCGGGGGCGCGGGGGCCGGCGGCGGGGGCTCCTTGGCCGGCGGCGGCTCGGGCGACGCGAGCGGCGCGGGCGGGGGCGCGGCCTTCAGCGGGAGCGGGGGGTCGGGCGTCGGGGACGGCGACGGGGGAGGGGGTGGCGGCGGTGGTGCGGGTGCCGGGGTCGCCGGGCAGAGCGCGGCGAACGACACGCCGAGTGTGCCCTCCGCGCGGGCGATGAGACAGCCGGGCCCGGCGTGCACGAAGGTTTCGGCGGTGCGGGATTCGACGAGCTCGTCGGTGACGACGATCCCGCTCGCGGGCCCCGCCGCGTCGGGCGACTCCGGGAGCACCCCGGCCCCCACCGTCGCGAAGGCGACCACCAAGGTCGCGCATCCGGTCCGTCCCGCTCGGCGCCATGCATTCACGACGTGGATCTTGCGGGGCCGGTGGCCCTGATTTCCACCTGTACGGCGGAATTACTCCGATCGGGTGAGCACGGGGGTGGCCCGGCTGCCGTGACACCCCGGCGTTCGGCAGCGTTCGACAGCGGCGGAGGCCCGGCGCACGATGGAAGGGACGGAGGGTTCAGGGCCGATCGGCAAGGGCTGATACACCATGAACTACGTCATCAGACATCCCAAGGGAAAAGTCGCCCCGCCGAGTCGGCCGCCCCTGGTCCGTGTCCGGCGCTGGCTGCTCCGAGCGACCGGCGCCGTCGAGCGGTTCGTCCGAAGGCTGCGCGTGCGCATGGCCGCCCGCAGCATGGTCGCACCGGCCCGGCGCTGGTGGGCGAAGCCGTCGACAGCGATCTTCGTGCAGCGTCTCTCCTACCTCGCTTTCGTGATCGTCGTCGTCTGGGTCGCGGAAGGTCTGTACGGGATGTTCACCCACCGGAAGTCCCCCATGCAGAACTTCTGCGAACAGGGCGGAAGCAACGGCTGCACCGTGGTGTACGGGTTCCTGGCACCGTTCCTGAGCATCGGGCTGGCGACCGGCCTCTTTCTCGTCGTGCAGTACTTCTCGGTGCGCAGACCGCTGAACAAGGCGGCCAAGAAGGAGCCCCGCCGACTCGTGCCGACGGCCGGCCCGACGATGGCGGATGTGGTCGGGCGGAAGGAAGTGTGCCTCGTCATCGCGCGGGCACTGCGCGACCGGCGCACCAGACGGCCCTACCTGCTGGTCGGCGGTGTGGGGGCGGGAAAGACGTCGGTGCTCGTCCAGCTCACGGAGCTGCTGGCCAGGAAAGGGGTCACTCCTGTGCCGGTACGGCTGCGGGACGCCGAGGTGGACGGGTCACGGCTGGACTTCCATGAGATGGGCATGAAGCGCTTCGCCGAGCTGGTGGACCGCGGTGTGCTGTCCAGCCACCAGAGCGAGCGGGTGTGGCGGCAACTGTGCATCGACGACAAGGTGGTGATCCTGGCCGACGGCCTTGAGGAGACCTTCGCCGAAGGAGAGGAGCAGAAGGAACGGGACATCCAGATCCGTCACGCGATCGATCGGGCGCGGCGCCAGAAGCTCCCCCTGGTCATCGCCTCCAGACCCCACTCGCCACTGGAGAACACCCAGGCGGCGATCATCGATCTGGAGCCGCTCAGCGAGGAGGCGGCGCTGGAGTATCTGGAGAAGGACAGCGACGACCCGGACGACCACCGACTGGACTGGATCGTCGAAACGGCGTGCGTGGCGGAATCCCCCTTGTACCTCCAGATCGCACGGCAGCTACGGGACAGCCATCTGCTCGACCACCTGGGCGGAGCCAAGCGTTCGGAGAAGCTGAACACCCGCGACTCCGACCGGGCGGGCCTGCGGTTGCAGCTGCTGGAAACCTGGCGGAGCGCCCTGAGATCAGGGCACGTCCGGGGCAATGTCGCGCTGTCCTCCGAGGACCGTGAGACCACCATCGAGGTCATTTCCGCACTGGCCGGGATAGGACTGCTCCAGGACCGGCTGGAGGTCAGGTTCGATGAACTGATCGGGAAGGACCACGACAACGCGGAATCGAGATTCCCCGGAGTCTGGGAGCGGCTCTCGGAGAGGCTGCGGGGACGTTGCCCCGTGAAGACGGATCTGCATCGGTGCCGGGTGCTTCTGGCCCTGTGTGCCACCCAGGGCGAACAACTCGGTCTGGTGGAGGCGCACGGCAATCGGGTCCGCTTCCCGCACAGCATCATCCAGGCGTATCTCGGTTCCGGCTATTTCGACGTCTCCCGCTGTGAGCTCTTGGCCAAGGCGCTCGAAGAGCCGGGGCCGGGCCGGGAACTGCTCATCGGGCTCGTCCTCAGGTCCCGGGCGGACCGGGATGACCCCCGGTGGGGAGCCGTCGAATGGAGGGACGTCATCCGGCGGCTTCTCCGCGCGGCCGAAGAGCGTACGGATCCCAAGGCGCTGGAGATGTACGCCGCCGCACTCGAAATTGATCAGATCCGCAAAGGCGCCGAACTCCAGGCCATCGCGCGGTCCGTCCTCCGGCGCTGGAAGTGGATCAGGGCGGGCGACCCGAGGACCATCGAAGGGGCGAAGCTCACGCTGGTGCACCGGTTCGGCGAGGTTCTGAGGGCGATCGCCGATGCCGAGCCCGGCGACGACATCGCCGACCGGGTCCGAAAGGGCTACGACTCCTTGTTCTCCATAGCCACCGTCGAGCCCTCGTACCCCATCAGACTCGCCATCGCACAGGAGGTGGGTGCGGGGGGCGACCAGGCTTTCGACGCCCTTCGCATCATGTTCCCCCTGCCGCCCAAGGAGGAGATGTCCCTGGACGACGACCCCTGGGTTCAGTACGAAAGAGCGACCCGGGACGAGTCGTACAGGGAGCACCGGACCAGGGAGTTCTATCTCCGGCAGATGGCCGGCAACGACCAACTCCGTGAGCAGTACGCGAAGTGCGAGAAGAACAGTGCCGAGCGCCGGGCCGAGATCTGGCGGAAGTTCGTCATACGAGCCTGGCTGGTGCCCCTGATGGCCGAATCCGTCGGCGAGGCACACAGAAGCCAGGCGAAGGAGAGGGTCCGGCTCTGGCTCGGCCATCTGGAGCCGGAACGCACCCACTCCCATCACGCGGATCTGCCGCTCTCCCTTGAGATCGCCCTGGCGCAGGGCTTCAAGAGCGCCGCCAACCGCCGCAGGTTGCACCCGCATGTGAACGAGGAGGCCAGGGAATTCCTCATCGCGCAGGCGGAGGACATGCTCGCCCATGCCCGCTCCTGGGCCGCACAGCTGATACTGATCCAGGCGCTGTGCCTGTGGGAACTCCCGGACAGCACAACAAGGAGCGGACCCCGGACGCCCGGCCGTATCCACTCGCGGAAGAAAGCCGATCCGGTCCGGGCGGTGCGGCGCTGGCTCGAGATGTCGGGCACCAAACGGGACACGGACGGGCGGAACCAGGACGAGGACCGGACCCCCGAAGGAGACCGGCTGCATCCCTTCGTGGCCGAAGCGGCGAGCCTGGCGGTGCTCGCCCTGCAGAGCGGTCACCCCGAGCGGTTCGTCTGGATCGACGAGATGGGGACGGTCGGCAACATCGGCTCCTCGCCCGCCGAGCCCGGCGCCTACCGCAAGCACAACCTCTGGATTCCGCCTTCGGTGGGGTGGTCCACCCTCCACCCACGCGCCCAGCAGCTGCTCGCCGACGTCATTCTCCTTCTCAACCTCACGGAGAGGGACGGGGAGAACGTCGACGAGCTGGAAGTACGTCTCAAGCGTGCGAACAGGCCCGTACTGCCGCCCTGCCTCACCAAGGACCGCCGCACCCTGGACCCCAGACAGACCGTCGGCATGGCCGAGAACGCGCCACCGGGCAGCGCCTGTCTGCGCGACTGTCCCTTCGAGCTGTGCCCCTACCCCGCCATGGGGTCCCTGCCGAGAGCGGAAGTGCGCGAGACGTTCTGCCGGCAGCAGCAGGCGCTCCTGCGCCCGTACCGCCGGCTGAGCTACGCGAACCCCCTGTCCTGGGTGCGACGCAAGCGAGCGCCCTGGCAGGGCATGACGTGCAAAGAGCTACGGGGTTTCTGGGAGGACATGGCGATCAGATCCCGGACTCCTTCGAGCAGCACGTTCTCCTTGCAGCGCAAAGGAATCGACATGGCTGACAGAGAGAAGACGCTCCACGTACGCGTGACGGCGGCGGACGAGAAGACCCTGCGCACCACGCTCCGGGAGGAGCGCCCGGACATCGGCGGAGGCCCGCGCCGCACCGGCGGTCCCGGGGACGAGGTGAGCATCGAGGCCTATGTCACGGAAGAGAAAGCCCTGAACATCGACGGGCGGGAGGGAGTCACCGTGCACGTGCTCCGGGACGCGACCGCCACCGGCCGGGCCCGTCAGGCGGAAGTGGGTACCGGCAATCGGTTCGCGGCCCCCGACGCGGTTCCGCACGGGCTCGGGGAGAAGACGAAGGACGAGAAGCGGGAGCGCTGAGATGCCGTACCTCAACATCGCCGAAGTCGACTCCGCGTCGGTGAACCTGGCGCATGCCTACCCGGATCTCTGCGAGCTCGTCGAGCTCCCCGAGACATCGGTCGAGGGAGTCACCTGCCACGCGCTGCGCATGGGCGACCACGACGCCGGCGCCCATGACTGTGCCGTACTCATCGGAGGAGTGCACGCCCGTGAGTGGGGAAGCTGCGAGATCCTCGTCGATTTCGCCGCCGATCTGCTGGAGGCGTACAAGTCCGGATCCGGACTCCGCTACGGGAACAAGAGTTTTACCGCCGACGACATACGCACACTGCTGGACCACTTGAATATCGTCGTCTTCCCGCTGGTCAATCCGGACGGGCGTCGCTACAGCCAGACCGTCGAACCGATGTGGCGCAAGAACCGCAACCCCGCCCACGCGCCCGCCGGTGGAGACGGCGAATGCGTGGGCGTCGACATCAACCGTAATTACGACTTCCTGTTCGACGTCGCCGCGGCGTTCGCGCCCACGGCGGGCGTACGCGTATCGAGCGATCCGTGCGACCCGGAGCTCTACCAGGGGCCGCATCCGTTCTCCGAGCCCGAGACCCGGAACGTGCGATGGCTCCTGGACGACGCCTTCCCGCGCACGCGCTGGTTCGTGGACGTGCACAGCTATTCCCAGGACATGCTCTACGTATGGGGCGACGACGAGGACCAGTCCGACGACAAGTCGATGAATTTCCTCAACCCCGCCTACAACGGACGCCGGGGCATGGCCGACGACACCGAGTACCGCGAGTACATTCCCAAGAGCGACCTCGACAGCGCGACCGCGCTGGCGCGGAGCTTCAGCGAGGCACTGCGCGGCGTACGGGGCACGAAGTACACGCCGAAGTCGGGCTTCGACCTCTACCCGACGTGCGGTACCAGCGACGACTACGCCTTCTCCCGGCACATCACCGACCAGGACAAGGAGAAGATCCTCTCCTACACGGTCGAATGGGGCACGGAATTCCAGCCGCCGTGGGACGAGATGGAGCATGTCATCAAGGATGTGAGCGCGGGCCTCCTGCAATTCTGCCTCGACGCGGCCGCCATGCCGGCGGAGGTCCCGGCCCCTGATCAGGCGAAGCCGTGAGGCCTCACGGCTGGGGTGCGCAGAAGGCGACCGGGCTGCGCAGGCCGGAGCGGTTGAGCGCGCGGATGCCGAAGAACACGTTGTCCTTGGACAGGTCGACGACGTGCCGGGTCTCGTTCCCGGCCGGGATGACATGTGTCCACTCCGGTTCGGTGGTCTCCCGCCACACCACCTCGTACCCGGCGAGGTCCGGCTCCGGGCCGCGTTCCCACGCCAGCTCGGTGGAGTTGCCGAGGGAGGCGGTGCGGATCCTCGCGCCGCGCGGGGTGCCGGGCGCCTGGGCGAGCGACCACAGGGCGGCGGCGTTCACCCGGGCCACCCGGGCGATGAAGCCGAAGTCGCAGAACTCGGGCAGGTCCCCGTACTGCTTGCCGTCCACCATCCGCACGTCCTGGTGCTGGTGCGCGTAATTCTCGGCGGGCTCGGTGAACCGTGCCGCCGGATAGCCCTGCTGGAGATACGGGATGTGGTCGCCGCTGCGCAGATAGCGGTCGCGGCGGTACACCACCCGCACCCGCATCCCCGTCGCGTCGTTCTCGGCGGTGTCCCGGACGAACCGGGCCAGCTGGCGCGAGGGCGAGTCGTTCTCGCCGCCCACCGAGCGCCGCACCTCGGCCTGCTCCGGCGTCTCCGCGGTCGGTACCCCCTCGGCGAACAGCCGGATCGTGTACGGGTCGCGCGAACCGTCCTCGGCGGTCGGGCTCCCCACGATGTCGTTGGTGAACATGCCCTGCACATCGGCCTGCCGGCCCCGGTACGTCCGGGCCATGTGCCCGGCCCCGTAAAGCCCCTGCTCCTCGCCCGCCACCGCCGCGAACACCACGGTCGCGGCCGGCCGCCGGGTCGCGAAGACCCGGGCCAGCTCCAGGGCGACGGCCACCCCGGAGGCGTCGTCGTCGGCGCCGGGCGCGTCGCCGGCCGCGTCCATCGGGTCGCTGTTCCGCGAGTCGTAGTGCCCCGAGACCACATAGACCCGGTCGGGCGTGACCGAACCCCGCAGCGTGGCCACGACGTTGGTGATCCTTGTCGCCACCGGCACACGGGGCGCGGGCTGCTGTACGTACGACTGGAGCTCCACGGTCATCCGGCCCCCGGAGGCCCGCGCGCGGTGGCGCAGCTCGGCCAGGAGCCAGTCGCGGGCCGCGCCGACGCCGCGTACGGGATCGTCCTGGGCGGACAGGGTGTGCCGGGTGCCGAAGGACGCCAGTTTGCGGACGGTCGCCTCGATACGGCGCGGGTCGATCTCCCGCAGCAGTGCGCGGAGTTCGCGCGAAGGGGGCTGTTCGGTGGGCCGGTGGCGGGCGGGTCCGGCCGCCGCCGACGACGACATCGCCGCCGCCGGCGGCAGCCCGAGGGCCGCCGCACCGGCCGTGGCCGCGCCGAGCACGGTACGCCGCGCCGCACCCCGTCCGCTGTGCCCGCTGTTGGCGCTGTTCCCGTCGTGACCGCTGTGTCTGCTGCCTGCGTCCTCGCCCGGCTGCGTCATGCCGCCATCGTCACGCCCGCCTCAGCGCCCCCGCAAGGTCCGGTTTCGGCCCGGTGGCGGACTCAGGCACCGGGAGACGTGCCGTGTCGCCCTTCTCCCGCGGTGAAGCGGGCGACGCCCCGGGCCGCCTCTTTGAGGGAAGCCAGCCCGTGGGTGAGTTCGACGGCCAGCGCCCGCTCCTCCTCGATCCCCTCCTGGTCCAGCACCGATGCCCGGTCGCCCCGCAGGCACGTCTGCGGAAACCGTGCGATCTCCGCCGCGAGCGACTCCGCCGCCGCCCGCGAAGTCCCGGGCGGCACCAGGCGGTTGACGAGCCCCATAACGTACGCCTCGGCGGCCGGGACCGGGCGGCCGGTGAGGATCAGGTCCATGGCCCGGGAGGTGCCGATCAGCCGGGGGAGCCGGACCGTGCCGCCGTCGATCAGGGGGACGCCCCAGCGGCGGCAGAGGACGCCGAGGACGGCGCCCTCCTCAGCCACCCGTAGATCGCACCAGAGCGCGAGTTCCAGGCCGCCCGCGACGGCGTGCCCGGCGATCGCCGCGATCACCGGTTTGGTCAGCCGCAGCCGGGTGGGGCCCATCGGCCCGTCGCCGTCGGGCGCCACGCGGTTGGCGCGGCCGGTGCCGAAGGCCTTGAGGTCGGCGCCCGCGCAGAACGTGCCGCCCTCGCCCCACAGCACGGCGACACGCGCCGCCGGGTCCGCGTCGAACGCCCGGAAGGCGTCCGCGAGGGCGGCGGCCGTGGGGCCGTCCACGGCGTTGCGCGCGTCCGGGCGGGAGAGGACGACGGTGGTCACCGGACCCCGGCGCTCGGTGCGGACAGCGGTCGGCATGGGCGTCACGGGGGTCACGGGGTGTCCTTCGGCCGGGCCCGGTCGAGGATCTGCCCGAGGTCGGTGCCCGTCGGCAGGGTGCCGAAGGCGTTGCCCCACTCGCCGTCGAGCCGCGAGGCGCAGAACGCGTCGGCGACGGGTGGGGCGCTGTGGCGCACCAGCAGGCTGCCCTGGAGGACGAGCGTGAGCTGTTCGGCGACGCGGCGGGCGAGGAGCTGGGCGCGGTGCGGGTCGGAGAGCTCGCCGAGCAGGGCGCGCAGCCGGGCCGCGGCGGCGTCCAGCCGGGCGTCCGCGCCGGCGGCGAGGCCGACCTCGGCGAAGTAGGCGTCCAGCGAGGCCGGTTCCCGGGTCAGCGCCCGCAGCACGTCGAGCGCGGCCACATTGCCCGAGCCCTCCCAGATGGACAGCAGCGGCGCCTCCCGGTAGAGCCGGGGCATGCCGGACTCCTCGACGTAGCCGTTGCCGCCCAGGCACTCCAGGGCCTCGGCGGCGTGGGCGCTGCCGCGCTTGCACACCCAGTACTTGCCGGCGGCCAGCGCGAGCCGGCGCAGGGCCGCCTCGCCCTCGTCGCCCGCCTCGGAGCGGTCGAGCGCCGCCGCGAGCCGCAGGGCCAGCGTCGTCGCGGCCTCGGACTCCACGGCGAGGTCGGCCAGGACGTTGCGCATCAGCGGCTGGTCGATCAGCTCGGCGCCGAACGCCCGCCGGTGCGCGGTGTGGTGGAGCGCCTCCCGCAGCCCGGCGCGCATCCCGGCGGCCGAGCCGATCACGCAGTCGAGGCGGGTCATGTTGACCATCTCGACGATCGTGCGCACCCCGCGCCCGGGTTCGCCCACGGGCCAGGCCAGCGCCTGCTCGTACTCGATCTCCGCCGAGGCGTTGGAGCGGTTGCCCAGCTTGTCCTTCAGCCTCTGGAGGCGCATCGCGTTGAGGGTGCCGTCGGGCAGCACCCGCGGCATCAGGAAGCAGGTCAGGCCCTCCTCCGCCTGCGCCAGCATCAGGAAGACGTCGCTCATCGGCGCCGACGTGAACCACTTGTGGCCCGTGATCGCGTACGAGCCGTCGCCCGTGGGCACGGCCCGGGTCGTATTGGCCCGGACGTCCGAGCCGCCCTGCTTCTCCGTCATCGACATGCCCGCGATCAGGCCCCGCTTGCCGAGCGGCGGGCGCAGCCCGAAGTCGTACGTCCGGGACGCCAGCAGCGGCTCGTACACGGCGGCCAGCTCCGGCTGGGCGCGCAGGGCGGGCACGGCGGCGTACGTCATCGACACCGGGCAGCCGTGACCGGCCTCGGCCTGCGCCCAGGCGTAGAACTTCGCCGCCCGCACCAGATGCGCGCCGGGCCTGGCCTCGGCCCAGGGGGCGGCGTGCTGGCCGCTCCCGACGGCGGCGGCCATCAGGTGGTGCCACGCCGGGTGGAACTCGACCTCGTCGATCCGGTGGCCGTAGCGGTCGTGGGTGCGCAGGACCGGCGGGCTGGCCTCGGCCATCCGGGCCCACTCCCGTACCTCCTCCGAGCCGGCCCGCGCCCCCAGCTCCCGGACCTCGGCCTCGCCCCAGCCGCCGCCGTCCCGGCGCAGCGCCTCCAGCAGCGCGGGCTCCTCCGCCGTGGAGAAGCCGGTCAGGGGCGGGGCCTGGTTGAACACGTCGTGTGTGGCGCTCACGGCGACCTCCGGGGGCACGGTCGGATCGGGCATTACACTTTTATGATGCGTGATGGAAGACTGTAATGGATAGGGTTTGGCCGGTCATGGATGAAACGCTTTCGCTGCGGCCGCTGACCGCGCGCTCGATCGTGCTGTCGACGCTCCTCGGCCACCACCCGCCCGCCCTGCCCGCCCGCGCCCTGGTCCGGGTCGGCGAGCTCTTCGGTACCGCCGAGGGGACGATCCGCACGGCGCTGACCCGGATGCTCGCCGCCGGGGACGTGGAACAGCGCGACGGCGCCTACCGGCTCACGGAGCGGCTGCTGGCGCGCCAGGCCCGGCAGGACGACAGCCGCGCCCCGCGCACCCGTCCCTGGCGCGGCGACTGGGAGATCGCCCTCGTCGCCGGCGAACGTCGTGCCGCGCCGGAGCGGGCCGCGCTGCGCCAGGCGATGGCCGGGCTGCGCCTGGCGGAGCTGCGGGAGGGCTGCTGGCTGCGGCCGGCGAACCTCGTCCGGACGGTCCGGCCGCCGGTCGTGGCCGAACAGTGCACACTGCTCACCGGCGCCCCGGAGGGGGACCCCTCGGCGCTGGCGGCCACTCTGTGGGATCTCACCGGCTGGGCCCGGCGGGCGCGGGCCCTGGAGGCGGCCCTCAGCGACCGCCCCGGGAACCTCGCGGAGCGGTTCACCGTGTCGGCGGCGGTACTGCGCCACCTGCTGGCCGACCCGGTGCTGCCCGAGCCCCTGCTGCCCGCCGACTGGCCGGGGGAGCGGCTGCGGCAGCGCTACGAGGCCTTCGACCGGGACTTCCGGTCCTTGCTGCTGCGGTACATCGGGGTGTAATCGGGGTGTAAGTGACAGGAGTCGATTTATGAGGAGTCGGTGACAGTTCCGGCGCGGGCGAGCCCCCTGGCGCATTCGCGCATACGAACGACCGATACTGGTCCTCATGTCACGCGTGCTTCTGATCGAGGACGACCGGGCCGTCAGGGAAGGGGTCACCCTCACCCTGCGCCGCCGCGGCCACGAGGTCGAGGCCGCGCCGACCGGCGGGGCCGGCCTGGCGGCGCTGGAGAACTTCCGCCCCGACCTGGTGCTGCTGGACCTGATGCTGCCCGACATGAGCGGCTTCGAGGTCTGCCGGCGCATCCGCGTCATCCAGCAGATCCCCATCATCATGCTCACCGCCCGCGGCGACGACATCGACGTCGTGCTCGGTCTGGAGGCCGGGGCCGACGACTACATCGTCAAGCCCGCCCGCGGCGAGGTCCTGGAAGCCCGTATCCGGGCCGTCCTGCGCCGCGCCGCCCCCGTCGACGGCGGCGGCCCCGACCCGGCCGTCCCGCAGGCCACCGCCGAGACCCACGGCGACCTGACCATCGACCGCGCCGGGCTGCTCGTCTCCAAGAACGGCCAGGACCTGCCGCTCGCCCCCTCCGAGATGAAGCTGCTGCTCTACCTGTCGGCCACCCCCGGCCGGGTCTTCAGCCGCCAGCAGCTCCTGGAGCACGTCTGGGAGCACAGCTACCACGGCGACGCCCGCCTCGTGGACGCCTGCGTCATGCGACTGCGCACCAAGGTCGAGGAGACCACCCGCTCCCCCCGCTACATCCAGACCGTACGGGGCTTCGGCTACCGCTTCGGCCCCGTGTGAGCCGTGGAAGAACCCTCCTCATGAGCCTCCTGAACCGCCCGGTCCGCCTGCGCCGCCCCTCTCTGGGACGGCCGGCCCTGCGTACCTTCTACCGGGGCCTGCGGGCCCGGCTCGTGGTGGCGTTCCTCCTCGTCGCCGCGCTCAGCGCCCTCACCACGGCCGCGCTCACCTTCCGCGAGGCGCGCACCGCGATCCTCAAGCGCACCCAGGACACGTCCGTCTCCGCGCTGCGCGCCCAGGTCAACTCCCAGGTCCCCGACCTGCGCTTCCCGCCCAACCACGGCGACCTGGTCAGATTCACCACCAACCTCGCCCGGGCCGGCCAGGCGCAGCACTGGAACATCTACGCCCGCTACCAGGGCGGCGCCATGGTCCCCCCGGCCCGCCCCGGCGCCAAGGGAATCCCCGACGGCGTGCAGCAGAAGGTCCGGGACGGCATCGCCGCCTTCCAGCGCGTCGACATAAACGGCGAGCCCTGGCTCGCCATCGGCCTGCCCGTCGCCTTCAGCGGCGAGGACGGCCGGCTGTCCGGCCTGGAGGTCTACGCCCAGGTGCCGCTCCGCGAGGACGAGGCGAACGTCCAGGCGCTGGTCGACGCGGCCCAGAGCGGCGCCCTGCCCGCCGCCGCGCTGGCCATCGTGCCCGCCCTCCTCGCCGCGCGCGGCGTGCTGCGGCCCGTGCGCGAACTGCGCCGCGCCACCCAGCGGATCACCGAGGGCGAGCTGGACACCCGGCTGAAGGTCACCGGCAGCGACGAACTCGCCGACCTCTCACGGACCTTCAACGACATGGCCGCCACCCTGGAGAAGAACGTCGCCGAACTGCGCCGCATGGAGGCCAACTCCCGCCGCTTCGCCGCCGACGTCTCCCACGAGCTGCGCACCCCGCTGGCCGCGATGACCGCCGTCGTCGACGTCCTCGACGAGGACGCCGCCACGCTGGACGCCGACACCGCCCACGCGGTCCGGCTCATCGCCGGCGAGACCGGCAAGCTCGCCCGCATGGTCGAGGACCTGATGGAGATCTCCCGCTTCGACGCCGGCGCCGCCGCCCTCCACCTCGACGAGGTCGACGTGGCCGAGACGGTCCGCAAGACCCTCCAGGCCCGCGGCTGGCAGGACAAGGTCACCGCCGACCTCCCCGAGGACGTACGGGCGCGGCTGGACCCGCGCCGCGTCGACGTGGTCGTCGCCAACCTCGTCGGCAACGCGCTGAAGCACGGCGGCGAGCCGGTCGCCGTCGCCGTCCGCACGGAGGTCCGGTACGACGGCGGGGAGCACAGCGGGGAGCGGCTGCTGATCGAGGTCGCCGACCGGGGCGAGGGCATCGACCCGGATGTCCTGCCGCACGTCTTCGACCGGTTCTTCAAGGCCGACGCGGCCCGGGTCCGCTCCGAGGGCAGCGGCCTCGGACTCGCCATCACCCTGGAGAACGTACGACTGCACGACGGAACCGTACGGGCCGCCAACGGGCCCGGGGGAGGCGCGGTGTTCACCGTCGACCTCCCGCTGCGGCGCGGAGGTGACGAATCATGAGGCGGCGACATACGGAGAAGCGGCGCGTGGTCGCCGCCGCGGCGCTGTGCGGCGCCCTCGCGGGCGTCCTGGCGGGGTGCGGCGTCGAGCCCACCGACGTCATCGAGGTGGGGCAGCCGGCGCAGGGCGCGAAGCAGCCCGGCGCCCCCGTACGGGAGGCCCGGCTGTACTTCGGCTTCCCCGGTGGCCTCGAACCCCGCTCCCGCCCCGCCGCCGGCGAGGTCGGCGCGGAGGAGGCGGTGGTTCTGCTGCTCCAGGGCCCCAACGAGGCCGAGCGGATGCAGGGCCTGTTCACGGAACTGCCGAAGCTGCCGCAGGGCGCCGTCACCGTCATCCCGCTCCCCGGCACCGTGACCATCCGGCTGCCGCTGGACCCCACCCGGTTCAGCCCCATCGCCCGCAACCAGCTCGTCTGTACGGCCTCCCACAACGGCGTGCCCGACGACCGCCGGCCCGAGGACGTCAAGGTCGACCTCCTCGGCAACGGCAAGTCGATGAAGAACCTGGTCTGCGACAACGACCTCCTCACCCCCCGGGTCGGCACCGGCGCCCCGGCCCCTTCGATCTCGCCGTCGCCCTGACGCACGAGGGCCCGTACGAGCGGGATGCTCGTACGGGCCCGGTGACATCCGCCGTCGTCAGCTCGCCGTCGCCCGGAAGCGGCGCAGACGCAGGCTGTTGCCGACGACGAAGACCGAGGAGAACGCCATCGCGGCCCCGGCGATCATCGGGTTGAGCAGCCCGGCGGCGGCCAGCGGCAGGGCCGCCACGTTGTAGGCGAAGGCCCAGAACAGGTTCGACTTGATGGTGCCGAGCGTCCGCCGGGAGAGCCGGATCGCGTCGGCCGCCGCCCGCAGGTCGCCCCGGACGAGCGTCAGGTCGCCCGCCTCGATCGCCGCGTCGGTGCCCGTGCCCATCGCCAGCCCCAGATCGGCCTGGGCCAGGGCCGCGGCGTCGTTGACGCCGTCGCCGACCATCGCCACCGAACGGCCCTCGGCCTGGAGCCGCTTGACCACGTCCACCTTGTCCTGCGGCATGACCTCGGCGATCACCTCGGCGATGCCGACCTCGGCGGCCACCGCCTCCGCCACGGCCTTGTTGTCGCCCGTGAGCAGGATCGGCGTCAGCCCGAGCGCCCGCAGCCGCCGGATCGCCTCGGGGCTGGTCTCCTTGACCGCGTCGGCGACCTCCAGCACCGCCCGCGCCGCGCCGTCCCAGGCCACCACGACCGCCGTACGCCCGGCCGCCTCGGCCGCCCGCAGGGCCCGCGCCAGCTCCTCCGGCAGCGTCAACGCCCACTCCGCGAGGAGCTTCTCCCGGCCGACGAGCACCGCGTGCCCGTCGACCATGCCCTGGACACCCAGGCCGGGGAGGTTGGCGAAGTCCGTGGGGGAGGGCAGCTCACCCACCCGCTCGGCGGCACCGGCGGCCACCGCCCGCGCCACCGGGTGCTCCGAGGCGTGCTCCAGCGCGCCCGCCAGCCGCAGCGCCTCGGCCTCGCTCACGCCCTCGGCGGTACGGACGTCCAGCAGCGTCATCCGGCCGGTGGTCACGGTGCCGGTCTTGTCCAGCACGATCGTGTCGACCGCGCGCGTCGTCTCCAGCACCTCGGGGCCCTTGATCAGGATGCCGAGCTGCGCGCCCCGGCCCGTACCGACCAGCAGGGCCGTCGGGGTGGCCAGGCCCAGGGCGCACGGGCAGGCGATGATCAGCACGGCCACGGCGGCCGTGAACGCCGCGGTCAGCCCCGCGCCCGTCGCCAGCCAGAAGCCCAGCGTGCCCAGCGCGAGGAGGATGACGACCGGGACGAAGACCGCCGAGATCCGGTCGGCGAGCCGCTGCGCGGCCGCCTTGCCGTTCTGGGCGTCCTCCACCAGCTTCGCCATGCGCGACAGCTGGGTGTCGGCGCCGACCCGGGAGGCCTCGACGACCAGCCGGCCGCCCGCGTTGATCGTGGCGCCCGCGACCGCGTCGCCCACCCCGACCTCCACGGGCACCGACTCACCGGTGAGCAGCGAGGCGTCCACGGCCGAGCTTCCCTCGACGACCGTGCCGTCCGTGGCGATCTTCTCGCCGGGCCGGACCACGAACAGATCGCCCACGGCCAGGTCCTCCGTGCGGATCAGCTCCTCCCGACCGCCGCGCAGCACCGTGACCTCCTTCGCGCCCAGCTCCAGCAGCGCGCGCAGCGCCGCCCCCGCACGGCGCTTGGAGCGGGCCTCGAAATAGCGCCCCGCCAGGATGAAGGCGGTCACTCCGGCCGCCGCCTCCAGATAGATGTTGCCCGCGCCGTCGGTGCGCTCGATCGTCAGCTCGAAGGCGTGGGGCATACCGGGCATGCCCGCGGTGCCGAAGAACAGCGCCCACAGCGACCACAGGAACGCGGCGGACGTGCCCACCGATATCAGGGTGTCCATGGTGGCCGCGCCGTGCCGCGCGTTGGTGAAGGCGGCCCGGTGGAAGGGCCACGCCGCGTAGGTGACGACCGGCGCCGCCAGGGTCAGGGACAGCCACTGCCAGTACATGAACTGCCAGGCGGGGACCATCGCCATCGCGATCACGGGGACGGACAGCACGACGGCGGTGATCAGCCGCTGCCGCAGGGGCCGCAGCTCGTCGTCGGCGCCTTCGTCCTCGCCCGCGCCCTCGACGGCCGTCGAGGGCGCGCGGACGGGCGCCGGGGGCGCGGCGGTGTATCCCGTGGCCTCGACCGTGGCGATCAGGTCGGCCACGGTGACGGCCTCGTCGAAGGTGACCTTCGCCTTCTCGGTGGCGTAGTTGACCGTCGCCGCCACGCCTGCCATGCGGTTGAGCTTCTTCTCGACACGGGCGGCGCACGAGGCGCACGTCATGCCGCCGATGGCGAGCTCCACCTGGGCGCTGCCGGTGCTGCCGGTCGTCGCGATGGTCATGGTCTTCGCTGCTCCTCGCCGGGCGACGTGGGCTGATCTATACCCCCTGGGGGTATCCAGGTCTCCAGTTATACCCCCGGGGTGTATCCGCCGCAAGGCCGTTCTGTCGGACCGTCGTGCGATGCTGGAGCGCGTGACACTCGAGGACCTCGTGAGGCTGCGCCGCGCGCGGGACGTGATCGACCGCGACTATGCGCTGCCGCTGGACGTCCCGGCGCTGGCCCGCGTCGCGCTCATGTCGTCCGGGCACTTCTCCCGCAGCTTCCGCGCCGCGTACGGCGAGACGCCGTACAACTACCTGATGACCCGCCGTATCGAGCGGGCCAAGGCGCTGCTGCGGCGGGGCGACCTGAGCGTGACGGACGTCTGCTTCGCGGTCGGGTGCACCTCACTGGGCTCGTTCAGCTCACGCTTCACCGAGCTGGTCGGCGAGAGCCCGAGCGCGTACCGGGCCCGCCGCCACGAGTCGGGTGCCGCGATCCCGGCGTGCGTGGCCAAGATCTACACACGGCCGCTCAGAACCGGGGGAGTGGCCGGAGCCGCCGGAGCCGGCGGACCGGTCAGGATCGGAGAAGCGGATCCGGCCGCCGCCTCGTAGCGTCGAGGGCATGACCATCAAGCTTTCACAGTGCTTCATCGCAGTCGACGACCATGACAAGGCCCTCGCCTTCTACCGCGACATCCTCGGCCTGGAGGTCCGCAACGACGTCGGGTTCGAGGGGATGCGCTGGGTGACCGTCGGGTCGCCCGCACAGCCGGACGTGGAGGTCGTCCTCGAACCGCCGCTCGCCGACCCCAACGCCTCGCCCGCCGACCGGCAGGCCATGGCGGAACTGCTGGCCAAGGGCCTGCTGCGCGGCGTGATCTTCTCCACCGACGACTGCGACGCCACCTTCGAGCGGATCCGGTCCGCCGGCGGCGAGGTCCTCCAGGAGCCGGTCGACCAGCCCTACGGCGTCCGCGACTGCGCCTTCCGCGACCCGTCCGGCAATATGCTCCGCTTCACCCAGCGGCGTACCGGCTAGCCCCGGACCGGTCTGCTCGGGACCGGTCGGCTCCGGGAGGCTCGGGCCCTAGTTCAGTCCGGCGATGAACTCGCTCAGCAGACGGTTCGCCGAGCCGGACTCGAACAGGCGTGCAAGATCTGCCCGGGCGACCTGGTGGCGGAACTCGTCTCGGTGCGAGCCGCCACCGGCGTCGTGTATCAATTCGGTCCACCATGTCGCGAACGCCTGGTAGTTCCACACGCGATGAAGACACGTCGACGAGTAACCGTCGAGCAGGGCCGAGTCGTGATTGTTGGCCTGGTAATGGATGACGGCGTTCGCGAATGTCTCGGCGTCGTACAGGGCCAGGCTCATTCCTTTCGCGCTCATCGGAGGAACGATGTGGGCGGCGTCCCCGAGCAGATACAGTCGGCCGTGGCTCATCGGGCTGTGCACCAGGCTTCGCAGTGGCACCAGTTGTGTGCTGGTGATCCGCCCCCTGGTGGCCATGGGTTCGCCGAAGCGGGTCTCGAGCTCGTCCCAGATCCGTTCGTCCGTCCACTGCGGCATGGAACTGTCGAGCGGGCACTGCAGATAGAACCGGCTCGCGTGTGGGCCGCGGGCGAACTGCCCGGCGAATCCACGTGGGTGCAGCGCCATCATGGACTGGTGGTTGGCGGGCACCTCCGCCAGAACGGTCAGCCATGCGTACCCGAATTCGTGGGAGTACCGGGTGAGGCTCTCGCCGGGGATGGCTGCCCTGCTCGCACCGCGGTCACCGTCGCAGCCGGCGACGAACTCGCAGCCGATCACCTTTGTCGATCCGGTGCCGTCCCGATAGCGAACGTTGCACAACATCGCCGACGAGGCACCCCCATACGCCGTCGATCCGGAAGTTCAGCACCGGTTTGACCGGGGCCCCTTCGATCACCCGGTCTTCGAGTCCCCACTCCCGGAACATGCGTGCCGCCCGGGTGTCGATGACCCCGGCACGCTGTCGCTGTTCGACGTACTCACGGCTGCGCTTTTCCAGGATGACGCAGTCGATCCCGCTGCGCAGGAGGAAGTTTCCGAGGGTGAGTCCGGCGACTCCCGCTCCCGCGATCACCATGGTGGTGTTCTCGTGCGCTTCGGGTGCTGACCGGGGCACTTCGGTCGGGCCGTTGTCATGCCTCCATCAACAGTCGACGACGGAGCTCCATCTGATATCGCCCTGGTGTCTGGCCGACGATCGCTGTGAACGCTTCGATGAGACTGGCGGGATTGGCCCAACCCAGCCGGGTGGCCGTGTCGATGACCGCGTCCCCCTCGACCAACCTGACCAGCGCATGCTGGACGCGCAGCAGGCTCCGCCACCGATGGAAGCTCATCCCCAGCTCGCTCCGGAACAGGCGGCTCAGAGTCCGTTCGCTCGCCCCGACCGTCCGCCCGAGCTCCGCCAGCGTCGAAGGGGTCGCGGGGTCGGCGTGGAGAAGGTCCGTGACCGCGCGAAGACGGTCATCGGCCGGCTCCGGAAGGTACAGGGCCTCTTCGGGAACGTCGACGAGCTCGTCGACGACCACCTCCCGAAGCCGGTTCCGCGCGTCCGGCCGCAGCTCGCGCCCGTCGGTGAGGACCAGCAACGCTTCCCGCAGCAGCGGTGACACGGCGAAGACCGTGGGCCGGTCCGGTAACGAAGCGCACAACGCGCCGGAGACCTCCACCACCCGGACCTCCGTCCGCCCGTAAGCGCGGTGGTAATGCTCGAAACCCGGCGGCGTCCACGCGACACGGTTGGGCGGGGCGACCCACGTGCCCCGCTCCGTCGTGGTGGCAAGGACGCCCGCCGAGGGATACAGCAACTGCCCGTCGGTATGACGGTGGGGTGCCACACCGTCTCCATGAGCGAGTAGCCCGCGCTTGTCCTCGATCGCGGTGACGAGGTGAGGCTTCCGACGGATGGCAGGCACGGTTTCGAGCCTAGGACCTGTCCGCCGCCGGTGGCGGACGCATTACGGCTGGAGGCCGCCGAGCCGCCCTTCGAGGTGGACGAGGAGCTCGGCGAGGGTGCCGGCGAGCTCGTCCTGCCGGTCCTTGCCGAGGCCCGCGAGCAGCGCCTGCTCGTACTCCAGCTGGCGCGGGATCAGTATGTCGATGAGCTCCCGGCCGGAGCCGGTCAGCGACAGATGGGCCACCCGCCGGTCGCGGTCGTCCGGGCGGCGCGCGACCAGGCCGCGCTCCTCCAGTACCCGCAGCCGCTTGGTGACGGCCGCGCCCGAGGCGAACGTCTCCCGGGCGATCTGCCCGGGCGTCAGCTCCCGGCCCGTGCGCCGCAGGGTGCCCAGGATGTCGAACTCCGCCCGCGTCAGCCCCTCGCGCACCAGCGGGGCGTCCGTGGCCTGCTGAAGCAGGGCGGCGCACCTGTTGAGCCTGCCGATCACGGCCATCGGCGCGGTGTCGAGTCCGGGGTGGACCTCCTGCCACTGGCGCAGCACGCGCGCGACGATGTCCTCGGCGTCCTCGGCCACAGTTCTCGATCCTCTCCAGTCGGTGTTCCCCGGTAGATTCTGCCGCGACGGGCGCGGGCGGATCAGCCGAGGCCCGCCGGAGGGCCGTGTGCTGTCAGCCGCCGGCCGGCGTGGGGGCCGGCGCGGGGGCCAGGGCGTGGAGGGCGGCCAGGGCCCGGTGCCCCTCGCGTTCCTCGTGGGCGACCCGTGCGGCGATCCGCTCCCCGGGCGGCGCGTGTCGCCGTCGCTCCCCGGCCGCGACGTCCACCGCCGCGCGCAGCTCCAGCAGCGCCGCCCCGAGCCGCTCCCGGACGCGGGCGGTCTCCTGAGTGCCGTCACGCGCGGCGTCGTTCCGGGCCTCGCGGACCCGGCCGAGGGCGGCCTCGACCCGCTCCACGGCCCGCCCGTCGGCGACCAGCAGGCACACCAGCACTCCGATCGCGGCGCCCGCCACCGTGTCGGCGCCCCGGTCCGCCATGGTCCCGCCCGCCGGGTGCGCCCCGGCGAACTCGCCCAGCAGCAGCGCCATCGGCGTCACGAACACGCTGCCCAGCCAGTAGTTCCGGGCCATGGTCGCCTCCGCCGCCACCTGGAGCGCGAGCGCGACCGCCACCATGACGACCTCGCCCGTCCGGGCGATGGGAAGCAGCGCGGCGAACAGCGCCAGCCCCACCACATTGCCGATCACACGCTGGGCGCCGCGCTGCCACGACGCGGAGGCGTGGGCCTGGACGACGGACGCGGCCGAGACGACGGCCCAGTGGGGGTGGGAGCTGCCCAGTGCGAGGGAGGCCCACCCGGCCAGGGCGGCGCCGAGCGCGACGCGGGTCGCGGCCAGGGTGATCAGCCCGTTCCGCACGCGGTAGGGGGGTGCGGGGGCGAAGCCCCCGGCCGGGGGAAGGGCCGGGACCGGGGAACGCCCGCGCAGTCCCCGCGCCACCTCCCGCAGTCGCCCCGCCTCTGCCTCCCCCTCCGCCTCCGACGACGCCCTCTCGGCCCACGCCACGAGCGCCTCCAGATCAGGCCGGCCCGCGCACGCCCGGCGCGCCGCCTCCGCCGTCACCAGCACCGCGTGCCGGTCGCCCCGGGCCGCCGCCTCCAGGGCCCGCGCCACGGCGATCCGCTCCGGACCGTGCCGCCGGACGAGGCCCGGGGCCATGCAGATCAGCCAGGCCAGTGCCCCGCTCGCCGCGACCAGCCCCAGATGCCCGGGCACCTCCGCCGCCCGTTGCGGCACGAAGAACGCCGTCGACGTGAGGAACGTCAGCACCACGTTCCCCGGCGGCCCGATCCGCGCCGCGTCGCACACGGCCTTGTGGACCGCCGCGACGAGCGCCGCGAGCAGGACCAGCAGCGGGGCCGAATGGACGAGGGCAGCGCTGGTCAGGGCCACGCCCATGCCCGCGACCGCGCCCAGGACCAGCCAGGCCAGCGTCCGGGCGCGCCGGGCGTAGGGCCGGTCGTGCCCGTACAGCGCGCAGAGCGCGCCGGCGGCGGTGTAGAGGGCGAGGTCGAGGCGGCCGAGTGCGAGGAGCGTCACGTCGGGGACGGCCATCGCGGCGGCCGCGCTCAGCGCGGGCCAGGTCCAGATGTCAGCTGCCGGCTTCAGCCGGACCAGACCGCGCACGGGCAGGGGAGGGAGCTTCGCCATACAAATACATTAACAGGTGTTTTACTGGTGAAAGAGTTCCAGGGCTGCCCGGCGGCAGTCCTCCGGCGCCCCCCACGCCTGCCGCAACGCCCGCGCCTTGCCCAGCCACAACGACAGGTCGTACTCGGACGTGTAGCCGATCGCGCCGTGCACCTGGAGCGCCGTGCGCGCCGCCGCGTACGCCGCGTCGCAGGCGGCCGCCTTGGCCGCCGCCACCTCCGCCCGGGCCCCCGGGGAGTCCGCCGCCAGGGCCACGGCCGCGCCGTACAGCAGCGGCCGCGCGAACTCCAGGCCGATCAACGCGTCCGCCAGCCGGTGCTTGACCGCCTGGAACGAACCGATCACCGCGCCGAACTGGACGCGCCGCCCGGCATGCGCCACCGTCCGGTCGAGAAGCGCGTGCCCCACCCCGAGCGCCTGCGCGGCGGTCGCGAATGCCGCCCACAGACCGGCATGCGCGGCCGCCTCCCGCACGGCCGGCCCGGCCGCCAGCGGCTCCCCGTCCACCGCCGGAAGGGCCAGGCGCCGCGCGGGGTCGACGGACGGCCGGACGGGACCATGGCCGGACGCCAACCGCAAAACCGCACTCTCCTCGCCGCCCGTCACCACGAACACCGCGTCCGCCGCGTCCGCGTCCAGCGCGTACGGACCCGCCGCCGGCGCCGCCAGGGTCACCCGTGCCTGGCCCGCGCACACCCTCGGCACCCACTCCTTCGCGGGCGCCGCCTCCCCGGCCGCCGCCAGGCGTGTCAGCAAGGCCGTCGCCGCGACCGTCTCCACCAGCGGGCCGGGCACGCAGTGCCGGCCGAACTCGACGAAGGCGACACCCAGTTCCACCGGCAGCGGCCCCACCCCGCCGAACGCCCCGGGTGCCGCCAGCGTGAACACACCCGCGTCCGCCGCCCGGCGCCACAGCACCCGCCCCGGCCCATGCTCGCCGCGCGCCCACGCCCGTACCGCCGAGGGCGTGTCCGCCGCCGCGAACATCCGATCCAGCGAGCGCCCGAAGGTCATCTGCTCGGCGTCCAGCGCGAACCTCATCCCCGGCGTCCCTTCGGCAGTCCCAGCAGCCGCTCCGCGATCACATCCCGCTGGATCTCGTTCGTCCCGGCGTAGACCGGCCCGGCCAGGGCGAACAGCCAGCCCTGGGCCCAGGCGGCGTCGGCGAGTTCGCCCTCCGCGCCCAGCAGATCGAGGGCCGTCTCGTGCAGCGCGAGATCCAGCTCCGACCAGAACACCTTCGTCAGGCTCGCCTCCGCCCCCGACGGCGGATCCGGCCGCGACGCCTGCGCGTAGGCGTACAGCCGGTACGCCCGCGCCCGGATCACCGCGTCCGCCACCCGGTCCCGCAGCGCCGCGTCACCGGGACCGGCCGCCGAACGCCACAGCTCCACCAGGCGTCCGGCCGCCGCCGTGAACCGGCCCGGGGCGCGCAGCGCCGTGCCGCGCTCGCTGCCCGCCGTGCTCATCGCGACGCGCCAGCCCTGCCCCGGCTCCCCGACGACGTCCTCGTCGGGCACGAAGACCTCGTCCAGGAAGATCTCGGCGAAGACGGGCTTCCCGTCGAGACGCCCGACGGGCCGTACGGTCACCCCGGGCGCGTCCAGCGGGAACAGTGCGTACGTCAGCCCCCGGTGCGGACGGTCCGCGCCGGGATGGCTGCGGAACAGCCCGAAGGCCCGGTCCGCGAACACCGCACGCGAGGACCATGTCTTGTTCCCGCTGAGCAGCCACCCGCCGTCCGTACGGACGGCGACCGAGCGCAGCGCGGCGAGGTCGGAGCCCGCCTCCGGCTCGGACCACGCCTGGGCCCAGACCGTCTCGCCGCGCGCCATCGGCGGCAGGATCCGGGTCCGCTGCTCCTCGGTGCCGTGCGCGAGGAGGGTGGGGGCGAGCAGGGCGACGCCGTTCTGGGAGATCCGGGCGGGCGCGCCCGCCGCGTGGTACTCCTCCTCGAAGACCAGCGACTCCACCGGTGAACCGTTCCGGCCCCCGTAGGCGTCCGGCCAGGAGACCGCCGACCAGCGGCCCTCGTACAGCGTCCGCTCCCACGCCCGGTGCTCGGCGAAGCCCCGCGCGGTCTCCGGCGGGGCGAGCGGCGCGGCGGGCACGTGCTCCGCCAGCCAGGCCCGCGCCTCCGCGCGGAAGGCGGACTCCCCGGGGGTGAAGTCGAGGTCCACTTCAGGACTCCGCTCTCATGCTTCTGGCGTCCATCCCGGCGAGCTGATCGCCGGACGTCTCCGCGTTGTGCGCGTGCGCGAGGTGGTGGAGGGCGAAGGCCGAGTCCAGGCCGCTGTGCAGCCCCTGGAGGTCCTCGGCCTGATTGACCGCCCGTTTCGTCAGCGCCAGGCCCATCCGGGGCATCCGGGCGATCCGCCCGGCCAGGGCGAGGGTCTCGGCGGCCAGATCGTCCCGTGGCACCACACGGTTGACCATCCCCACCTCGTACGCGCGCCGCGCGCTCATCCGGTCGCCGGTGTAGAGGAGTTCCTTGGCGATCCGGGGCGGCATCACCCACGGGTGGGCGAAGTACTCGACGCCGGGGATACCCATCCGTACGACCGGGTCGGCGAAGAACGCGTCCTCGCTCGCCACGATCAGGTCGCACACCCAGGCCAGCATCAACCCGCCCGCCACGCACGCCCCTTGCACGCTCGCGATGAGCGGCTTGGGCAGCTCGCGCCAGCGCCGGCACATCCCGAGATACACCTCGGACTCCCGGGCGAAGCGCTGCTCGGCGCCGGACTTGCCGGAGTGGTCCCACCACAGCCCGGCCCGGCGGGGGAACGGCAGATGCGCGTCACGGCCGGGCGACCCGATGTCGTGCCCCGCCGAGAAGTGCTCGCCCGCCCCGGCCAGGACGACGACCCGGACGCCGTCGTCGGCCGCCGCCTCGGAGAAGGCCGTGTCCAGGGCGTAGGTCATCGCGGAGTTCTGCGCGTTGCGGTACGCGGGCCGGTTCATGGTGACGGTCGCGACAGAGCCGTCGCTCTCGTAACGCACCACAGGGTCAGTGGTCATCAACCATCCTTCCCTAACAAGTGTTTGGTAGGTTAGCGTGGGGCCATGAGCAGCGTCGAGAGCTCCGGCCCGCCGCCCCCGCCACCCGGCCACGACCTGCTGACCGGCCGTACCGCCGTCATCACCGCCGCCGCGGGTACCGGCATCGGCGGCGCCACCGCCCGCCGCTTCCTGGAGGAGGGCGCGAGCGTGGTCCTGGGCGACGCCCACGCGCCCCGCCTCGCACACGTGGTGGCGGAGCTCGCCGAGGAGTTCGGCGCGGACCGCGTCGCCGGGACGCCCTGCGACGTCACCGACGAGGCCCGCATCGCCGCCCTCCTCGACCTCGCCGAGGAACGCCATGGAACCCTCGACGTCCTCGTCAACAACGCGGGCCTCGGCGGCACCGCCGAACTCGCCGACATGACCGACGACCAGTGGCACCGGGTCCTCGACACCACCCTCACCGGCACCTTCCGCTGCACCCGCGCCGCCCTGCGCCGCATGCGGGCGCGCGGCACCGGCGGCGCCGTCGTCAACAACGCCTCCGTCCTCGGCTGGCGCGCCCAGCGCGGCCAGGCCCACTACGCCGCCGCCAAGGCTGGCGTCATGGCCCTCACCCGCTGCGCGGCCCTGGAGGCCGCCGACCACGGCGTACGCGTCAACGCCGTCGCCCCGAGCCTCGCCGCCCACCCCCACCTCGCCCGGGTCACCACCCCGGAACTACTGGAACGGCTGGCGGAACGGGAGGCGTTCGGGCGGGCGGCCCAGCCCTGGGAGGTCGCCAACGTCATCGTCTTCCTCGCCAGCGACTACTCCTCGTACATGACCGGGGAGACCGTCGCCGTCAGCAGCCAGCGCGCGTGAACGAGAATGACACCGTGCCGACCAGCAAGAAGACCACTCCCGCACGCCGCGCCGAACTGCTCGCCCTGGCCGCCGAGGTGTTCGCCGAGCACGGCTACCGGGCCACCACCGTCCGCCGGATCGCCGACGAGGCGGGCATGCTCGCCGGAAGCCTCTACTACCACTTCGACTCCAAGGAGTCGATGCTCGACGAGATCCTCACCGGCTTCCTCGACGACCTGTGGGCCCGCTACGACGCCGTCCTCGCCGCCGGGCTCGGCCCCCGCGAGACCGTCACGGAGCTCGTCACCGAGTCCTTCCGCGAGATCGACCAGCACCGCGCGGCGGTCGCCCTCTACCAGAAGGAGACCCCGCACCTCGCCGGACACCCCCGCTTCTCCTACCTCGCCGACTCCCGGCGGAAGTTCGAGGAGATGTGGCTGGGCGTCCTCCGGCGCGGCATGGCCGACCGGTCCTTCCGCGCCGACCTCGACATCCGCCTCGCCTACCGCTTCCTGCGCGACACCGTCTGGGTGGCCGCGTCCTGGTACCGGCCCGGCGGGACGCACAGCCCGGAGGAGATCGCCGGGCAGTACCTGTCCATGGTCCTGGACGGCATCACCCCACGAGCCCCACGAGCCCCGCGACCCTAGGAGTCGTCATGGCCGAAGCGTTCATCGTCGAAGCGGTACGCACCCCCGTAGGCCGCCGCGGCGGCGCCCTCGCCACCGCCCACCCCGCCGACCTGGGCGCCCACGTCATCGCCGAACTCATCCGGCGCACGGGTGTCGACCCGGCGGCCGTCGACGACGTCGTCCTCGGCTGCCTCGACACCGTCGGGCCACAGGCCGGGGACATCGCCCGCACCAGCTGGCTCGCCGCCGGCCTGCCCGAGGAGGTCCCCGGCGTCACCGTCGACCGGCAGTGCGGCTCCGGCCAGCAGGCCGTCCACTTCGCCGCCCAGGCCGTGCTCTCCGGCACCCAGGACCTCGTCGTGGCGGGCGGCACCCAGAGCATGTCGCAGATCCCCATCGGCTACGCCTTCCACCGCGCCGCCGAACCCCTCGGCCTCACGCACGGCCCCTTCGCCGGCTCCCACGGCTGGCGGGCCCGCTACGGCGACCGGCCCGTCAACCAGTTCCACGGCGCGGAGCTCATAGCCGACCAGTGGGGCATCACCCGCGAGATGATGGAGGAGTACGCGCTCCGCTCCCACGAACGGGCGGTACGCGCCGCCGACGAGGGCCGCTTCACCCGGGAGACCGTGCCGTACGGGGACATGACCGCCGACGAGGGCCCGCGCCGCGACACGTCCCTCGCCCGCATGGCCGACCTCAAGCCCGTCGTCCCCGGCGGGCGGCTCACCGCCGCCGTCTCCTCCCAGGTCTCGGACGGCGCGGCGGCCCTGCTGATCGCGAACGAACGCGCCGTCCACGACCACGGGCTGACCCCCCGCGCCCGCATCCACCACCTCTCCGCCCGCGGCGAGGACCCCATCCGCATGCTCACCGCCCCCATCCCGGCGACGGCCCACGCGCTGCGCCGGGCGGGCCTGAGCGTGGCCGACATCGACCTCTTCGAGGTCAACGAGGCCTTCGCCCCCGTCGTCCTCGCCTGGCTCAAGGAGACCGGCGCCGACCCGGACCGCGTCAACGTCAACGGCGGCGCGATAGCGCTCGGTCATCCGCTGGGGGCGACGGGGGCGAGGCTGATGACGACGCTGGTGGGGGAGCTGGAGCGGGTGGGCGGGCGATTTGGGTTGCAGGTGATGTGCGAGGGGGGCGGGCAGGCGAACGTGACGGTGGTGGAGCGGGTGTGAGG